>CAZXYA010000135.1:0-18304 GCA_964644655.1 uncultured Saprospiraceae bacterium | reverse complement strand
TCTACAGGGGCATCAATTTGAGGAAATTTTTCTACCCAAGGTCGAGCTTGTTTTAAAATAAAAGACCGCTGATTGGTAATGGCTCGCAAGACTAAATTCATATTCCCTTCACCCGGTTTTTCTAGGGAAATAACCGTTTCCTTCTTTTGTAACCAACCTTGTTGTGCTAAATAATCATTGACCGCCGATATATTCTTTTCCAAAAAAAAAGCTGTTGGAAAGGTTTGCTGAAATCGTTGTTTTAAATCCATATCACGAAAGTAGCAAGAAATGCTAGATTAGACCAACTATTAACTTGTTAGGAAAAGGACATTTGTTATAAAAAGTAAGAATCACTAAAAATAACTGTTTAGTTTTGAGGATTGAGTAGGTGTAAAAAAGGTATAGAGATGTAAAGATATTGTTCAGAATTGGGGATGAAATTTCCCGAAAATCTTACATCATAAATCAGAAATCTTACATCATAAATCCATCTCGTTTTTTTAGTAGATTTAAGATGTATGATTTATGAACTATGATTTCTGATTTTTTGGCAGAATCAATCCCCCTGACTCTAATTCTAAAGAGCCTACCCTTAAACCTCTGTACCTTTACACCTTTGTACCTTTACACCTCTAAATCTATATACCTTTTAAAAAATGCAAAGAAGAACCTTTTTAACAGATACGACAAAATTTGCGCTTTTAGCGAGTTTTTTTCCAGCAGACAATTTTTTTACTAACGAACAAACGAACCAACCCATTCGAGTAATCATTGATGCAGATACTGCGAATGAGGTGGATGATTTATATGCGATTGCTTGGGCATTATTAGAACCTAGATTGGAAGTGGTTGGCTTAACTTCGGCACAATGGCATACCAATCCGAGAACGCCCAATGATTCGGTAGGGGAGAGCCAAAGACTCAATGAGGAAATATTGGCATTGATGAAGAAAACCGCTATTCCTGCTCCGCAAGGTGCCAATTTTCCGATGGTAAATGCACAAAGGGCGCAGCCTTCTGAGGCGGCTAAATTTATTATTGACCAAGCTTTGGCGACCCCAGATGGAGAAAAATTAGAAATAGTAATTTTAGGCCCTTGTACAAACATTGCTTCTGCCATTTTAATCGAGCCAAAAATTATCCCTAAGCTATCCGTTAATTATTTAGGTTTTTGGTATAATGTGGAAACCAACACTTGGAACAAACGGGAATTTAATACCAATAATGATCCCAATGCGGTGAATACGTTAATTAATGCGTCTAATTTAGATTTTAGAGTAATGACCGCTACGACTAGCCAACATCTAGTTTTTGAGAAATCGGTCATGGATACTTTATTAAAAGGGAAAGGAGGCATTGGTGATTATTTAATCAACCGCTGGGAAAGTTATGATCGATTCTGGCAAGCAACCGATAAAGAAAAGACAAAGTGGATTATGTGGGATGTGGCTATTTTAGAAGCCTTGGCTTACCCAGAGTTAGCAGAAGAAAAAGAAGTGATGACGCCACATGATAATTTAGCTCGAAAAATTAAAGTGTACAGCAAGATTGACGTACCTGCCATGAAAGCTAATTTTGAAGATGCTTTAGGCAGGTTTTTGAAGCAGTAAAATGTTGATAAATTTTTAAATTTCAATCTCAACCTCAAATTCAACCTCAATTCCCGCCGAAGGTGGTTTAAAATTTAAAATTAAATTTTACTTAGACTCTTTGCGGAATAAATACCAATATTTCTACTGATAAAATGGACATTAAGGCTGGTGTTTTGTATTTTTGAGTATTGAACAAATGATTCCAACAAAACATGAACAACACATTGTGTCTAATAAGACCAAGCTATTTTTTAATATATTTTTTCCTGTGGAGCTTAAATAGCTATGGGCAAACTGATTTATTCTTTTCGGAATACATAGAAAGTAAAGAGAGTGGTTTAGGCAATAAATGCCTCGAAGTTTACAATCCCACTACCAATACAGTTAACCTATCTGATTATTTCATTGAATTTTATAATAATGGAAGTGCTACACCTAGTACAACTCCTTTTACGATAGGGGAGCGGGCTGCTTTTTCAACCCTTGCTCCTTTTCAGACGGTTGTCTTATGCC
Source organism: uncultured Saprospiraceae bacterium (assembly GCA_964644655.1). GTDB lineage: Bacteria > Bacteroidota > Bacteroidia > Chitinophagales > Saprospiraceae > JAFMDF01. The sequence continues at coordinate 16,217 of CAZXYA010000135.1, read as the reverse complement.
AGCCAGCGTCTGATTTTGGTGTATTATCCATAAGTGATGGGACTTTTAAATTTGGGAATTATAATGGAGATGATGCTATTGTATTGAGACATAACGGAACTATTATTGACATCATCGGAGCCATTGGTTGTGACCCTGGAACGGCTTGGGAAAATAATGGCAATAGCACTAAAGACAATACCCTAATTAGAAAAACCTGTATCGAAAAAGGGAATACTGCTGGAGGCTGCGGATTTACGAGCTTAGGTTCAGAATGGATTTCGCTTGGTGCAAATAATTTTGCTAATTTAGGTAGCCATGAAACAGGGATTCCTGTCGTTGAAATTTCAGGGGATAATGCACTATGTGAAAGACCTTCTATTACCTTAACCGCAACTGCTGGATTTGCTACTTATAATTGGTCGAATGGAGCAACGACTAGTAGTGCAATGATCAGCACACCAGGCACTTATATGGTTACAGTAACGTCTGCGGAAGGCTGTGAGGCGATAGCAACCAAAACGATTAACGGGCAATCCCCTGCCATTAATGCGACGATTTCAAATATTCAAGCGGTTAGTTGTCTCCCAAAAAAAGATGGCAGTTTTACGATTAATCCTAGTGGTGGTTCTGGTGGATTTTCTTATGCTTGGGAAACAGGCACTAGCACGACTAATGTCATTAATGGTGTTGGAGCAGGCAATTATCAGGTGACGATAACAGATAATAATGGCTGTAGTACCATAAAACCAGTTGAAATAGAAGGAATCGTAACAATTCCCTTAACAACTGATATAACACCTGAATCTTGTGAAGGGCTTGGAGATGGAATAGTCACCTTAGCGGCTAGTGGAAGCGGATTAACTTATGCGATAGATGGTAATGCTTTTCAACAAAGTAACCGTTTTACAGACTTAGTGCCAGGAGATTACTTATTGCAAGTCCAAGATAATAGTGGTTGCGGTAATCAACAAAGCGTAACAATAGGGGCAGGAACTAACTTTGATTTACGCAATAGTCGAGTATCTCAAGCCGCTTGCCAAGGAGAGGGCGATGGTAGTCAAATTATTTTAGCCCCACAGGGTGGAGCAGCGCCTTATCAAATTAGTTTTGATGGCAGTTCTTTTACGAGTAGAACGATTTATTCCAATCTAGCGGAAGGTATTTTTGATATTATTATTAGAGATGCAAGTGGTTGTGAAAAATCATTTCAACAAGAGATATTAGGAGGTTCTGATATAAGGATAGAAAATTATGAAATATTCTCTGCTACTTGTGAAGGCGTGATTGATGGAGGCATTAGCATAGAGTTGGCAGGCGGATCGGATAATGTAGGCATTGATATACTAAGAGCCAGCGATGGATTTCCTTTGGTGTTTAATCCAAATAGACCATTAGCGAGTGGAAACCATGAATTGGTTATACGAGATTTTGATTTTGATTGCCGAATTCCTTTTAATATTACGATTCCAGTCGAACGGACCTTGAGGACAGAAATTTCGAGAACTGTTTCTTGTGAAGAAGCACCCAGAGGCAGCATTAATATTAACCCATTGAATGGTATTGGGCCTTATGAATTTAGTCTAGGGAATGACGAATTTATAACGGATAATATTTTTCAAGAATTAGCGCTGCAATCCTATATTATTACAACGAAGGATAACGAGGGGTGTGAAGCAATAGATTCGGTTAATTTTGAAACGGTAGTTGATTTTGAAATTGTTTTTGCCGTCCCTAGAGCTGTATCCTGTGCAGGAGATGAAAATGGGCAGATTACGATTGTGACCAATCGAACAGAAGCGGTAGTCTATAGTATAGATGGCATCAATTATGGGGATAATCATATATTTTCGGGGTTACCTGCTGGGGATTATCTAGCCTATGCACAGTCAGGAGATTGCATGGCTACAAAGTCTGTAACCATTCCTACTACGGAGGCTATTATTTTAGAACAAGTCATTCCTGAAATAGCCCTTTGTGAAGGAGGAAATGATGGGCAATTAAGGGTGGTAGTTGCTGGTGGAATAGCGCCCTATACTTATCAATTAGACCAAGATACTTTTCAAAACAGACCTATTTTCACAAACTTGACAGGAGGAATCTACACGTTGACCGTTAAAGACTCGAATCAATGTACCCAAGTTTTTACAGATATTATTTTGCCAAGCCCAGTTCGACTAGATCTTGAATGTAAAGTAGATCAACAAGTTAGTATGGTCGATGGTAGCGATGGAATAGCAGAAATGATTATTTTTGGTGGAATTCCTCCTTATAATGTGCAGTTAGTGGATGCAGATTTTAATAACATTATTTCTTTAGATGGGGTAGTAACTTTTACAAACCTATCCGCTGGAGATTATGTAGTGGAAGTGATAGATGATAATGCTTGCAACAGTACCTGTAATTTTACAATTGAAGCGCCACAATGCGATTTTACTATCAGCAGTTTGCATACCGATGCGACCTGTTTTGATTCTTTGAATGGTACTATTTCGCTCACGATTCCAATGGATAATTTACCACTTACCATTAATTGGTCAGATACCGTTTATAATGGGCAACAAAATTTAACCCAATTATCGGCAGGACTATATGAAGTTACAGTCACAGATGCTATCGGTTGTATTGACAGTACGGCTGTTACGATAACTAAACCTGATTCGCTAGGAGTCACTATTGAAACTGCTAATACAACAATTTGTGCGCAAGATTCTACGACTTTAGTTGTCATGGAAACTTATGCTCAATATTTCTGGTCGAATGGGGATAGTCTTAGTACGACTATGGTTTATGAAACAGGAAACTATGCCGTAACAGTTCAAGATGAAACAGGGTGTAGTGCAATAGCCGAAATAGAAATTACAGTATTGGAGCAAGACACGATTTTAGAAACTAGAATTACTTGTGAGGTAATGGATACTGGTATGTTTACACTAGAAGAAAGAAATGAAAATGGCTGTAATGATATAATACTTAGAACCTTTGAATTGGCTCGAAAAGATACAACTCTTTTAACGGAAACTACTTGCAATCCTATCGAAGAAGGAATGTTTCAGACCATGTTATCTAATGTATTTGGCTGCGATAGCTTGATTATCACAACTGTTGACTTATTGCCTAGCGATACAACTTATCAAACAATTATTAGCTGTCATACTACCGAAGTTGGCATGGAAGAAACGGTTTTTGTGAACCAATTTGGTTGTGATAGCTTATTAATAATAACGACTATATTAGAAGAAAAATTACCTCAATCCACCACCACTAATTTTACTTGTAATCCAATAGGAATTGGGATAGATACTATAATTGCTCAAACGATTATGGGCTGTGATAGCCTAATTATTACCGAAACCATTTCCAGCGCTTCTAAACCTACTAAATTAACTCAGACAACTTGTGAACAAGTAGCAGTTGGTATTGATTCTTTTCTATTTACCAATCAATTTTTATGTGATAGCTTAGTGATAATCACCACTAATTTAAACCCTAGTCAGGCAATTAGTTTTACTGAAGCAACTTGTAATCCAGAAGATACTGGAACGATTAGTCAAGTTTTTACCAATCAATTTGGTTGTGATAGTGTGGTTACGACTACTACTAATTTAATGTCTATTAATGATTGTCAAATTGGGTTTTCAATTATTGCGGATACGATTTGTTCGGAAGAAATAGTAGGTACAATTCGACTAACGATTACCAGAGGGATGCCCCCTTTTACTTATTATTTATTGGATGACTTTTTTCAAGATACCTTGCAAAGTGGGCAACTCTTAAATGTCAAAACGGTATTAGAAAATATTCCCATTGGCCAATATTCAATAATCATTATTAATGAAAGCGGGACACAAAGTACTCAGCAGTTAAGTCTTACTCAATCACTCCCTGTAGCTATTAATGCACAATTGTCAGATTATAATGGTTTTGCTATTAGTTGTGTAGGAGAAACAGATGGTAGTATAGATTTGGAGGTAACTGGCGGAAAAGCACCTTATACTTACCTTTGGGATGGAGGTGAGGTTACTCAAAATCGAGAGCGTTTAGCCAGCGGCAATTATGAAGTGACGGTGATGGACGCCAATAATTGTAGGCAGTCTTCTATTTTTCAATTATCCGCTAATGAAGCATTGGCGATAGAAGTAGAGGCAATGAATCAAAGTTGTTTAGAAAGTAATGCGGGTCAATTGGTCATCAACAATTTACCGAATGCCAATGGTTCAGTAGAATATTCTTTAGATGGCAACTTTTTTCAACCCATTAACCAATTGCCATTTATTATAGCGGATTTACCTCAAGGAGCATATGAATTATTTGTCCAAGACGAAAATGATTGTCAAGCAAGTACAGAGATAACTATTCCAATAGCAACAGCTAACGAATTGACTGTGGGAGAGAATCAAAATTTAGCCTTAGGCGATAGTTTAATTTTAATTCCCAAAGCTAATTTTGACATTACTCGCTTTGAATGGTCGGCAACGGAGCCTTTAGTTTGTACGGATTGTTCGACTATCCAAACCGTTCCAACACAAGATGGACTATATACCTTGACCGCTTATGATGCAAATGGTTGTAGGGTAAGCGCATCAAGTTTTGTTCAGCTAAGAAAAGAACGCCCTGTTTTTATACCCAATATTTTTAGCCCGAATGAAGATGGCATCAATGATATTTATCAAGTTTTTACCAATAATTCAGTTAAGCAGATCAATCAATTTCAAATATTTGATTTTGAAGGTAGACTAATGTATCAGGTAAATAATGTTTTGCCAAATGAATCTTCGATTGGTTGGGATGGTCAATTTAATGGACAAAAAATGTTACCTGCGGTGTTTGTAGTGATGATAGAAGTGGAACTAATAGATGAGACGACTGAAGTATATCGGCAAACGATGACTTTAGTAAAATAAACATGATTTTAACAGTTTTCTACTTTTAGAAACTGTATTTTTGAGAAAGCTACGCACAAAAATTAATTATTAGAGGGAGGTTATTTTGCAAATATGAGTATGACCCAAAAAGAATTAAAACAAAGGATTAAAGTAACAAAAGACCAGATTACTTTAGCTGTTAAATATAAAGAGGCTTTTGAAAAGAATTAGGATACCAGGGCCATAAGGATTATATTGATGATAGACTTGAATTTTTGAAAGTATTATTAAAGATTATTCGGAAAAAAATATTATAATAACGCGTGCGCGCATCTACAATCTTTTTTCTGATAATCTTTATTAGATCAATTAAAAAAGCAATGACTTTAAAAATAGTAAAATGGAGCAAATAAAAATAAATGTTAAAAAAGAAATAAAGAAGTTAGATGAGTCTTTAGTTATGCTGAAAACAGGTATTGAGTCTACAAAATTGACTAAAAAAGATAAAGAAGAAATCATTTTAGACCTAGAAGAAATGATTGCTTTACTGGAAAGTACTAAAAAATAGCTTTATTATATATGCGAGATTTTGGACTGACTTTTCTCCTTTTTTTTTTATTTTTTAAAATAGGATATACCCAATCAATTGACACGACCCTCCAATTTCAAACCATAGAAATCAGAGCGCCTCGCTTACAATCTTTCCAAACAGGGAAAAAAAGAATCACGTTTAATACCTTTCAAAAATTATCCACCACCGCTCAAAATTTAGGCGAAGCCTTAAGTTTAAATACCTCTATTTTTATTAAAAATTATGGACCTGGTCGCTTAGCGACTACCGCAATTAGAGGCGCAAGTGCCAGTCAGACCGCTGTGATTTGGAATGGATTTAATATCAATAGCCCGATGTTGGGGCAAACCGATTTTTCCTTGATTCCTACTTTTTTTATTGATGAAATTGGTGTAGAATACGGGAGTAATAGTACCGCTTGGGGAAGTGGCGCCATTGGTGGTTCGATTATTTTAAATAATAAAAACCAATTTAATCAAGGCTGGAAAAATGTGTGGGAGAGTAAAACAGGGAGTTTTGGTAATTTTTTTAATGGGATTGGCACAAGTTATAGCAATGAAAAATTTACGAATACCACCAAGATATTTTATGAAACAGGTAGAAATGATTTCCCGATAAGAAATGGACAATCGGACAGATTAAGCCATTCGGAAATTAATAAATGGGGCATTTTACAAAAAAATGGATTTAAAATAAAGAACAAACAACAACTAGAGGCAAATATTTGGTACCAAACCGCAAATAGAAATTTACCACCCAACTTAGTGCAAAGAACAAGTGTGGCAGAACAAGCAGATGAATCGGTAAGAACAACGCTAAATTGGAAATATGTTGGAAACCATTCCATTCTTCAAATTCGGAGTGGTTTATTTTATGAACGATTATTTTTTCAAGATGACATTGCAGGGATAGATTCTCGAAGTCGAACTTGGACCAGTCGGAGTGAAGCGGAATGGACAAAGACCTTTAGTAAACAACAATCCATTAACGTAGGTGCTAACTATGCCTATTTGAAAGCCAATTCCACAGGCTTCGATAATCGACAACCTAGGCAAAATCGAACGGCCCTTTTTGCGATGTATCATTGGACAAGTGCCAATAATAATTGGCAAACACAATTGTCTATTCGCCAAGAATGGGTAGATGGAGCAGCAACTCCTTTTATTCCGTCGGTAGGATTTACAGGACAACTCCATCCTAGTTTATTGCTGAAAGGAACGGTGGCAAAAAGTTATCGAGTACCGACCTTTAATGATCTTTTTTGGTCCTTGCTAGGGCGACAAGATTTATTATCTGAAAGCGGATGGAATCAAGAAATAGGCGTTGATTATACCATTAGTTCGCAATGGAACTTTGCGGCAACTGCCTATAATCGAAGCATTGATAATTGGATATTGTGGCAACCAGAAGGGGGCATTTGGCGACCGAGTAATTTATTAAAAGTATGGAGTAGGGGAGTGGAAAATACCCTTAAATGGGAACAACAGATAAAGGAGATCAATTTTTATTTTTCCGCACAATATGATTGGACACTTTCGCAAAATCGAGCAGGCCTAGGGGCCAATGATGCTTCTGTTGGCAAACAATTAATATATGTACCAAAGCATAAATGGAATGCTACCTTACGAGCAACATATAAAGATTGGACCTTGGCTTTTTATCATCAATTCACAGGAAAGGTTTATACCTTAGTCGATAATTCTGACTTTTTGTCTGCTTACCATCTAGACCATTTATATGTCTATCGAAATTTTAAAATTAAAAAATTAAGGGGTAATGCTTTTGTGAAATTCAATAATATTTTTGGGGTGAATTATCAGGTGATTGCGCAGTTTCCGCTGCCCTTGCGGAATTATGAGGTTGGTTGGAAGGTGAAAATTTAGATTCTTGAATATAAGTTGATTGATTATTAGATTTACTAATTGGAAGGTCGATTCCATTATTTTAGAAAAAATAAAAGATTGTTTTTTATGATTTAGAATACTTTTTTTGTTAAAATTAGCGTTATTTGTGAAAAAGTCACATAAAATGATAATTTATTTCAAAATATCTAATTTTAAGTCAATCAATGATGAGGTTACACTTAATTTTAATACAGCTTCAATAGGAGAACATGCCAATTCTAATGTTATTGATAATGGAAAAAAAACACTTCTAAAATCAATTTTATTATACGGGCATAATGCAAGTGGAAAATCAAAAATTTTACAGGGACTTGTCTTTATGAGGTGGTTTATTATTAATTCAGCAACAGAGCGACAAGGAAATGAGGAGATTAATACAGAACCTTTTGAATTGCGAGAATCCTCTTCAAAGAAACCTAGTTTTTTTGAAGTATCTTTTTTTATTGGAAAAAAAAGGTATCGATATGGTTTTGAAGCAGACAAAAAGAAAGTACATAGAGAATGGTTGTTAGAGGCAAAAGCCACTAAGGAATACCCTGTATTTTTAAGGATAGGGCAAGAAATAGAAATTGATTTGAAAAGATTTAAGAATGGTGAAGGATTGGAAAAGAGAACACGGAAGAATGCTTTATTTATTTCTGTAGCATCTCAATGGAATGTTGAAAAGGCAGAACAAATAAACAAATGGTTTAAAAGCATATATACGATTCACGGTTTGGCTGATGAAAATTATCGAAAATTTACGATAGAGCTATTAAAAAACAAAAAATATACAGAACTAATCAATGGTTTTATTCAAAAAGCCGATCTCGGAATTAATAGAATAGAAATAGTAGATATTCCTATTAAACTAGAAGATGTAATTAAGAAAGTACCAAAAGAGTTGGAAGATACATTTAAAGAAAAATTTAAAGAACACACGCAAACCGCTATTTTTACTGTACATGATAAATATAATGATAAAGATGAGATTACAGGTAAAGTGCCCTTTTTATTAGACGAATCAGAATCAGAAGGCACTAAAAAGTATTTTAATTTAATAGGATTATTTGTAGATGCAATTAATAATGGTAAACTGGTTATTATTGATGAATTTGATGCTAGATTACATACTTTATTATCTAAAACAATTTTAAAATTATTTAATTCAGAAAAGATTGAAAACAATGCTCAACTACTAGTTGCTAGTCATGATACCGCATTATTAGACAGGAAATTATTAAGAAGAGACCAAATATATTTTATTGAGAAAGATAAAAGAGGAGCTACTAAAGCTACTTCTTTAGTAGAGTTTAAAGTAAGAAAAGATACTCCCTACCATAAGAATTATTTAGAAGGTAGATATGGGGCAATACCATTTATTGGGGACCTAGAAAACTTATTGAGTAATGAGTAAAAGAAAAAAAAGAAGGGGAGTATTCCAAGATTTTTTGAAAGAATTAGAGGCTAAAACTGTTCATTCTTCTAAGCCTATTGATGAGGTGGAAGAAATAAAATACTTCTTAATTGTTTGTGAAGGAGAAAGAACAGAACCTATCTATTTTAATCATTATAAAAACTTTCTACATAAAAAACAACTTGATACTTTTGTTATAACGGGTGAAGGAGATAACACTATTAATATTGTTAAGAAGGCTTTTTCATTAAAAGAGGAGCGAGTAAAGAATATTTCATTACCCAACTTTGATGAAGTTTGGGCAGTTTATGATAAAGATGATTTTCCTCCAGAAAGATATCATCAAGCAATTAAATTTGCTGAGGAAAATGGGATTGAAAGTGCTCACTCTAATCAATCTTTTGAATTATGATATGTTTTGCATTTTGATTTTTTACAAAGTGCACTTCATCGAAGCGATTATGCAAAAATTCTATCAAAAAGACTAGGGTTTAAGTATGCTAAAAATAACAAAGAAGTAGTAGAATTTTTATTCAAAGAATGTAATGTGTTACAGGCTATTGAATGGGCAGAAAAGTTAGATGAAATGCATAATGGCATAAATCCAGCTTATGCCTGCCCATATACTAGGGTATACAAATTGGTTAAACATTTACGCAAATATTTTAATCTTGATAATTAAAGCGGAATATTCCCATGCTTCTTCTTAGGTAAACTCACCGCCTTATTCTCCAACATAGCAAAAGCCTTAATCAATTTCCGACGAGTATTTTTAGGATAAATCACTTCATCAATAAATCCACGTCGAGCTGCTCGATATGGATTGGCAAATTTAGCCGCATATTCTGCTTCTTTTTCCGCTAATTTAGCCGCAGGGTCATCGGCTGCTTTGATTTCTTTTCTAAAAATAATCTCACTAGCGCCCTTTGCACCCATTACTGCAATTTCCGCCGAAGGCCAAGAAAAATTCATATCAGCCCCAATATGCTTAGAGTTCATGACATCATAAGCACCGCCATAAGCTTTTCGAGTAATTACCGAAATTCTAGGCACCGTGGCTTCACTCAAGGCATATAATAATTTAGCACCATTGGTAATAATCCCATTCCATTCTTGGTCGGTGCCTGGCAAAAATCCTGGGACATCTACTAAGACCAATAGTGGGATATTAAAACAATCGCAAAAACGGGTAAATCGAGCCGCTTTTCTGGAACTATTTACATCTAAAACCCCTGCTAAATACATCGGCTGGTTAGCAACAATACCAATACTACGCCCTGCTATTCTAGCAAAACCGACCACTATGTTTTCCGCAAAGTCTTTATGAATTTCAAAGAAAGTTTCTTTATCAATAATGCCATTAATAACATCTCTAATATCATAAGGTTGGTTGGCATTTTCTGGCACAATACTTTCTAATTCGGCTCGAATTTCATCGCCAATATCGTAAGGCAATTTAGTAGGTTGGTCTTCACAGTTTTGCGGCATATAGCTAATCAACTGCTTGATTTGATTCAAACAATCAATATCATTGACAGCCGTTAAATGCGTCACTCCTGATTTGGTCGAATGCGCACTTGCGCCCCCTAATTCCCCAGAAGTTACTTCTTCATTGGTCACCGTTTTGACCACATTCGGTCCCGTTACAAACATATAACTAGAGTTTTCGACCATAATGGTAAAATCCGTCATAGCTGGCGAATAAACCGCCCCACCAGCACATGGTCCCATAATAGCTGAAATCTGTGGTACTACTCCAGAAGAAGTCACATTGCGATAAAAAATATCCGCATAACCTCCTAATGACCGCACGCCTTCTTGAATTCTCGCCCCACCACTATCATTTAAACCAATAACTGGTGCCCCTACTTTAACTGCTAAATCCATGATTTTGCAAATCTTCTCTGCATGGGTTTCTGATAAAGCCCCACCAAAAACCGTAAAATCTTGCGCAAATACATAGACCAATCGACCGTTAACTGTGCCATAACCTGTCACTACACCATCTCCGTAATATAGCTCCTTTTCCATCCCAAAATCGGTCGTTCGGTGGGTGACCAAAATGCCAATTTCTTCGAAAGAACCTTTATCTAATAGAAAATGAATGCGTTCTCTAGCGGTTAATTTACCTTTTTTGTGTTGTTTGTCAATTCTGACTTGACCACCACCTAAATGGGCTTCCGTTATTTTTTTATCTAAGATTTCTTTTTTTGCGGACATGATTATTAGTCATTGATCAATGGTCAATAGTCATTTGCAAATAGCGTTTTGAAAATTGAAAATTGAAAATTATAAATTAAAAATTTCTTATTCTTTTATCGTTTGACACAATTCCACCAAAACCCCATTCGCTGTCTTAGGATGCACAAAACAAACTAATTTGTTATCTGCCCCACGCTTCGGTTCTTTATTTAAAATCTTAAAACCTTCTGCTGCCAAGCGGTCCATTTCGGCTCGAATGTCTTTGACTTCAAAAGCGATATGGTGAATGCCTTCGCCTTTCTTTTCGATAAATTTGGCAATGGCACTATTTGGGTCGGACGCTTCTAATAATTCGATTTTAGAAGACCCTGTTTTAAAGAACGACGTTTTAACAAATTCTGATTCTACTTCTTCTATTTTGTAATGGCGCTTACCGAAAAGACTTTTGAATAAGGCGTTACTAGCTTTTAAATCTTTTACAGCTATACCGATATGTTCTAATTTCATTTTTGTATGTTTTATTTTTTGACACGGAGGGACACGGTTTTAGGTTAAGAAGTATTATGTTTTCCTTACTAGATTTAAAACATAAAAAGTCATATTTTCAAACCGTGTCCTTCCGTGTCAAAAATCAATTATAACAACTCCTTTAAAGCGCCAACTAAACAATTCACATGATTCTTAGTACAACTCTCTCCCATAATCCCAATTCGCCAAATCTTACCAGCAAAAGCCCCTAAACCACCTCCCACTTCAATATTATAATCTAGTAACAAAGCCTTTCTAATTTTTGCTTCATCCACCCCTTTTGGTAAATAAACCGCATTCAAATTAGGCAGTCGATATTTCTTTTGTACTAAATAAGAAAAGCCTAAACTCTCTAATTCTTTTTTCAAATATTTATGGACGGTTTGATGCCGTTCCCAACGATTTTCCAAGCCTTCTTCCATGACAATAGCCAATGCTTCTCTTAGTGCAAAAACCGAAGAAACAGGTGCGGTATGATGATAAGCTCGTTTTGCCCCAGCCCAATAGTTTTTCACCAAACTCAAATCCAAAAACCAGCTTTGTACTTTTGTCTTCCTATTTTCTAAAGCTTTTACTGCTGCGGCTGAAAAACTAACAGGAGAAAGCCCAGGAGGCGCCGATAAATTTTTCTGAGTTCCTGTATAAATGGCATCAATATTCCAATCATCTACTCGTAATTCTACGCCACAATAAGAGGTTACTGCATCGACCATTAATAATCCACCTGCATTATGTACCAAATCACTAATTTCTTTGATGGGCTGCAAAGCACCTGTAGAAGTTTCGGCATGCACCAATGCCACTAATTTAGGTTTTGGACATTTTTTTAAGGCTTTTTTGACCTGCGCTGGGGTAATTACCTTTCCCCATTCTGTTTCTACTTTATGTACTGTTGCCCCGCATCTATCGGCAATCTCTGCCATTCGACCACCAAAGACTCCATTGATACAAATAATGCATTCGTCCCCTTGTTCTAATAAATTGACCAAACAAGTTTCCATCCCTGCACTTCCTGGTGCGGACACTACAAAAGTCAAATGATTCTTCGTTAAAAAAGTCTGTTGGACCATGCTTTTGACTTCATCCATAATGCCCACAAATTCTGGGTCTAAGTGACCGATTAGGGGCGTTGCCATGGCTTTTAGGACTCTTGGGTGGGCGTCGGATGGACCAGGACCCATTAATATTCTTGGAGTTGGATTAAGTGGTTTCATTATTTAAATGGTTGACGGTATACGGTTCACGGTGAACGGTCTTACCTGCTAATGATTGATGTTAAAGTGGTGTGCCTAAATATTGGTACAAATAATGCTTCAATTGGTTGGTTTTACAAAATTAGCTAAAAATTAGCAATTTTGACTAATTTTTTGGTAGGATTGTTAAAGTTAATGAATTTGGTGTTTTAGTATTGGTGGAGAGAATAGGAATAGTCGTCCATAACTATGAAAAAAAATGAGTTATGGACGATTATCTAATGTATTGTTAGAAAAAATCAAGTGAATTTATAGGTTATTGAGGTAATGTTAGTAGTTGTTGAAATTCATGAGGAAGAAGACCTGACAATTCCGCCGCTTTACTTTCTGAAATAATTCCTTCTGAAATTCCTCGAAAGATTAGTTGTTTCATTCTAGAAGGTTGTTCTTTTCCGTAAAACTTTCCTGGTTCTATTTTTTTCCAACCCTTTTCATTGATTAATTTTCGTTGCAAAGTATAGTGATGTTCTGTAATAATTTCTAAATCTCTTAAGCGATGTAAAATAGCTTGAATAGAAATTCCATATTGTTCTTTTGCAAGGATTAATTCATTGATAGGAATATGTTTACGAAATCCACCGAATTCTAATTTTACCTTATCTTTAGGGAAAAGTATTGCTTTGGCAAAATAATAACAATAAATTTTCTTTGTTTTCTCCTCTAAATCTTGGTCAAAATGTAATAATACATGTGCTAATTCATAAAGCGCCGTAAATCTTTTTCGATCAATTGATACGCCTTTATTTTTATTCAAGACCATAACGTATACACCTTCTTCAGTTCTAGCTACCATTCCACTAAAATTATCTAAAGTATCTACTTCACAGATTTTTATCCCTTTTTCTTCTAGTAACTTTACGACATTTAGTATGGGGCTTTCTCCTAATTCCCATTTTTCTCTTAAATTAATTGTCGCTTCTTCTACATCTTTATAAGTCTTAATTATTCTATTAGTAAATGGCTTTTCTAGTATAATATCTGCTCCTAGTAAATTTTCTAATTCTAAGATACGACCTAAGAATTCTTCTGCTTTGGCTTCTGTTTGTTGACGTTGTTTTATGGGGATTTGTTCAGAATCTCTAAATTCTATCTCTTGAAATGCTATGATAGGCCGCTCGAAGTAATCTAAAGATAATTCTAGGGCTTCACATAATAGTGCCAGATTCTTAGAGTTAGGTGCTGTCACTCCATTCTCATACTTACTTATTAATTGACGGCTTATTTTATTATCTAATTTGGTTGATAATTCTCTCAATGAAAGCCCTCTTAATTGCCGTGCTGATTTAAGACGATTAGGAAAAGTTTGTAGTTGCATTTACATTATTCACTATTGTGGGAAATAATTGGATGAAATGGAATTAAAAAAATAGTGACAAAATAAATGTTTAATTTGGATTTGTCGCTTTAATTATGTTATTTTGAAATATGAGAGAGAGAACCAATTTTTTTGTACGCAAAAATAAAGTAAATAGCAAAGTTATTAACAATACGTTGAAAACTTTTTGTTTTTTATAAGCTAAAATACCTTTATTTTTGTTGAAAATAAAAAAGCCAGACACAGAATTAATCAGCATCTGGCGGGAAAGATTTTTTGTTATAACACAAAGGTAAGAAAATGTCATTTCTTACCAAACTATTCTATTTAATTTCCTGCCTTTTTCTGTTTGGCTTGCTCAATAAAAACTAGTAATCAAATTCTTTTTGATTACCACTAATTCCGTTTAATTAAACCCCATTTTCTAATATGGAAGAAACGCTTAAAGGCTTAGACAAACTTCGGTCAGAAATCTTCGACTCATATTCCAAACCAATTGAGTCAGCTATTCAGCAGAACACGCCTCAACTTAAACTTATCAATTTTGGAACAGGCTCTGGAAAATCATTTCAATTTTTTAATGCTGCTTACGAGACATTTAAAGCCTATCCTAAACTACATACAATTGCGATATATGTAGCTCCACTCAGAGAACATTTAGAGGTACCTTTAAAGTTAATGAGAGCGAATCAGAATTTTCCTGTTTATACTTTATACTCTTTAAAATCAAAATTTTCTGATAAGTATCTAACAAAATATGATTTGTGGACTGATAGTCTACTTAACAATAAATCATTCTGGAAAGACTTGAAAGAACTTTACACCGAAGAAAGCTTTGATACATTAAAACAACCTCTGAAAACTACTAGAGGTTTGATACAAAGGCTAAACTACTTTGAAAAATTTCCGTTTGAGGATGAAGATTTTCAAAAACAAGAACGAGAAAAGGTTACTAGAATAATCAATAAAAGTATAGAGAAATTTTTAGAAACAGTTATAAGGTCAAATTTCAGCGAGTTACAATATCCAAACGAATTACTAGAATTAATGGGAGTATTTTTTCCATTATATCTTTTGAGAGAGCGTAGTGGAATATTATTGCTGACTTACAAAAAAATTGAAACTACAATACCATACTTTCACGATACTGGGCAAAAATGGGTGCGACGGAATACACACCGTATAGATGATTATATTAGAATTCACTCAAATACAAAAAGAAAATTCATTATTGCATTCGACGAACAGGAAGATGGTTATCAAATCATGCTAAATAGTATGATTGATGTTATTAGTCCTGAAAAATTAGCAATCAATAATGCGCTTTCTTCGACAAGCAGAGAACTATCTGTATTGTTTTCAAAAAAAAATGGAAAATCCAATAGAGGTTTTCTAAAATTTCTAGAGGATAACCCAGCGGGATACGATGAGTTTAAAGAATATTTAAAGAAGGGAAAAATTACGACAGAATCAATAGAAAAATTTGTATCTGATTATCAAAGATTGATTATTGACGGAGGTAACTCTCCGTCTTTTTTAAATAAAACCAATGAAGTATATAAGGGGTTTGAAAAGTCTATAGCTGACATTAAAAAGGTTCATAGAAGTGCGAAGGAGGAAGAGAAGATAAGAATCAATTTTGAAGTATTAACAAAGGTTTATACCAAATTTGAAAAAAATAGAAGTGTACTAATATCAAAAAAATTATATCGAAAAATTAGCCATGAATTAGTAAGCATTTTTTCATATAACAATCTATACGTTTACAATATTGAACCATTAAAGAAATTGTTTTTATTTAATGCTCCTAGTGGACATATTCAGATTTTAGACGAATCTAGAAAAGTAAGGACATCATTAGCAGAATTGGTATATACGATTTTAGCTACCAGAGCTCAAATACCAAATATCAAAAAATTTTTGGAAAATGTTTTGGCTACTGAAGATACACAATCTCGCTCATTGGATGTTTGGAGTCAACAAATACAGAAAGCAAACAAAGCATACGAAAATCCTAACGAAGTTACTACACCATCCGAGTATCTGAATCGTGAGTATGTGTATGAGAGTTATAAATCTATTATTAATATCTTGGAAATAGCCCGTTATAAACATCCAAAAAATAATTTAATTAATGATGAATTGAAAGGTAAGCATCCTTTAAAGTACATATTTCCCTACGGTAAAGATGTTTATATCTTTGC
>CAZXYA010000134.1:0-18308 GCA_964644655.1 uncultured Saprospiraceae bacterium | reverse complement strand
AAAATAATTTATATAAAGTTTGGATGGATGAAAAATTGAACATTCCTAGATGGGAAGGACAAGCTGCTTATATTACCCCACCGATTGTCAATTATGTGAACGGCCCAACGGGAATGGTCTATAATCCGGGAACAGCACTCGGCGAACAATGGGCAAATCACTTTTTTATTGCTGAATTTAGAGGAAATCCAGCCAATTCCCCACTACATGCTTTTACCCTAAAACCTAAAGGGGCTTCTTTTGAACTAGAAACGACTAAAGAAATTGTTAGTGGCGTATTACCTACAGGTTTAGATTTTGGTCCTGATGGTGCATTATATTTTGCGGATTGGATAGATGGTTGGGGGGTGAAAAATGAAGGTAGAATTTGGAAAGTCGATGTACCCAACGCTTTAAAACATCCTTTGCGAGATCAAACAAAGACGTTGATACAATCTGATTTTAGCAAAAAATCCATAACCAGACTAGGTGAATTATTGGCTTATGCAGATATGCGGATTCGACAGAAAGCACAGTTTGAATTAGTAAAAAGAGGAGAAGAGGGCTATAAACTATTTCTAGCAGTAGCATCAGAAGGACAGAATCCTCTATTAGCAAGAATTCATTGTATTTGGGGAATTGCTCAATTGGCTAGAAAAGATGTTAAGTATGGAAGTGTTTTGTCTGTCTTAGTGGGTGATCGAGACCCAGAAATTCAAGCCCAAGCTGCTAAAATGGTAGGAGATGTCCGCCTAAAAGGAGTAGGAGATTTTTTAGTGCCTTTATTAAAATATTCTCCATCCTTAAGAGTACAGTTTTTTGCTGCAGAAGCATTGGGTAGAACAGCCGATAAAAAAGGGATTGAACCCATAATCGCAATGCTAGAAAAGAATAATGATGAGGATGCTTGGTTGCGTCATGCTGGTATTTTGGCTTTGGCAAGAATTGGCGATGCCGCACCCATTATTGCTTTAAAAAATAGCACTAATAGAGCGTTGAGAATCGCAGGGGTTGTTGCCTTGCGTAGAATGAATAACCCTGCCGTTGCCGAATTTTTAAAAGATGAAGACGAATATATCGTTACCGAAGCAGCGAGAGCCATTAATGACGATTATTCTATTGAAGCCGCTTTGCCTGCACTAGCTATGATTTTAAAAGAAAAAAGATTTACTGGTGAACCACTTTTAAGAAGAGCAATTAATGCAAATTTAAGAGTGGGGAAAGCTGAAAATATTGCTTTATTGGTCGAATATGCCAATCGAGCCGATGCACCTCCTGCTATGCGAGCAGAAGCCTTAGCAACGCTAAGTGGTTGGGCAAAACCGTCTGTTTTAGACCGAGTGGACGGGCGTTATAGAGGTCCTCTTGAAAGAGATGCCGAACCAGCAATCGCTGCGATACAACCTACTTTAAATAATTTACTAACCCAAAATAATGAGGCTGTCCAAATAGCCGCAATGGCTGTTGCCCGTAAATTAAAAATTGGGACAGTTTCTACTACTTTATTTGATTTATTACAAAATTCTCCTGTTGATAAAGTTAGAGAAGCTGCTTTGACGGCTTTATCTAAAATGCAATTTCCCAAAATGGCATCGGCTATAGAAATGGCTTTAGCAGATAAATCCAAAAAGGTTAGAAGTGCTGCTTTAGGGATGCTGGCAGAAGCTGATCTACCAGAAGAAAGTGCCGTTGATTTATTTACGAATATTCTGCAAACAGGAACGATGGAGGAAAAACAAGCAACTTTAGCAGCATTAGGTAAATTAAAAAGTGCAGGTGCGATTAAGGTAATTATGCAACAGGTAGATCAGTTGATAAGAGGAAAAGCCCAACCAGAAATTCAATTAGACATTATAGAAGCGGCTGAAAATAATGGGGCGGCTGTTTTGGCTAGTAAATTAGCAACTTATCAAAAAGCGAAAGTAGCAGATGATCCTTTAGTAGATTATGCGGAAACTTTAGCAGGTGGAAATGCTAGAAAAGGGCAAAATATTTTTTATAGAAATGAAGCCGCACAATGTGTGCGTTGTCACGCAATATTTGAATGGGGGGGAGATGCAGGGCCTGTTTTGGCAGGCATTGGTTCTAAGCGAAGTCCTAAAGAATTATTAGAATCTATGATTGAGCCAAGCGCACAATTCTCACCTGGCTATGGTGTTGCAACCCTTACGCTAAAGGATGGTACCACTACTGCGGGTATTGTGATGGAAGAAACAGAAACAGCTATCAAATTAAAAATAGGCAAAGAAGATTTACAAACAATTGCAAAAAGTGAGGTGGAGGCTAGAGAAGATATTCCTTCTAGTATGCCGGGGATTAAGGAGATTTTAAACAAACAACAGATACGAGATTTAGTGGCTTTTTTAGTTAGTTTGAAGGAGGAGGAGAGTTGATTTCAATCAATAAAATTGATGTTTTTTATCAATTATTTATGTATATTTGATATATGAAAATCTTGCACAAAAAATCAAGTGAATTTCATGAAGCAGTAATAGAGTTAGTGAAAGATGAAGATTGGGAAATTATAGAACAATCAGGAAGTTTTGTATTTAACTGGAGTAAAGAAAAAGATTATTTGGTTCATAAAATCCGTCTTCAACTAGAAGACAAAATATTAGGACTAATTTCTGTAGAAGACATATCAAAAGAGTGTAGATTACATATTCATTTGGTAGAAAATAGTAGTTCCAATAAGGGGCGAGGAAAAATTTATGATAATATAGCAGGGTGCTTAATTGCTCATACTTGTGAAATGGCTTTTGAAAAAAATTACGATGGTTTTGTTTCTTTGAAGCCTAAAACAGAAATAGTTAAATTGTATAAAGACAAGTATGGATTTTCTGAGATGGGACAATTTTTATTTACAGAATTAGAAAATTCTGAATTATTAATCAAAAAATATTTGAGTAATGAGTGAGAAAGAAAGTATATATAAAGCATTACAAAAAAAATATACCCAAGCTGAATTAGCAGATGCCATTTTAGTGTCTGATTCGTCAAAGGGAGAAGAAGATATTAGAGCGAGAGAGGAATTTGTAAAATTGAGGTTAGCTAGAAAAAATGCTTTAACTGAGAAAGAAAAGTTATTTTCAGATATTTTGGCACTTAAATATAATATGAAATCCTATTTAAATAAGGCTAACTTTGAGCCTCAAAATAGTTTTGGAAATTATTTGAAAAATTATCTTAAAATAGTAGGAAGAACACAGAAGAATCTATCTGAAGAAATTGATATACATCCTTCAAGATTAAGTCGTATTATAAAAGGAAAAGAGCGAGTGGGGAAATCATTAGCTTATAGATTAGAAACTCATTCTGGTGATCTTATTCCCGCCATATTTTGGTGGAAACTTTTCCAAAAAGAAGTAGAACAAGAAATTATGAATGCAGAAGAAGAACGAAATATAGAGAAACTACATGTTAAAAAAGCAGCTTATCAGGCTTGACTATAATCGATGAAAAACAGAAATGGAAGCTTTAGATTTTTTAGGATCACTAATGCTTAAACTTTATTAGTATATAGAACTATTCGTTAATTTTTTTATTGATGAAAAAATCATATTCTTTTCTATCTAAAATAAAAACAAGTAATAGTGCCAAAACAGCACCAATCAAATATCCATAGACATCTTTGATGTCAAATACACCCAAAAAAGTAACAAGAAGTGCGGCTACTTCAGAACATATATAAAAGCAAGTAACTAGAAAAACATCGAATATTTTATTAAATACACCTTTTATTTTCATTGTTCCTCCCCTTTTTGTAAAGCCCCAAAAATATAGACATAAAATTAAAACTACTACAATATTCCCTCCAGCATCGGCAATAAAAGCATTACCATTTCCAGTTTCATAGACTTCTTTTCTGTAATGACTGCTTAGAAATGCACCAATTCCAAGAAAAATAAATAATAGAAGTCTATAGATGATATTTTTTCTCATTTTGATTTCTGTCAATTAAAACAAATTACTCAGCAAAATAGTCAGCTAATAAATAAAAAATCACAGCTTCTACAATAGCACTTATAGCCATCAATATTTTGTTTTTCTTTTCTTGCGTCATTTCGTTTTATTTTTGTTTATTTCCAATTCCCGTAACTATTCTGAACAGTCACTAATTCCCTTAAAACAAATTCTCTATCCGATTCTTCTGAATCGCCTGCCAAGCCATCACGCTTAATCCCTTCACGGCATGATTCATACTCGCAAATTTAGGATTGGTAGAATGCCCAGTTTTATACCGCTTATAAATCTGTTGCACAACTACCGCAATTTTAAATAGACCAAAGACATAATAAAAGACGATATTACTTAAATCTCGCCCACTTGCTTTGGCGTAAATCTCTGCAATTTCACTCCTAGTTGGATTCCCCGGCAGGGTAGTTGGGCTCAAAGCTATTTGTTTAATCCAATCTGGATCATTAGGGTTGGTCCAATAACAAAGCGACGTACCTAAATCCATTAGAGGGTCACCTAAAGTACACATTTCCCAATCTAAAATCGCAATAATTTTTGTCCAATCGTCGCTATCTAAAACGACATTATCGTACTTATAATCATTATGAATCAAACAGCTATCGGACTCTGGCAATAAATTATCTGTTAACCAAGCACTCACTTTTTCTATTTCTGGAACTTCATCCGTTTTAGCATTAAAATATCGTTTAGTCCAACCCCTTACCTGTCGTTCATTATACCCTGCTGGTCTGCCTAAATCTCCTAACCCTGCCGCTTCATAATCCACCTTATGTAAATCCACCATGGTTTCCACTAAAGAATTAGCAATACCTCGCATCACCGTTGGTGCTGGATGCATTTCTTTGGGCATCTTAGACCGCAAAATGACCCCATCGACCCGTTCCATGACATAAAACTCTCGACCGATAATCGACTCATCTTCACAGAATAATAAAGCTCTTGGTACTTTGCTATAGGAATTAATTAGCTTAGAAAAAAGCTTATACTCTCTCGACATGTCATGCGCAGACTTAATTTTTGGACCAAAAGGTGGGCGTCGTAAAACCAATCTGGTATCTCCGATATTTACAGCATAGGTCAAATTAGAGGCGCCGCCAGGAAATTGATTGACTGATAAATCTCCTGAATATTGTGGTAAATGTTTGCTTAAATAAGTCTTTAACGTTGCTAAATCTAACTCTTCTCCTTTTCTGACTGTTACTGCTTTATCTTTCCAATTTTTGGACATTTATAGATGGTATTTTATTGTTTAAAGCTTGAAAATTCGGTATTCGCTTCTAGGACTATATACTGCAAAAGAGACAACAATTTTGTTAAATCTGTCAAAAAATACCGATTAATATCTAAGGTGATTTTTTTTCCTTCTAATTTCAAAAAACGCCATTCTGTACCTGTTGTACTGCAACCAAAAAGCGTTTTAAAAGGATAATTATCTTTTTGATTTAATATATCTGCTGCAATTAATTGGGCCGCACATTGTATAGTCCCCTGTTCTATATCTTGCTTTTTGGCTTCTGTAATGCTAAAAATAGGTGCTATCACAAAGTCTTGAATTCTACTAAACGATAACATAAAATCACACTCTCCATTTAGGCCTAACTGCTCATTTGCATTGATATTCATACCAGAATAAATAGTAAATGCTTCATTATTAATAATACTTAGTTCCGTTAAAATAGGAGCAACTAGTCTTTCAGACCTAGATTTTTCACTACTAAAGCCAATTCTTTTACCTCTTTCAATTGTTTCAACTAACCAAGGACTTGGAATAGTATTAGGTAATTTAATATTATCAAAAAGATGTTCTGCTTGGAATTTAATCCCAAAGTTATTACTTAAATCTCTTGCGGTAAATTGAGTAAAAGGCATAAACGGTTATGTTTTATTCAAATTTACAACTTTCTTAGAAAAGCTACCCATTTCTTTTCTTCTGCAAAAAAGAATAATAAGCCCGCCAAATCTCCGCACTTTCCACATTGGGTGTCCTAATTTCTAAAATAGCAGGTCGATTATTTTTTGATTGTTGATAAAAAGGAAGTAATATCTTTTTTAAAGCCACTTCATTTTCCGCCACAAAATAGTTTAAATTATATGTTTTGGCAATATATTCCGCACTTCGTTCTTGTTGAGCTTCAAAATAGGCAGATAATTGAGCGGTAGTATCTGGTCCTTTGATAAACCTAAAAATATTGCCACCACCATTATTAATTAAAATAACCCTTAAATTAGGCGACAAATGGTGTTGCCAAAAAGCATTGGAATCATAGAAAAAAGAAATGTCTCCAGTAATAATTGTTGTCGGAAATTGAGTAATATAAGCAGCCCCTGTTGCAGTAGAAGTAGAACCATCTATTCCTGCCACCCCACGATTGGCATTATAAATAATGTCTTTTCGAGTCTTAAATAATTGGGCATATCGAACGGGCGTACTATTGGCTAAATGTAAATTGGTGTTTTTAGGTAGTGCTGGTAAAATTATTTTAAAGGCTTGTAAATCAGACCAAACTGCTTTTTTTAAATACTTTTTTTGTGTTTTCTGGACTTTTTTTGCTCGATTAAGCCAAGTTTTTTGATAGGAATCGGACACTTTTAAAGTGTCTGATACCTTGGCTTTAATATTTTTCATCCTCAACGTATCAGATACTTTGAAAGTATCCGATATGTGGGGGAGTAACTGCTCAAAAAAAGCCCTAGGCTGCATATTAATAGTTGTAGTCAAACCTTGAAATGTATCAATATGATAATCAATTTCTTCAATATGCCAATGTACTTTAGGCGGATGTTTTCGCAACCATAATTTGATTCTTTTAGAAATAAAAGAACCACCAATGGTAATTAATAAATCTGGTTGAAATTGATCTATTTCTGCTTTCGAAACAGTACTCAATACACTATCAAAATCGGATACAAATTTTTTATGAAAAAGGTTGGACGTAATTTCTGGTAAAACGGCAACGGTAGGGTCTTGGCTATTTTTTTTTAGGAGGTGGTTTAAATTGGGAGATACTTTCAACGTATCTCCCAACTTTTTTTCCAAAGGCAATAATCCAGCTAAAATCATTTTTTGTTTCGAGGATTGCCAGATATTAACAAATGTTGATAACTGTGTTGGTAACAGTATTTTTTCAAACGCAGCCGTTTCAATGATTTTAGGCAAAGGCAAATCTGTATAATCACTTTTGTCATACAAAGGCTCTCGAAAAGGAATATTGATATGGACAGGACCACCACTTCCCTCCGTTGTCTGGTCAATCGCTTCACAAATAATGCGATTGGCACTCCACAGACCATCTTTATCTTTTACTTCCTGCGGTAATTCATAACTGCGTTTTACATAATTGGCAAAAACATTTCGCTGGGCTATAGATTGCCCTTCTCCCTGATGAATCCATTCCACAGGACGATCTGCAGTTAAGACTAATAAAGGTATTTTTTGATAAAAAGCTTCGGCAATGGCAGGGGCAAAATTTAAGGAAGCCGTTCCAGAAGTGCAGGTAATAATAACAGGTTTCCGAGTTTGTTGGGCCATACCCAAAGCAAAAAATCCAGCGACTCGTTCATCTGGAATACTCAGACAATCAAATTGACCATGTTCAGCAAAGGAAATGACTAGGGGCGCATTTCTAGAACCGGGAGAAATAATCACTTGCTCGATACCTTTCTGAGCACAAATTTCTACAAGATTACGGATATGTGGCTTGTTTGAAAGCATTATAGAGGTGTCAGGTTTTAGGTATCAGGTGTCAGGTTAGTCGACGTCTAACCTGACACCTGACACCTGATACCTGACTCCTAATCATACAAATTCTTCTAAATATACTTTTTCGATAACGCTTGATAAGGTTTTAGCCTTCATTTCTGTTTCTTCCCATTCTTTTTCTGGATCAGAATCGGGTAAGATGCCGCCACCAACATATAAGGCAAAGTAATCTTTCATCACTTGCATACAACGCAAATTGACATACAAATTTGTTTCTTCATGTAAATTAACTGGACCTAAAAACCCACAATAATAATCTCTAGTATGTGGTTCTTGGTTGATGATAAATTCCTTTGCAGATTGTTTAGGCATTCCACAAACGGCTGGACTTGGATGCAAATCAGAGACCAATTCATAAACTTGCCCTCTAGGGTTAAAGGCAAAATCTGTTCGCAAATGCAAAATATTGCCAGCTTTAACCGTTTGCCGTTTAGATTTTTTAAAATCTATTTGCTGATTTTGTAGAATACGTTGGAAATAGCGTTCGACAATAGACTGTTCTTCAATTTCTTTATTGCCCCAATTTACCTGTTCTAGTGGTAAACCTAAATCCTTCTGAGTTCCCGCTAATGCCATCGTATGTGCCAATCCATTCTGAGTATATAAAATCTCAGGAGAAGCACCAATCCAACAACCTTCATTAGCTACATTCACTAAATAAATAAATGCGGTAGGATAGCTTGATTTTAGGGCTTGAAATAATTTGAATAAATTTCCTGGTTGGGTATTTATTTTTTTGATTCTTGAAAAGATTAATTTTTTAAAACGGGCTTTGGTGGCCCCAATAAATTGATTAACCTTATCTATATAGCTTGATTTAGAAATAGAAACGACTGGATTATGATGATTGGAATGAAAAGCTACCGTTGCATTTTGTATGACGGTCTCACTTTTAATGAATACACTAGGCTTACCACTTGAACGAGTAAATGGATAAAAAACAAAGCCTTTTTTATTAAAGGTATTGGTATCCAAAATACTATACCCATTATCTTTTTGTTTGACCAAAAAATGGTTCAACTGATTGGGTAATCGGTATAAGGCGAAGGTGTCTTTGTGTGTTAATTGAATCAATGTATTCACAGTATTTTTTTTCAGCGCTAGATTCAATTTGCTAAATCTCCAAGATTTAGTAAATTTAAAATCAATGAGCTGTAGATTTACTAAATTCTGAAAACTTGCCTACCAGCAGGCAGGTTTAGCAAATCGGACGTCGTAGAATATAGCAAATATACAAACTTTCAGAATTTTCTGAAAGTTTTATAAGTTAAACCTTTCGACTTTTTCTTTTGTTCGCTGTCGCTGAATTTTTTTTGTTGGTGTTTCTTCAAATTGTTCGATAAAATAAATAATTTTTGGTTGCTCAAATTTAGACAAAACCTGCTTTAAACCAAGCTTTAATGCATCTATTTTTTCTTTTATCCATTTATCTGATTCAATGATTAAAACAACCTTATTTTCTAATTTTTTATCGGGAAAAGAAGTAATAAAAAATCGAGCCGTAATAATCTTTTCCAGTTTAGCCTCTATTTTTTCTGGAAAAACTTTTACACCTCCTGTATTAATGACATTATCAATTCGCCCCAGCCATTCAAATTGTTGGGCATTTTTTAAGTTCACTAGGTCATTTGTTACCACTAATTCCTCAGACAATCTAGGCGCATGAATCGTTAAACAACCTCGGGTATCTGTGGCAAAATAAATGTCAGATAAGCCCTCAAAATAATTGGTTTGATGTTGGTCATTTAAGCCTTTTATGGCAACATGGGTAATCGTTTCGGTCATACCGTAGGTCGCATAGCACTCAGTAGGAATTGATTGTAATTTTTCCTGTAATTGAGCATCTACTTTACCACCACCAATGATTAATTTTTTTATCAACTTAAATTTTTCGGGACTTTGTTCAAAAACATTCATGACTTGTAGGGGCACCATCGCCGCAAAATCAATTGGCTGCTCAATATTCGCCATAGGATTGCCTGTAGGTGGCACCAATTGCAAGTCTAACCCCCACATTATCGATCGCACCACCATCATTTTTCCAGCTATATAATCACAAGGCAAGCATAATAAAGCCCTTTGACCACTCTTAAAATCAAAATATTTACCGGTCATAAACGCACTACTCATCATGCGCTCTTTGGTTAATTGAATTTTTTTAGGGATACCTGTAGAACCAGAGGTACTGACGGTAACAAAATCCTTTTTATCGACCCAATCCAAAATAAAACGATGTAAACTTAGTTGCCAATCTGCTGCTAATTTATCCGACACTATCCCTACACTATTTGGATCAATTAGTTTTTCATCGGTATAATTAGTACCATTTATTATTAATGAAACATATCTTCTGTCGAAAGGCATAAGGGAATGATGAATGATGAATGATGAATGATGAATTAGAGTGGTTGAAAAATTTGAAAGTGTATTTTTTGACACATGAACAAACTATGTTTGTGAACCGCTTGCGGATGGGCTGCTAACGGCTTAAAATTATGATTTTTTATGTTTTCCCACTTCATGCATAAGAAATTATACAAAAACATAATTTTTTCCTAATTCAAACTAAACTCTACTCGTCAAAAAAACTATGTGCTCTTTATGAACTTTGTTAACTATGTGGTGAAATTATGTAGGTCTTTTACGTCTTTTGAGTAGCATATTGGTCATCATAATGCACAACCGCATTAAACCATACGGCTCTAGAAGTTCGGAATAACCAAATAAAAAAGATGGCAGAAATCCCGATTAATACTAAGGTCGTTTTATTCACACTCCAGCCTAGTCCCATAATACAAGTCCCGCCAAAAATGACACAAAAGAATCCCCAAAGGATATAAGAAATAAACATGGCCCCATAATAAAACCCAGGTTCGGGCATATAATTCTGTTGACAATGAGGACAAGTATCTGGCATGCCTGTGATGTCTTGAAAAGACCAGGTACTTGTATGGAATAAGTTTCCTTCGTGGCAACGAGGACATTTTAAGTTTAGAATACTATATAATTTATTTCCCTTTTTGAATAATGCCATAAATTGAGGTTTACTGGTATAGAGTGGCAAAGGTATAAAGGTTTGATAGACTACCATTATAAATTATAACAAAGTCATCAAAATATTTCGTAAATTGCATTATAGAAAATATAAAATTCGTTGTATCAAAAACATAAATATATGGCGGTTACATTAGCAAAAAGATTAATTTCAGCGATAGAATACCATAAAATGGCAGAGGTGGGTATTCTTCAAGCTGATGATAAAGTCGAATTAATTAATGGGGAAATTATAAAAATGAGTCCAATTGGAAGCTTGCATGCTGGTTATTTACATATCATTGATGAATTAATAAGAGATGCATTAGGTAAAAAAGTGCATATTAATGTTCAAAGTTCTATTCGATTAGGTGCTTTTTCTGAACCAGAACCAGATTTGGCGGTTTTGAAACGTCGTAAAGACCATTATTTAACTCGACTTCCTCACCCTCAAGATGTTTTTTTAGTAATTGAAGTAGCAGATACAACCTTAGAAAAAGACCGAGCAATAAAAGCACCACTTTACGCAAAAGCTAAAATTCCAGAATATTGGATTTTAAATACAGTAGATAAACAATTAGAAGTTTTTACAAATCCGAAAGATGGAAAATA
This sequence comes from uncultured Saprospiraceae bacterium, assembly GCA_964644655.1. GTDB lineage: Bacteria > Bacteroidota > Bacteroidia > Chitinophagales > Saprospiraceae > JAFMDF01. The sequence continues at coordinate 6,946 of CAZXYA010000134.1, read as the reverse complement.
TCAAGAAGAGTTGATTATTAAAGGAAAGGAAATTGCTACTTTTATTGCTTTTGATGTTCCTATAAAAGCTTCGGATATTTTTATTTTGAGTGATATTTGAAACTAGACAAATTACTCAAATCCCAATTCCTACCTTGTTTATAATAAATACCCCCATGCTCGATCCTCAAAGGCGATTCAATATTATTGGTATATAACTGCCCTGTTCCCAAACCCTGCGGCATCGGATTATCCAACGTAGCCGTCCATTGGGCAATAGCATTTAAGCCAATATTAGACTCCAAAGCCGAAGTCATCCACCAAGGCGTACCAAATTCTTCACAAAGGTCCATCCATTCTTGGGTGCCACTATAACCACCAATAAAACTAGGTTTAAAAATGAGGTATTGTGGTCGAATGGTTTCAATGACGGTTCGCTTTTTTTCTGGTGTAAAGATGCCAATTAATTCTTCATCCAAAGCGATAGGTAGGGGCGTTTTTTCACAGAGCTGCGCCATCTCTTGTAATTGTCCTTGTTTGATGGGTTGTTCGATAGAGTGGAGGTCAAATTCAGAGAGCTGTTTTAGTTTTTCTAAAGCATTGGTTGGACTAAATGCACCATTGGCATCTACTCTAATTTCGATTTCTTTAGCAGAAAATTGTTGCCGAATGTATTTTAATAAATCCAATTCTGCTGCAAAATCAATAGCACCAATTTTTAACTTAATGCAATCAAATCCAGCAGCTAATTTGGTTTTGATTTGATCAAACATAAAGGCTTTTTCGCCCATCCATATTAAGCCATTGATAGGCACCCGCATTTCTTTTTTGGTAAAATCAGATGGAAATAAAATTTTTGACCCTTGATTGGCTAAATCTTTTAAGGCGATTTCTAACCCAAAATGAATAGAAGGAAAAGTTTGTAATCCCTCCTTTAACCAGTACTTATAATTATGAATCGTACGGCAAACTTCAGCTACTTTGGCTTCATATTCTGGTATATCATCCGCACTTAGCCCTTTTAATAATCCACATTCTCCAATACCTGTAATCGTCGGATTACTGGTATTTTGCAAAAAAATAAACCATGAATCTTTGGTGCGAAGTACGCCTCTAGAAGTGCCACTAGGTTGTTTGAATTGGAGGGTATATTTTTGGAAAGTTGCTTGAAGCATAAGGTGGTGGGTTCATGAGTTTATGGGGCGATGAGTTAATGAGGGGGACTCATTACCTTGTTACCTCATCAACTCATTACCTTATTAGTTATCTACGACTACGCTTGCCTCTAAAAATACTCATGACCCAAAGGATTACAATAGCACCGACCGTTGCCGAAACAACCATACCGACCAAATTTTCCGGTAAACTTACCCCAAAAGTATCGTCAATAATTTTTACGATGCCACTACCTGGACTCACTTTTAACCAATTAAAAATATGTCCACCAACAACGGCCCCTGCAATTCCTAAAATAGCATTAATAATAAAGCCAAAATTATCTCCTCGAATGACTCTTGCTGCTAAGGAGCCTGCAATTGCACCGACAATGACCATGATAACTAAATTAAAACCGTCTCCTTGTAGTAAGTTTTCCATATTTATATTTTTTGTTTGTTTTAGTTTAAGATGGAATAAACGCTAAAGTAATTATTTTTTAGCATATAAGGCACTTTAGCGCTTATAAGTTTTTCTGCCTACTGTCAACTGGAAAACTGCCTACTGCCTTACCTCGCATACCGCCACCGTCGCCAATAATTATACCCCAATCCAAATAACAATAATAAAAGCAAAGGAATAACAATATTAATGATTTGCCATTTAGCTTCCTCTTCTTCTGCTTTGGGTTCATTCAATAAACGCAATTTGACTTCCTTGGAACGGGAAGCTATTACGCCATTATCGTCTACCATATATTCGATGGCATTGATTAGGAAATCTTTGTTGGAGAAATTTATTTTTGGCTGATACCGATTAACGCCAAGAGATGCATAACGACCTTGGGAAGCATCGGCATAATTACTGATAATATCACCATCAGCTACGACTAACATCTTAGTAGGAGTACTACTATTTTTAAACTCAAATCCTAACTGTTGATAAATTTTCAAAAAATCACCTTTTGGTCTATTTTCATATAAGGAAGGAAATTCTCCTTCTAATAATAGACCTAAGGGTAAGAAAGATTTATTATAAGTAGTTAGGTCAGGCTGGGCTTTTAATACTTCAAAACTTAGCCGCATTGGAAAGTATTGTGCCTTACTCCGTGCTGAAGTGGTCAATACAAAAGTTTTCTCAATGGGTGTTTTTGTCCGAATGGAATCAACGGTATTGGCAAATAACAAATTAATAGGCCCTAAGCTTTTGGTAATTGGGTGTTCTTGATTAGGAATAGAGACCAAATGATAAGGCCAAGGAAATAATTGTTGAGTGCCTCGCTCATCAATAACTTGTGGAATGCTGGTACTTTGTAAATCCATTGCCAAACTATTATTTAATCTAGCACCATATTTAAATAATAAATCCTCTAGATTAAAAGTATTTTCTGAATAAGGATAAGGTCCATAAGTACCTCTGACACCGATGCTATCTAGCGTTACATCTAGCGCGTCCATCAACCAAATTACCTTCCCTCCATTCATCACATATTGATCAATTTTAAACTTATCTTTTTCGCTAAAAGGCGCTCTTGGTTTGGCTATAATTAAGACAGAAATGCCTGAATTAATTTGCACTAAACTATCCAATATCAAATCTCCTACATCATAAAATGATTTTAATTCATTTCGTATGTCTTGCGTATTGGCATAGGGCAATTCCCCGTGTCCAGCCGTAAAAGCAATAACGGGTTTTCGAGAAGTCTGTAATTTCTGAATAGCATTTGATAATTTATATTCTAATAAACTAACATTATTATTTAAAGCTTCGTGAGAAGACATCCCTGGAATATCTTCGCCTACTAAATCAACGGGGATACTTCTACCTTTATAGGTCAAGACGGCATAAGGATAAAAGCGAACTGTCTTTTGTTCTTTTCCATCTCGAATTCTTAGATTTTTTGCTCTTAGCCCATCATTTTGTAGTTGTTTAATCCGAGCATTTTTTTCGTCTACAGGCAAACTATTCGGAATAGGATCTTCAAATTCATACTCAATAAACCCCGAAATACTGCGAAAATCGTCTAGGATTTCTCTAGTTGCTTTTTGCAAGCGCTTAAATCCCGCAGGAAATTCGCCTTCCAAAAGGACATTGACATACACCACATCATCCAAATTTTCTAATAGGTTATGTGTGGGTTGGGTCAAGGTATATCGCTTTTCTTCGGTTAAATCCAAGTAACCATAGAAGTGATTGCCAATAACATTTAAGCCGATAGCAATACCGATAACTAATAATAAATTTAATATTGATTGTCTCATATATTTTTTAGAGTAGAAATGCGAGATTAGAGATTTTGTGCTTTGCAAAACTTTATCACTCAATCAAAAATCCGTTTAAATCCGTTTAATCCTGTCCAAATCCGTTTTTTATCCTCCTTGCTCGTTCATTTTAATGTTGTCATCCCGCCTGCTTTGTGGTTCACTTCACAAAATAGTCCTCTGGGACTTTTTTGCCATCCCATCCGCGAGCGGTTCACTTCACAAAATAGTCCTCTGGGACTTTTTTGCTCGTTCATCCTGTATCACCACTTCCGACTTTCCAAAGCCACCTGACTACCCATTAAAAACACGCCAATAACCGATACAAAATAAATCAAATCCCGACTATCCAAGACCCCTCGACTAATAGAAGTATAATGATAATCAATGCCAATCATCTGTATAATATCATCTGTTTTGCCTAAAAAAACAGGCAATCTACTGAGGTAATCAAAGCCCCAATAAAACAAAAAACAGAAAAATAAAGCCAGTATAAAAGCAATAATCTGATTATTGGTAATAGAAGAAGCGAGTAAGCCAATTGCCACAAAAGTACCGCCCAATAAAGCCAAACCGATGTAGGAACCAGCAATAGCACCTGCGTCTAAATTCCCTTTAGGCGAACCCAATTCGTGCATGGTGTAATAATATAAAAGCGTTGGCAGTAAGGCAAAAATGACCAATAACCAACAGGCAAAAAATTTACCTAAGACGATCTCCCAATCATGTAAAGGACGAGTGACTAATAATTCAATCGTACCTGTTTGTTTTTCTTCTGCAAAAGAGCGCATGGTAATCGCAGGAATCAAAAATAAAAAAATGATGGGCGCTAGTTCAAATAAGGTATCCAAGGAAGCGACACTATATTTTAATAAACTATAATCTGGAAATACCCATAGCATTAAGCCCATTAAAATCAGGAACACTCCAATAACGATGTAACCGATTAGGGAACTAAAAAAGGTATTAATTTCTTTATAAAATATGCTAAGCATTTAGTGGTTGATTTAAAGAAGTCAGCAGCCAGGATCTCTCAATAAATCGAGATTGTAATGAATCAGATCAGGCTGGTCATAAATTCAATGTAGCCGCCAAATTTATTCCGATTAAAATGCGGAACAAGTTTTGGCTGACTCTATATAGTGATTTGATAATCAGTAATTTGAAACCGCCAAATTATTGACCGCAAAAAGATAGCAAAGTGCAGCGCACCGCCTACATTTTTATCATTGGTGTTAAAAATAAACCCTAAGGTGCATCGCACCGACCACCTTTTTCTCTCTTTTACAAAGGTGGTCGGTACGCTGTACCTTAAAAAAGTAGCTAAAAACTAGATACAAAGGTCGTCGGTGCGATGCACCTAAATCTATTATTTTCAAATTGCTATCTTTTTGCAGTTAATATACCAAATAAATTGGCGTTTACGAAAAACGCATTAACAGTCAACCTAAAATAAGGTAAGGCAGTTAGTACCCTATAGCGAGTCTCCCTTCTGACAGAAAATTTTAATTTTCGGTATCGCTTCTGGCTTATCTCTTCTTTATTGGTAGCGTAACCGAATGTTTATCATTATACAATAACAAAGCATCAAATAATTTATCCTCTGCTCTTATGGGGCCTAAACTCTGTAAGGCTTGTGTAATATCAGATTCTTCAGCAGTCCATACTAATAGGTTTTGGTAATTAAAGTCCGTAACTTCTCCTGTAGCAAACCGCAACATCTTTTCTTTGATAATCGGCAATTTTCGCATGGCTTTACCTGTTCGGAACGGTTTTCCAATCAATGGATTATAAGCTTTGAAAGTCAATTCCTTTTCTTCAATATCATCGTAGGCATAATAGCAAATATTCCCTCTAACTTCCATCGAGGCAAATACTTCAAGACTATGTGCAGGTAAATTAGTCGTTGCTCTGACATAGGGAATCCCTCGAATAACTACCGCCCAAATGGAATCTAAAGCTAACTTTTTTCCCGTTCCTTTTAAGCGAATGTATTCTACTTTCGCTTGTTTTGTTTTTTCATTAATGAAAAAGTTGCCTTCTATCATATTGCCGGTATGGGTTGGCACATTTTTTTGAAACGCTTCAAAGGTTTTATAGACGCCATTTTCAAAGCGGAAGGATTGGGTTAATTGGGTTTGGGCAGATAATGAATTGATGGTAAGTAATAGGAATGTGAAAATAATTCCTTTTTCTAACCTTTTCCATCCTGCAAATCTTAAAAAAGTAGCCTTATTCATCATTAATAACTGTTCTTTAATAATCATTTTACAACCAGCAACTAGCAACTAGCAACTAGCCCTCTATTTTGTCAATTCTTGAAAAACATCTTCCACACTATATTGTTCTTTTTTCATTTCCAATAAAGTTAAATTATTGGCAACTGCAAAATTGAAAATATCGCTCCGAATATCTTTATTTTTTTCAGAGATAAATTGCCAGCGACCATTACCAAGAGATTTAATTGTTTTAATTTGCTCAATTTTCATTAATTGTTTTTGCAAAATTTTCTGCGCAAATTCTACGGTAACGATCGTTTCGCCAGTCACTTTTTGTTGTAGCGTTTCAATGGTATCATTGGCTACCATTTCTCCTTTATTGATAATAATCACCTTATCACAAAGCGCTTGTACTTCTTGCATAATATGCGTAGAGAAAATAACGGTTTTTTCTTGCCCCAATTCTTTGATCAATCGACGAATTTCTATCAATTGATTGGGATCTAAACCAGAAGTAGGTTCATCTAAAATCAATACCTCAGGATCGTGCAACATGGCTTGTGCCAGCCCCACTCTTTGGCGGTATCCTTTGGATAAAGAACCAATGATTTTATTTTGCTCTCTTTGTAAGCCTGTGCGTTCAATCATTTCTGCCACTCGTTGGCGTTTATGCTTGACGCTATGCAAACCTGCTACAAAAGATAAATATTCTTTGACATATAAATCTTTGTAAAGCGGATTATGTTCAGGTAAATATCCGATTTTTGCTCGAACTGCCAAAGGGTCGGTGACTACATCAAAACCACAAACTGCTGCTTTTCCTTCAGTTTGAGGAATAAAACAGGTGATAATTTTCATGGTCGTTGTTTTCCCTGCACCATTTGGCCCCAAGAAACCTAGTACTTCCCCCTTTTTAGCTTCAAAGCTAATATTATTCACGGCTTTTTGTTGACCGTATATTTTTGTTAGATTTTGGACGATTACAGACATTAATGAATGATGAATGATGAATGATGAATGATGAATTCGTTGTAACGCATTCATTTTTCAACATTCAGGTTTTTAATTTAAATAAACGAAAAGTCAAAATCGCAAGGTATAACTTGTTAAAAAGCTAAGTTCTCAACCAGCTCCGCTAGTTCGGGCTGGTTGAAAATTTAAATTGTTTAACCTATTTCCTAGTTATTGAGAACTTACTTAAAAAGCTAGTAGCCGATGTTTGAAGATTTTATCCATATCCGTCAGGCTAAGAGAAGTTTCAAGTGGAAATGGAAAATTGTAGTCGGTGCGCTGCACCTAAAAAGAGGATAAAGCTCAAAATCTATACAAATG
>CAZXYA010000133.1:0-18337 GCA_964644655.1 uncultured Saprospiraceae bacterium | reverse complement strand
AACAATTTAAATTTTTAAATATCTAAAAATCATTGATTTATAACTCCTAAGAATAACTTGAAAAATAGTTAGCAACGAGTTTAAAATTACTTAACAAACGAAACGAATATGGGTCAGAACATTACTTATGCAATCCCAGCTTTCGGTGTAGTAGCACTACTATACACTATGTGGAAGTCTGGTTGGGTGTCTAAACAAGAAGTAGGAACACCAAAAATGGCAAGAATTGCCGATAATATTTCTGAGGGAGCAATGGCTTTCTTATGGGCAGAATACAAGGTACTAGGTATTTTTGTAGCAGTAGTAGCAGTCCTTTTAGCTGGTTCAGCAGGTGCTAATTCTTCTCCTTTAGTAGCCGCATCTTTTGTATTAGGTGCATTTTGTTCAGGATTAGCTGGATACCTTGGAATGAAGGTTGCGACTAAAGCAAATGTAAGAACAACCAATGCAGCAAGAACTAGTTTAGGAAAAGCATTAGAAGTTGCTTTTGCTGGTGGTGCAGTAATGGGATTAGGTGTAGTTGGATTAGGTGTCTTAGGCTTAAGTGTTTTATTCATTGCTTATAGTGGCATGGGATGGGAAATCAATAAGGTAATCACCGTTTTAACTGGATTTTCTTTTGGTGCCTCTTCTATCGCTTTATTTGCTCGTGTTGGTGGAGGTATTTATACTAAAGCGGCAGACGTAGGAGCAGATTTAGTAGGTAAGGTAGAGGCAGGTATTCCTGAAGATCATCCATTAAACCCAGCAACGATTGCGGATAACGTTGGTGACAACGTAGGGGATGTAGCAGGTATGGGTGCCGATTTATTTGAATCTTATGTAGGTTCTATTATTGGTACAATGGTATTAGGGGCAGCATTCATCGCTAGTGCGCAAATTGGCGGACAAGCATGGGCAGATGGCTTTGATGGTTTATCAGCCGTATTATTACCATTAATATTAGCAGCCGTTGGGATTATAACTTCTATCATTGGTACTTTCTTCGTAAGAGTGAGTGATGGTGGAGATCCTCATAAAGCATTAAATACGGGAGAATTAGTTTCAGCTGTATTGATGTTAGCAGCAACTTATATGGCAATTAATACCATGTTACCAGCAGCATGGTCTTATGGCGGGGTTGAATATACTTCTATGGGGGTATTTTATGCCGTAATCATCGGTTTGATTTCTGGTTTAGCAATCGGTAAAGTAACAGAATACTATACTGGAACAGGTACAAAGCCAGTTCAGAGTATTGTAGACCAATCAAGTACGGGTGCAGCAACCAACATCATTGCTGGTTTAGGAGTAGGAATGTACTCTACCGCTATTCCTACTTTAATCTTAGCTGCAGCAATTATTGGTGCACACCACTTTGCAGGTTTATATGGTATTGCGATTGCAGCAGTAGGTATGTTATCAAACACAGGTATCCAATTAGCAGTCGATGCTTACGGACCAATTTCTGATAACGCTGGTGGTATTGCGGAAATGGCTGAATTACCAAAAGAAGTAAGACAAAAAACAGATACCTTGGATGCAGTAGGTAACACTACAGCAGCAATTGGTAAAGGTTTTGCGATTGGTTCTGCGGCTTTAACCGCTTTGGCACTATTTGCAGCATTCATGACTACAACAGGAATTACTTCTATCAACATCGCTAATCCACAAGTAATGGCTGGATTATTAGTTGGTGGTATGTTACCATTCTTATTCTCTGCGATGTCAATGGGTGCGGTAGGACGTGCAGCAATGGACATGATTCAAGAAGTAAGAAGACAATTCAAAGATATTCCTGAATTAACAAAGGCATTAGCAGTAATGCGTAAAAATGATGGAAAAGAATACGATGAGTGGAGTAAAGCTGACCAAGCTACTTTTGATGCAGCTGACGGAAAAGCAGAATATAGCAAATGTGTAGAAATTTCTACAGCAGCATCTATTAGAGAAATGATTTTACCTGGTTTGGTAGCGGTTATTTCTCCTGTTATCGTTGGTTTCGCTGGTGGTGCAGAGATGTTAGGAGGTTTATTAGCAGGGGTAACTGTTTGTGGGGTATTGATGGCTATCTTCCAATCTAACGCAGGTGGTGCTTGGGATAATGCGAAAAAAATGTTTGAAGAAGGAGTCACTATCCAAGGTGAAAAATTCTATAAAGGTTCTGATCCTCACAAAGCAGCAGTTGTTGGTGATACGGTAGGGGATCCATTTAAGGATACTTCTGGCCCATCATTGAACATCTTATTGAAGTTGATGTCTGTGGTTGCTTTGGTAATTGCACCGTTTTTGTAAAAACTAGTTAGTTAAAAAATCACCATTATTTTGAAAATCATGGTGATTTGATAATTACTAAAAGATAAATATGGGACGTTCGCTAGGAACGTTGTTTTAGAAAAGCCTCATCGTTGAGATACGATGGGGCTTTTTATTTTCTGCTAAAAATTTTGACTTTCCCCGCTCCATTGATACCTTTAACCTTATGAAAAAATTCCTTCTTATCTTTATCCTTTCCATCCTATTATTCAGTGCCTACTTGCCAGAAAATTTAGCTTGTTTTCATGGGATAGATGAACGGGTTTCGGTTAGTGAATTTGAGGATGGGATACGGTTTTATCGGCAGATGATACTAAATGGAGGGTCACAGTAAATCTTTTAATTTTTCAGGATTCCTTCTTGCATGGTCAATTTCTACTACAATAACCATCATTTTATCTTCTTCAATGGTATAAATAATACGATAAGATCATTTTAGCACTCTTCGATAAACAATATGTTCGTCTTTGATACCCTGTAAAATACTATTTCTAGTGGGCATATAATTTAGATTGGTTATTTCATTTAGAATACCATCTTTTACTTTTTGGGCTACCTCTTTAGATGCTCTCTTTTTTACTTGTTTAATGATTTTACGGAGGCTTTCTCTTGCCCTATCCGTAACAACTACTTGGTAGATTTGAGCCATTTTTCGGATTCTTTATTTAAGTCTTCAATGGTTGTATATTTTCCATTTCGAGCAGTCTCTACTTCTTTCCTCAACTCTGTCTGCATAGTACTTGCCCTTTTGGGTTTGCCATCTACATCAAAGCCTATAATTGGGTCAGCTTGTTGTTGTTCCTTATAGGTTTTCAACATAGCATAGATTACCTTTAAAAAACCTTCATCTAATTCATCAATTTGACTATGAACTTGTGCTTTTAGGTCTATAGTACTCATAAACTATAATTTATATTCAAAAAATATTTTTTAAAGATAAGCATAAATTTATAACAAAACTAATTATCAAATTAATTCAAGCCTTGGAAACGATTTACCCAAAACTAGACCAGCATCCACCTCCAACCAATCCTCCAAAACAGTCGCATAAATAGACCGAAAATCAATATCATAAACCAAATCGCCTTTATCCAAATTCAATAAATCAGGCGCAGTATTATAAAAACCTGCTTTGCGCAAATTACCACCCATCAAAAAAACATTATTGGCGGTGCCGTGGTCTGTCCCGTTGCTGTCATTTTGTTGGACTCTTCGACCAAACTCAGAAAAAGTTAAAATTAAGACATCATCTAATAACTCATTGGATTTTAAATCTTTGACAAAAGCAGTTTATTGACCGTAAAGCGTGAATGTACTAGTGACGGAGCGATGCTCCTTATAGAAAAAACGGATAAAAAACATTTCTACAGACGGTATCGGAGCGATGCTCCTTGATTTTTAGCTAAAAGAGCATAGTTCTGACCCTGTCTGTAACATTAAATCACTCGATGGCGTCAATAAGGAGCGTAGCTTCGACACTAATTAATTTCAAGCATTGCCTCTTTACGGTTAATAAAGCAGTTACACTTTCAGAATAGTTTTTTAAGAGTCGAGTTTGTGTATTTTTTTGATTGGCGTGTGTATCAAAACCTGTCATGCCCGCATAGTAAATTTTAGTATCCGAATCAGCAGTTATTAATTCAGCAATTTGCTTCAAATCTTTGGCAAAGGCATTATTGGGGTAAGTAGTGGTAGATTGATGCGTTTTTGCTTTCTCAAATTCGCTTCTATTTCTTAACATATTCCTTTATTATTTTTATTTTTCAATTCTAAAAAAGAATATATTTGTTTTCCGTAAAGACTGCTATTATAAATCTTTGACAAAGAAAATCGACTTCTTTTTCCATTATTTTAACAAGTAAAACGAAAAAATCATAGCCAACTAAATCATCACTACCATGTCTATCAAAAAAATACTGTTGAGCATTTTCTTCTTACTCCTACTAATAGGCGGATATTATGGCTATCAATTTTATCAAAAAATGCAGCCTGTACCTTTGCCCATTTCAGCCGCAGATAGACAAGCAATAAACTTGATGCCTTTACCCGCTAAACTAGCATTAAAAGAAGCCAATACTTTTTTGGAATTAACGGATTTTTTTGGCGTAGAAGCAACAGGGGCAGGTGCAACGGACCCCGTATTAAAAAGAGCCATTCGCCGAATGAAAAAGCGGATTGGGGATAAGACGGAACAAAAAATAAAGACCGATACAGATAAAGTAAATTTAGTTATTAATTGTAAAAATCCGATTGAAGGCGTTCAGCAATTAAGAGAAGACGAAAGCTATACTTTAGATGTAGCTACAGATAAAGCTGTCTTAGAAGCAAATACGGTTTATGGGGCTTTACGAGGAATTGAGACTTTTTTACAATTAGTTTTTATCAATAATGATCGTACTTTTTTGCAAACAGTTAATATTGAGGACGCCCCTCGTTATCCCTATCGTGGGTTGATGATAGATGTTTGTCGGCATTGGATTCCTAAAAAAGTGATTTTACAAAACCTAGATGCAATGGCAGCGGCGAAGCTGAATGTATTGCATTTACACCTCACCGAATACCAAGGATTTAGAGTAGAAAGTAAAGTTTATCCAAAATTGCATGAACTAGGCTCGAATGGGGATTATTATACCCAAGCAGATATTCAACAAATTGTAAAATATGCTAGAGATAGAGGTATTCGAGTGATTCCAGAATTTGATTTACCGGGGCATTCAACAAGCTTTTTAGTTGGTTATCCCGAATTAGCGGCTGCACCAGGCCCTTATCAATTGGATACCTTATATGGTATTTTACCGCCCGTTTTAGACCCCACAAAAGAATCGGTTTATGAATTTTTAGATGCTTTCTTTGAAGAAATGGCGACATTATTTCCCGATGAATATGTGCATATTGGCGGTGATGAAGTCAATACGACTGATTGGGAAAGCAATGCAGATATTACTGCTTTTATGGAAAAAGAAGATATTGAAGATTATCATGCCCTACAAGCTTATTTTAATCAACGGCTTCAAAAAATATTAGCCAAACATGGCAAAAAAATGATGGGTTGGGATGAAGTAACACATCCAGACTTGGACAAAGAAGTCGTCGTACAAAGTTGGCGAGGGCATAAATTTTTGTTTGAGGCAGCTCGACAAGGGAATCCCACCATTTTATCGGCTGGACTTTATTTAGACCATAAATTACCTGCTAGTAAGCACTACACCATTAATCCAAGTGTGTTGCCTGGAGGAGTAACGATTGAACCAGATTCCCTCAATTGGCAAAATTGGGACATTACGCTACAAATTGGCGAAAGTCCAATGGAAGGACAAATGACTTTATATGGGACTAATGATAAACTTAGAGGCGTCTTTAATATGGTAGGAAATTTGCAAGAATTTAAACAAGCGAGCTTAATTGAAAATCAATTAAATTTTGAATTTGAAAGTAATTTTGGTACCATAAATGTTAAAAGTAGGATTACTGACGGGCAAAGTATTGAAGGGTCTATGAATTTAGGTTTGCTGTCGATTCCTTTTAGTGGAACTAAAATTGGGGGAAATGATATGGCGGAGACAATTGCGCCTCCATTACAAAAAATAGAACCCCTCACAACTGAACAAGAAGCACTAATTTTAGGCGGAGAAGCTTGTATGTGGTCAGAGGTAGTCGATGAAAAATCCATTAATTCCAGAATTTGGCCAAGAACGGCAGCGATTGCAGAGAAATTTTGGTCCCCTGTAACATTAACAGATAATGAAGCAGATATGTATCGACGAATGACTGCTTTTGATAACTCCTTAAAAGAAGCAGGCATTAAATTAAATAGTCAATACATTTTAAGCATTGCTAAATTGACAGAAAAATACCCTATTTTTTTACAACAAGCTAAAAATTTAATAGATCTATTGGAGGAAGTTAAGTATTATAATCGAATGATGGATTATACGGAGCATCCGCTGACGACGAATACGCCATTAAACGAAGTAGCAGATATAGCTAGACCTGAAAGCCCCGAAGCTCGTCGGTTTAATCAAATGGCAGCTAGATTTGCCGCAAATCCCTCTGATGGAATTGCTTATAATGATTTAAAATTCAAGTTAGCTAAGTTGATTGAAAATCATCAATTATTAACTCCATTTTTTGATCATTCTCCACCAATGAAAAAAATCGAAGGACTTTCTGCTCGCTTGGCAAAAGCATGTGATGCGGCTTTGATTTGCCTGAATAAACGGGAAGGTAATGGCTTAATTGACGAAACTAAACGAGTGGACTATTTAGCAGCAGTAGAAGCGGCTGCACAGCCAAAAGCAGGGGTTGAGTTGGCGATTATTGAAGGGTTGAAAACGTTGGTTAGTTTATAGAAAAATTCTGGTGCTAGTTTATTTCAATTGATTGATATTTAGTAACTATTTAGGGGTATAAAGGTTAAAAGGTGCATAAGTACAAAGGTGTCTAAAAAGAGAGACCTAGTTACAAATTTAATATATCTGTCTTAGGTCGTACTAAAAATTGTGGTCGTCGATGGTCGATTTTTGCAATTTCGCCCCTATCTTCCTCCTTTTTTTTAGGAGCTTGTTTCCAGCTTTAAACTTTTATAATGAAAAAAGAAATCATTTTATGTTGGATTTTTTGTGGTTTTAGTGTTTGGGGATTTAGCCAAAAAACGAAGGATTATTTATTAACACTAAAAAAAGATACACTTTTTGGGAAGATATTAACCGAGAAAAGAGGACTAGCTCCTATTGTTTTTGTCTATGGAAAACAAAAGATGAATTATTATCCATCTAGCATTCAATTTTATGGCATTTTTAGAGATAAGACTTATCAACATTTTAAAACACTCAAAAGTAAAGAAGGTAAGGCATTCTTTGTTCAAATAATAGCAAATGGAAATATACAATTATACAAGTATCTAGAAAAACATATTTACACTCATTCCACACTTCGTAGATATGTCTATTTAATGGGTCGTTCTGATGAGCAATTAATGACCATATCCTCCTCTAACTACCAACGAATTCTTGGTGATTTTTTAAAAGAACAACCTAGTCTATTATCAAAATTAACAACTGTCTCTTTTGCAGAAGTCCCTCAACTTATTCATCAATATAATCAATTATGAGTTGGGATTTAACTTTTTGAGAGCTATACTTATTAGAGTATGTTTAAAAATTTCCTCTGATAATTCCTAAGGAACGGTTCAAAAATAACTTTACATTTTAAAATTGCAACTTATTGATTGTCAGTAGTGGTTTTAATTTTAATTGTCATTTTAATTTTAATTCATTCCTAAGTAGTCTGTCCAGTTAATACTGTCGGTATCTTTTGATAAAATATTGCCGATAACTTCGTTAAAATTTATTTCCGTAGCGACGGCTATGCAAAGAAATTTTGCCTTGTTCTCGACAAATTTTATGACAAAATCTACCCGTCACTATTAACTGGACAGGCTACTAAGCATCTTGAAATATTATTTGGTTTCCTCTTTTTTGATGGCTTGATTGATTGTTAACCATTCAACCATCAAACAATTTTGAGTCCAAAAAATCATACAAAGCTGACAGTCAAGTTCTTAAAAATTTAAACATGCTCTATTTCACTAAAGTAATATCTCCACTAATCGTTTCTACCTCATCATCTAAAAATAGTACTTTGGCTACGAAACCATAAACCCCCTGTTGTAATTCCTGACCACCAAATGATCCGTCCCAACCAAAACGATTATCTCCCATCGGAAGATCTACACCATTAAAAACCATATTCCCCCAACGGTCAAAGATGCGTAATTCCGTTATTATAACGGCAGCTGGTCCTCCAAAAATGGTAAAATTATCATTATTACCATCAAAGTTGGGAGAAAAAGCATTCGGTACAAAAACAGGTCTATTTGGGTTGACCGTAATAAAAATACTATCCAAAGCTGTACAACCAGTACCATCTGTAATCGTCACGATAAAAGGCATGCTAACGAAGGGCATAGCGGTTGGGTCTGAACAGTCAGAACAATCTAAGAAATCTGGGCTTGACCAAGTATAGACAACGGGTCGAGCAAAGGGCGTTACGACTGTCTGTAAATCGGTAGAGAACCCCAAATCAATAGTTTGGTCTTCCCCTGCATTGACCGATAACGCTTCAGGTTGGTCAATACTCGCAGTCGTTGTTTCTGTACATCCATTTGGATCTCTCACCGTAATCGTATAATCTCCAGCATCTAAACCAGCAAGTGTCGGACTGCTTTGAAAAGTCATACCATCTGTACTATATTCAAAATTACCATTTCCACCACTACTATTCACCGTAATACTTCCTGTATTCTCTCCAAAACATAAAGCATCTACTACATTCCCTATTGTCAAATCAATTAAATCAGGTTCGATAATCATTGCCATTTCAGTAGATTCACATTGATTATCATCTCTAACCACTATCGTATAATTTCCTTCAACCAAGCCTGTAATCTGTTCTGTTGTTTGATTATTTGTCCATTCGTAATTATAGCCTCCTGTTCCCCCTTCTACGACTGCCGTAATCATTCCATCGTCTGCACCTTGGCAACTAATATTGACCGCTTCAAGTGCTACCGTTAAAGCATCAGGTTGGTCAACTATAAATTCAAAATTGCCTTCGCATAAATTAGCATCTATCACATTTACTTGATAAGTAGCCGATGGAATATTATTTAAGCTGCTCGTCGTTACAAAACCATTGCCATCATTCCAATCGTATCGATAATTTGGTTCCCCGTTGGCAATACTAATAGCCACCCGTCCATTACTAAAATCAAAACAGGTTGGCATTTGTATGGTTAATTGATTGGTATCTAAGACCAATTCTAATTCTCGCAATTCAATTAAATCTTCCTCTGTACAACCATTAACGTCTGTAATGGTTACGGGGTAATCTCCCGAAGAAAGATTAGATAAGGTGGTAACTTCTGATGCCCCCATCCCAAAATCAATCAAAATAGGCCCCGCACCATTTTGAATGGCCAGCTCGATGGCACCATCTGTTCCACCGCCACAAGTCGGTTTCATCAAATCCGTAACTACTTCAAAAGGAGGTATAGAATCAACCATAAAAGGAAAAGAATCTCGGCAAGTGGCTAAATTCGTAACCGTTACCGTATATAATCCAGGAGGAAGATTGGATAAATCTTCTGATTCCGCATTATTACTCCATTCTAAACTAGCAATTTCAGAATTACTAGTCGTTGTAAAATCAATGGCTCCTCTTTGATCCCCACAAACCACATCAGTAATAAGTGCATCTCCTGTAATAAAATTTAAATCTTCACAACAAGCTTCTACAATTACAACCGACGACCGAATGTCACTCACTTTACAACCTAAATCAGTTGTAATGGTTAATACTACTGACTTTTCACCCGGTTCCGTATAAGAAACCGTATGTGGACCAGGACCTGTAACAGAAGTTGCATCTGCCCCTACCCCAAAAGTCCATTCATATTCCACAATCTGTCCAGCAGCAAAAGTAGAATTTGCCCCACTAAAAGAAACTTCTTCACCTGCACAGATGACATTCGTATTACTATTGATAATGGCTTCTATTTCTGGTTCTGGACCTTGAAATTCGCCGTCTCCGCCAAATTCTACAGCAAATCCATTTCCTGACTGGGAAAAATTATTAATTAGGAGCCCATACGCTTTCCCTTCTTCCATATCTAAAGCTCTAAGAAATCCATCTTCACCTGGATCACAACCTGCGTCCTCTGAATCATCTGTTGACATTAAATCCAATCCAGTAGGTCCTTCACAAGCAGTCGCCATGCATCGAAGTGGAATTTTTCCATTTGAATTATTTAGCCCATTTGGTAGTTCAAATATGACAAAATCTAGGTCATCATCCGGTTTAATAGGATCTAGTATAAAGGTAAGCTGACCATCGTTCGCTGCAATCCAAGTAAACCAAGTGGAGCTTTGCTCTGAAGTAACCCCTGAACCGGGAACATCCAGACAAGTACCTCTCGCTTCATCTCTGTCATTCCCAGTTCCAACAACTTGTTGAATCACAAATTGAGATTTATCACAAAGTACCGAAGCTATTTCTAAATCAGAGCCAGGTTCTGTTGGTGGGAAAAAATTATCAATACACATTTTGAAAGTCCCTTCTCGCCGATTTCTTCCTTGCACTCGAATCAAGTATGTTTCCCCTGGAATCAGTCCTCCTTGATACAGCTCTACAATATCCGTGGTACTCCCCCGCTCACATTCTAATACTTGAAAACTATTATCACTATTACTACTACAATTATTATCTAAGTATAATTCTGCTTCTGGTTGTCCTAATGAACCACCATTGGTTTCTCCTCCACTACTTCCATTAACCGTTAACGTTAAATCGGTCGCAATAGCCGTAAATCGAAACCAAACATCTGCTCCATTGCTAGAGGTACAACTATTTCCAGTAAAATTAGTGGGGGTAGCCCCTACATTGGTATAGGCTCCTTCTTCTGAACAATCTTGAATAATATTATCAATCAAAATTGCATTACCACAATCATCATTGGCTGGTTGGGCCAATAAAAAAATAGGGCTCAATACAAATGCCCATAAGGAAAATAAGTTGGCAACCCTCAAGGAGTACAATTTATTCATAAGGTGATGTTTATAAGCTAATAAGAATATTCGATGGGTGTGCTCAATATTGTTTGCTATACTCTATTTATTTTTGAGCAAGCAACTACAAAAAAGAACACTTTTTAGCATTTCTTGTTAAAGAACAACGAAAATTATTGTTTGCTTATGTATAAAAAAGGATAAAACGACGTGTATTAGCCAAACTTAACCTTTTGTTAAGTATTTCTAAAGCTGGAAGGTTAACCTCAATTTATAAACTGAACGCTTGTCTTCTTCTTACTATTACACACCTTCTCACTTATTAAGACGGAATAAAAACAATAAGTCAAATAAGCCTCAAAGAATTCTTATTTATTTTAAGAAAAGTAATACATTTGTGACCAGCGATATGAAGAAAAATATACCTAACATTATCACTTCGATTAATCTATTTTGCGGCTGTTGTGCGCTTGTTTGTGTACTTTATGGCCGATTTTTTAGTGCTTTTCTATTTTTGTTTGTTGGAGCTTGGGCAGATTATCTAGATGGTTTTGTAGCTAGATCGCTAAAAGTGAAGTCCGAATTAGGTAAGCAATTAGATTCTTTGGCAGATATGGTTTCTTTTGGCGTAGTGCCAGGCGCCATTATTTACATGTTATTGGTTAGAGGAATGATTAAGAATTTTGAAAGTTTTCCGCAATATTTAATTCTAGCTGGTTTACCTGCTTTTCTAATAACGGTCTTTGCTGCGGTAAGACTCGCCAAATTTAATATAGATACTCGCCAATCAGAAGATTTTATAGGCTTAAATACACCTGCTTGTACGATTTTTACGGTTGGTTTAATGTTAATGTATCATTATGATTCTTATGGCCTACGAGAAATTGTTATTAGCCCTTGGCTATTATATCCAACCATTATTGTCCTTTCTTATTTGCTGATTGCAGAATTACCCATGTTTAGTTTTAAATTTAAAAACTTTAAATGGGCGGGTAATGAAATGCGATTTATTTTTTTAATACTCGCCCTCCTATTTTTGATTATTTTTAAAGAAGTGGCGCTTTCTCTAATTATTATCATGTATGTGCTATTTGGTCTGATTGCTTTAACCACTCCTGCTAAAACGATTTGAATTATTTACTATCCAGATCTCTTTTCCTCTTAAATTATAAAAAACGCTTACTTCAATCTCCTTTCCTGCTTGATTTATCGAAAAAGCTAGTTGTTAATCCTTTCTTTCTCTTATTTTGATAATATATTTTATTGGCAGATTAAACTTTCAGGTATGAATTATTTCATTCGACAAGAGAAGAATCGGGAATTTATTGTAGAAAAAGACAGTAGACCAATTTACAAGCTTAAGTTTCCAAGTTGGAGTAGTCGTAATGCGGTTGCTCAATTAACTGATGGGGAATTGAAATTTACCAAAAAAAGCTTTTGGAAAAATGAATATATCCTTACAAAAAATGATCAACCTCTGGGAAAAATCACTTCTAATTGGAAAGGACATCTATTTATCCATTTATTAGACCAGCCAGAATTAGTGCCAAGTGATATGGATAAGGAAAAATATATAACCTATAGACTTAAAACCAAAGGTGTTTTTAAACAACGATATGAACTTTTGCAAAACCAAACCTCTCAAGCGTTAATTACGCTACACCCTAAAAGTAATTGGTTTAAAATGAATTATCAGGTGGAACTTCTTTACCCAAACCTTATTGCTTTTCCACTTGAAGAATTATTGGGAATTATGGCATTTTGTGCCATACTGATTCGAAAACGACAAGCGGCAGGAGCAGGAGCAGGAGCATCTTAATACTTTTTAATTAAAAGCAACATCCCAAATCCGTTTATTTTTAATGACAGGCACTATATTTTTAGCTAAAATTGTTTTGGTAATAGTAAATAAGGTAACGGCTTTTGCTCTTCCTCTTAACTGAACTTCCCCCAGTCTTTTCAAATGATATTTCTTTTCGGATAAAGCTAATTCGTCTACCAATTCTTGAGAAACCAATAAGTTGACACCAAATTCATTGCATCGTGCTTGAATTCTAGAAGTAGTATTTACGACATCCCCTGAGAAAGCAATGTCTTTTTTAATCACCCCAATCTCTCCTATCATTGCCGTTCCAATGTGCAAACCTGCCTTAAAAGAAGGCATCAATCCATATTTTTCTTGGTAATAAATTCCTTTATTGGCGATGTTTTTTTCTATGTCAAAAAAACAGTTTATCGCTCGCTGTTTTTCTATCCCCTTTTCTTTTTTCCAACTGACAATGACTTCATCTCCAACATACTGATAAATTTCGCCCTTACTGGCTAAAATACTGGGCGTGACATCTTTGAAAAAATCCCGAATGAACTCAAAATATAATTCTTCGCCTATTTTTTCTGCTATCGTCGTTGAACCTCTTAAATCCAAAAACATAAAAATGCGTTCTTCTTTTTTTGGTTGAAAATAATCGCCTCTTAAAAATGCCCAAAAGACACCTGCTCCGTATTTGTCATTGACCTGCAAAGCAATAATCGTCATAAGGGAAATAATCGCCCAGAAAAAATAAGCTCGGATAAATTTAAGTTCTAGGATGTATGCCCAAGCACTCGATAAAACATTGCCATCAACACCTGATAAGTTATTCAAATCACAATGATATAAAATCGAACCAATAACTAGAGAAAAGAAAAAAATGATATTATAATAAATGAATACGGTCCATAATACTTTGCCGTAGTAATGATTTTGTAAACCATTATTTTGCCAGTAAACAAATAGATTCCCTCCCAAAAAAGCAGCTATCCCAATACCAATCAAATTGGATTTTAGGGTCATCAAAATGTTATAATTATTAGGAAATATCTCGTGTTGGAAAAAATTTAAATACTCGAACCCAACTTCAGCTACCCCAATTAATAACCATATACCAGTAATCATTAAAACAGTTGGTAAACCTGCCTTGAATTTTGAAGATTTTAAAAAAGAAATCATAATAGTCGATTTAATAGAGGATAAGGAACGTTAAATAAATACCCCTTTTGCGAGGCGGCGGCGCCGCCAAGTAATAATGTAAAATTATTTTACCGCATTCCTAACTCGACTAAAGATACGATATTCGGAGGATTAAAAACGCTCTAGGAGTATGAGCTGTCAAAAAAATAAGATGAGTTGAGCTATTTGTTATTTATCTAACCAAGCTTTAAAATCCTTTACTCGTTCTCGACTAACAATGGCTTCTACCTTACTTTCAGGTCTTAATTCTAATTTTAAACGATGATTAAAATAAGCAAAAATCTTAGAAACAGATTGGATATGAATAATTTGTTTGCGGCTAATTCGATAGAAATTTGTAGGATTTAATTCCTTTTCAACAGCATCCAAAGTAGTATCTAGTAAATGTCTTTTTTTACGAGTATCTATAATAAAAGTCATACCCTCTGAGGAGTATAGGTAAGCAACTTCTTCCACAGGTAAATAAATAAAATCCTTTCCTTGCTTGATTAAAAAGCGTTGGCGAAAATTTTCTTTTTGCTGAAAACTATTAATCACTTTTACTAAACTTGCCTGGTTAAAAGTAGTATTCGTTCCATAAATTTGTTGGTATTTATCAATCGCTTTTTGTAGGTCTACCTCATCAATTGGCTTTAATAAATAATCGACACTATTCACTTTGAAAGCCTGCAAAGTATATTGGTCAAAAGCAGTCGTGAAAATAACGGGTGCATCAATTTCTACTTTCTTAAAAATACTAAAACTTAAGCCATCCGCCAGTTGAATATCCATAAAAATTAAATCTGGCGAAGCATTACTATTAAACCAATCTACTGCATCTTCTACACTATCTAACATATCCAAAATATGGAGAGTAGGAATGACTTTTTTTAAAAGATTGGAAAGGTATTTTTGAGCGTGGTATTCGTCTTCTATAATTAGTATTTTCATGTTGAAAGGTGTAAAGGTTCAAGGTATTAACCGCAAAAAGAAAGCCATTTGAAAATGATAAACTAAGGTGCATCGCACCGACGACCTTTGTATCTAGTTTTAGCTACTTTTTTAAGGTACATAGGACCGACGACCTTTGTAAATGAGAGGAAAGGTGGTCGGTGCGCTGCACCTTATGGCTTATTTTCAGCTTCAATGATACAAATGTAGGCGGTGCGCTGCACCTTGCTATCTTCTTGCCGTTAATAGTTCAAAGGTTCAAGGGGGTAGAGATATAAAGCAATCAAACTATTAGTGATTCAAGTACCAAATGATTGATCGTTTTTATTAGTTGGAATCAATTGATTTTAAATTGATTAGGACTGCCAACTGCCAACTGTTAGCAATTCCCAATTTGGAATAAAAACAATCCCGAATGGGATTAAACGTCAATAACCCCGTATGAAATGCGGGGAAATAGTAATAAAATCCATCAAATCTTACAACTCTGGAGTTGAACGTAAAAAATTCATGTTCGTCAAAATCATCGAATTCACCGCATTTCATACGATGTTATTCATGTTCAATCACTTCATGATTTTTTAAATTGGGAACTACTGGCCAACTGTTTACTGCCTACTGAATTAGTAAGGGAATAGCTACAGCAAAATATTGTTCATTTTCTTTCACCTCAACTGTTTCTTCTGTAAAAAAACGATAGCGAGTTTTGATATTTTCTAACCCAACTTTGGTGGAATCCATCACCTGTTCTTTTCGCTGTAAATTATTGAGAATCACTAATTTTCCCTCATTGACGAATACTTCAATTAATAATGGTTTTCTTCTAGAAATGATGTTGTGTTTAATCGCATTTTCAAAAAGTATTTGTAAACTAAGCGGAATAATATGCTGGTCTAAATGGTGGTCAGCAATATCAATTTTTACCTCTAAATTTCCTTTAAAACGTTCTTTTTGTAAAAAAACATAAGAATGGATAAAGTCTAATTCTTGACGCAAGGGAATCGTTTGAGCTTCTCTATTTTCTAAAACATAGCGATAAACTTTAGATAATTTTTTTAAAAAGTTTACGGCTAATTGTTGGTCTTCTATTACAATATTCATGAGGGTATTCATGCTATTAAAAAGAAAATGAGGATTGACCTGATTTCGCAAACCTGCTAATTCAGAGCGAATTTGTGCTTGTTTGGCTTGTTCTCTTTCTTCAATAGATGCTTTTAGTTGATAATAAAAATAAATGGCTTCATAAATGGCCATCACAAAAAAACAAGCAAAGTAAGTCGGTAATACTTTATTCTTATTGTCACCTTGATACATTCGTTCATAATTCAACCATTCTGCTAAATGGTCAAAAATGAAATTTAAAATACCTCCAGCTAAAGGCGCAATGAATAAAATAAGGAACGCAATCAGCATTAATCTTTTCACCGTCTGTTCAAATCCTTCATAACGTTTACGCAGAAAGGACACCAAATACCTTAATCCAAGCCAATACATGGCAGTAAAAGAGATGCCACTAATAACTCTTTTGACAAACAGAAACCAAGTATCACTAGGCTCATTAAAAAAGAGGATTGCCAAAAACAGACTGACCAAAGGAATACCGATAATACTAAACCAAGTATCATTGAAGCCTATGTATTTCCATTTATCCACTTTGTCCTTTACTGCTAGCATCTTTTTTTCGTAGATTTTTTATGATTAAATTTTGAAACCACCCTAAATTTAACTACCTAATTTTTAGTTGGTATATTTAGTGAAATGAGGTCAAATGGTGGTCGATACTTTGAAAGTATCGACCACCATTTGATCCATTTTACCGCTAGGATTCGCTTAACAAACATCAAGCATTTTTTAAGGTGGTTTTAAATAATTAAATAGCCAAAAAAGGGATGCCTGCTTGAGTTCGCATAAAAATAAATCCAATAAAGGCCAAGTAAATAATTCCGGCTCCCCAAAGAATTAATTGATTATTTTTCCAGTTATTCTTTCCCAAAAAATAAGCTAATAAAGGTAAAATTTGAATGCCGTGCATGCCTAAAAAATGGACGGCTCGCCAATCGCCACCCTCTGTACTCCAATGGGTAACGGGCATTCCTGCACCACCGTCAGGCACACCTACGGAGTGTCCCATATTACCTATCATCAGCTGTCCAGCTACAATAGAAACAATCATCCCTAACCAACCAAATTGGATGGCTCGCTGCATGATAGTGGGCGCATCTAATTTTTTAAAAA
Source organism: uncultured Saprospiraceae bacterium (assembly GCA_964644655.1). GTDB lineage: Bacteria > Bacteroidota > Bacteroidia > Chitinophagales > Saprospiraceae > JAFMDF01. The sequence continues at coordinate 1,303 of CAZXYA010000133.1, read as the reverse complement.
AGGCGGTAAACATCAGCAAGAATAGGACTAAAGTATTAATTAAAATCAAAATACCCATCCAACCAAAAACCATCCCATCTATAGCAGTTGACATATTAAAATGTGAGCGTACACCTCTGCCTGCTTGTATCATGACCAAGGGGATTTCTAAAATTAATGCCCATGAAATTATCCTAGATAACCACTTTTTGAGCTTATCAGAATAGGGATAAACTTGAAGCAATAAGGCTATGGTTACACAATAAATAACGATAGATACCGCAAATTTTGTCGGCTTTAGCCAAACGCTTTCGCCTAATAGCATACGGTCATCCACTAGCATGGCAATTAAGGAAAAGGCTAACATGCTGAGATTTGCTATAGTACACCATTTTAGGGCATTGGTTGATTGATTAAAGATGGTCATAATCTATTTTTAAAGATTAATGAGGTGATGAGTATATGAGCTTAATGAGAGCTTGGTTGACCTCATTAACTTATCACCTCAAAAAGTTTCACTACTAATTTCTGAGATATTTCGTTTATTACTTATCCACATAATGTTAATAACTATGTGAATAAGTTAAATTAGATAATTGATAATTATCCGTTGGGAAGCTAATCCGTTGGGCGTGTTTTTTCCCCAAGGGATTAGTCTTCCCAACGCCTGCCTGCCGCAGGCAGGGATTTTAGATATATTATTAAAATAAGCAATATCAGTTTTTAATCTGACGCTCTAATAGCTATATCCGTTGGGAAATTAAATCCGTTGGGTATTATTCTCGAAATTTACAAATCGCCCAAAAAACCAAAAAGCCAACAGGCCCTAATAGAAAACAACCTATCAAACAAGGAATCACCAACCCATGATGAATGCCTTTTTTCTGAGCCGTTGTCAATACCCAACTACCAATCAACAAATCAAAAGCTAAATAATGAACCCATCCTGCTAAAACCGTACCTTCTACTGTAAATAATTTCATTACTCCTTCTAAACTTCCAAATCCGCCACCTTCAACACTACCGAAAGAAGTAAAAATGTAATAGGCATAGACAATGGCTAGTAAAAAGGGAATAATCCGAGAAGCCACTAATTTTTGGGTCCATTTCCATTTTGGCGCAACAATCATTAACAGCCATTGCGGCATTACTAAATTACTACAGATTGAAAATACTAAAGCTGGTGTCATAGTTTACATGATGACAGGATTATACAAGATGAACAAAGAATAAAAGTTCAAATGCGACCTTTATTCTTTGTGAACCGCAAAGGTACTATGTAAAAAAGCAAGTAGTTCTTTGAAAAAAATATTAATTTTATGGC
>CAZXYA010000132.1:0-18352 GCA_964644655.1 uncultured Saprospiraceae bacterium | reverse complement strand
AAGAACAAACTAAAACCACATCTTTGGGTACCTTATTTATTACCTGCTCCCTAAATGGTTAATAGTTTGATGCAAAATAGGAAAATAGTGCTGATTAGACGAAAAATTGTCGTTTCTTTTTAAGAATTGTCCTAAATTATAACTTAAAATTCAGTTTCTCTCCTACGTTTAAAATATATAATTTCCAACAGTATCATTTTTTCCTTATTTTTGTTTAAAATTGTTCTTAAATGACTTTAAATACTTCCATACCACAAATTCCTACCTACCTTATCTATGAAATGGATGATGGGAAACCTATTTATTATAAAGGATATAGGGAAGTTCTTAATGGAACAAAAACCAAAGAACAAATTATGAGTGATAGTAGTCTACAAGCATGGCTAAAAGGTAAAATATACCTAATGGTCAGTAATTTTTTAGATGGTCGATATGATGTGACAGTAGGTGAACAAGGACTCCATTTTAGCAAAAAGAATTGGAGAGCAATAGATATAGCTATTTTCAAATTTGAAAACCTCATCCTAAATAATAAATACTCAAAATTACCTCCAGAAATTGCTATTGAAATAGATACAAAAGCCGCTGATACAGAAACACCTAGTAAATTTTCAAAATACTTCAATAATAAAAATGAAAAACTTTTTAAGTTCGGTGTCAAAAAAGTTATCTGGATTTTCACCGATTCTAAAACAGTTAAAATTATTACTCCTACTAACGCTATAACTTATAATTGGGAAGAAGATTTTATAGTAATTGAGGATTTGAATTTAAACCTTGTCAATATTTTCAAAAAATATAGAAGGGAAGATTTTCTAAAATAGCAAACTTTACTTTTCAAAATACCTCCGCAATCTCCCCAAATCATCCGTATTTATCAATCCAACACCAGCCTTTTCTAATTCTTCCCATAATTTTTCGTCTTCAGGTGTAGCCCATAAACGTACTTTTTTCCCTTGTTTTTTTGCTTTGGCAACCAATTCATAAATCCGCTGAATTTCTTTTGCTCCAACTTCATCATAATCCTTTACTTGACAGACTTTTCCTGCATGCTCACTAATAAAGGGCATCAATCGAGTGGCATAATTTTTAGACAAGTCACTTGGTCGCCCATCCAAAGTCATCAGTTGCAAATTATCAAAGAGTAAGTTTCGGAAAGGTCGCTCACCAGAAAGGATAACGGTTACTTTTCCTTGATGTAATTTCCCTTTTTCATAATAGGTCAACATTTCCCGAAAAGGGTATAATCGCTCTCGTAAAGCCGCATAAGCTCGTTGCGGTTCAAATTTAATGTCTATCCATAAATAAAAATCCCCTTCATACCCTTTATAAATTTCGCCATTATTCGCTTTAAATCTTTTGTATAAGGGTTTTAGATATTGCTTGGTGAGTGTTTTTAAAGGATGTCGTTTTTTCTTTGGCATATTATGCCCGACATATAATTTGCCATAGATAAACAATACATCTGCTTCAACACTTGTAAAACCATTGGTTAAAGCATCTTCTAATGGATTAAGCCGTTCATAATCATTATGAGAATGGGCCAAGGGTAAAGGACTTACTTGTGCATTCAAATAAATCGTAGTATTCAAAAGGAATATTACCCAAATGAAGTTATTCATAATCTAATTTTTGTTAAAAATAGGCAGCTTATTTTATTTATACACTAAAGATCAACATTTCCTTATTAAATGTAAGCCGATTGTCTTTTGAAAATTGTTACTTGCAAATTGAAAATTGAAAATGGACCTGAATTACTTACTACAATTAGACGAATCTATTTTTATCTTAATCAATCGAACTTGGCAAAATACCTTTTTCGATTGGCTACTCCCTTATTGGCGCAACAAATATTTTTGGTTGCCTTTTTATGTTTTATTCCTCCTTTTCTTATACATGAAGGTAGGAAAAAAAACCTTACCTATTTTATTTTTTTTAGGATTAACGGTAGCAGGAAGTGATTTGACCAGCAGTTTTTTAATTAAAGAAAATGTAGCAAGAATTCGGCCTTGTAATGATAATCAATTCAAAAAAAATGTTTTTCTAAGAGCGCCTTGTGGTAGTGGCTATAGTTTTACTTCTTCACATGCAGCTAATCATTTTGCAGTAGCTACTTTTCTGATATTCGTTTTTGGACAAGGATTAAAAAAATGGCGTTTTTTACTGCTTTTCTGGGCTATTTCCATTGGTTTTGCCCAAATTTACGTGGGCGTACATTATCCTCTGGATGTACTTTTTGGCTTTTTAGTAGGTGGCATTATCGCACAATTGAGTCATTATCTTTACCAACGTTTTTATTTTTCTGTAATTTGATTGTCTTTCAACTATCTTTTTTCCTAATAACTGCGTCTATTAAAAAAATGCTTTTTATTTTGGTCGGAAGTATTTAAGAATCTGGCGAGGTAATACAGCTTTATAAGCTGTGATAACTTCCAGTCACAGCTCACAGAGCTGTGTTACCTTCGCCTATAATAACCATCAATGAAGTACTGTTTTACACTCCTAGTTTTATTTAATACTCTTTTTTTATCTGCTCAAACGACTTTCTGGTCAGCTATTGATGTCAGTCAAGTTGCTTTATCAAGAAATAGTCAACAGGTGTTGCTACCAACTCAATTTAGAGCCGTCAGTTTGGAAATTACTGCTTTAACAAAAACATTGGCTCACGCTCCTAAAGAATTTACCAATCAAAAAGGATTAATCATTCCCTTACCAATGCCAGATGGAGGTTTAGAAGATTTTGAGATTTGGGAATCAACGATTATGGAAAGTGGTTTAGCTAGTCGCTATCCTTCTATGAAAACCTATAAAGGTAGGGCGGTCAACAATCCACAACTAAGTACACGATTAGGCTATACCCCTCTAGGTTTTCACGCCATGATACAATCTCCTGAGGGCGCTATTTTTATTGACCCCTTAACTACTAAACAAACACAATATTATACGTCTTCTTATGCCAAACACGGAACGGTTGCAAAAGAGGTGGAAGCTATGACTTGGAGTTGTGGGGCAAAAATGACAGAGGAATTAAATGCGTTTAGTCCAGCCAATCCGAGCCAATCTAGAAACCAGAATGCATCTGTCGATTTATATATTTATAGAGCTGCTATCGCCTGTACGGGGGAGTATGCTGCTTTTCATAATGCGACGACTAAAGAGGATGTATTATCCCATTATGTAGCAATTATGAATCGAGCAAATATGATTTTTGAAACAGACATCGCTATTAGAATGGTCTTAATAGACAATACAGAGGACTTGATTTTCTTAGATGCAGCGACCGATCCTTATACTACTGGAAATAATCTAGGTTCAGCTTTTAGTCAAAATCCTATGGTGATAGAAAACATTATTAGCCGTGATCAATTTGATATTGGACACGTTTTCATAGCCAATTGTTCTACTGGAGGCGGTGCCGTTGGAGTAGCAGCTTTAGGAAGTGCATGTGAAGCTGAAAAAACGCTAGGTGCCTCTTGTCAATTTTATAATGATTCCCGTTTTGCTGTTGAATTAGTTTGTCACGAAATGGGGCATCAGTTAGCCGCCAGTCATTCCTGGGGAAATTGCCCAGGGTCAGAAGGACAAATATCTTCGGGTACTGCCTTTGAGCCTGGAAGTGGAAGCACCATTATGTCTTATTCTGGTGCTTGTGGTAGCGCCAATAATGTACAAAGTATAGCTGATGATTATTTCCATAGTGGCAATGTAGAACAGATGCTAAGAGAGCGAAATTTAGAAATTAGTTGTGCGAATATTATTACCACAAATAATAATCAACCTGAGGTTACTTTGCCTTATGAAAATGGCTTTTTCATTCCCATCAGTACACCATTTGAATTAGAAGGCACCGCAACAGACGAAGATGGAGACGCTTTAACTTATACTTGGGAACAAATCAATACTGGACCTGCTGTTACCCTAGGCGAACCGATTAGAACGGCGCCTACTTTTCGGTCTTTTGCGCCTACGGATTCGCCAATACGTACTTTTCCAAGATTAGTCGATTTGCTTAATAATCGAAGCAACAGAGTAGAAGTCTTGCCTACGTATGCTAGAAATTTGACGTTTCGATTGCTGGTTAGAGATAATAATCCAGAAGCAGGTGGGGTAGATTGGCAAGATGTTTCTTTTGAAACAACAGAAGAAGCAGGACCATTTTTAGTGGAATTCCCCAACAGCACTTCAGACGTATTAAATGCGGGTTCTTTTGCGGAAATTAGATGGGATGTCGCTGGTACGAATACAGGTAGGGTTAATTGTCAAAAAGTAAATATTCTATTATCTACCGATGGAGGGATCACTTATGACAATGTACTCGTTGAAAATACAGATAATGATGGCACTCAATCCGTAACCATTCCAGATATTTTGACTGATAAAGCTAGGATTAAAGTAGAAGCAGTTGATAATATTTTCTTTGATATTTCTAATCGAGATATTCCTATTGTCTCCCCAACGGCTGAAGGTTTTTCATTTGCGACTTCTATCCAAACACAGCAAGTTTGTTTACCAAGTACGGTCAATATAGATTTAACTACTTTTTCTCTATTAGGTTTTGAGCAACCTATTACTTTTGCTGGCCCAGTTGCCGAAAATGATGGGTTTAGTACCTCCTTTGGCAGTCCATCGGTTACTCCTGGCAATGACAATCAATTTGCTATCACCTTTCCCGCAGATTATCCAGAGGGGGAATTTGTTTTTGATATTATCGGCGTAGCAGAGGGCGTAGATACTATCAGAAGAAGCATTAATTTAGAATTAGTATCCAATCAATTTACAGATTTTGCCTTAACCGAACCTGCTAATAATACCTCAGGTATAGGCTTACCCGCTTTTCAATGGATACCAACGGTAGATGCGGAATTGTATGAAGTAGAAATAGCGACCAGTCCTGCTTTTGGCGCTACAATTGTAGACAAAGGCACAAATATCATTGGCAATAATTATACGCCTTCCATTCCATTAGACCAAAGTACGATCTATTACTGGCGAGTAAATCCAATCAATGAATGTGGGGTTGGGGCTAGTTCTGAAATCTTTGCTTTTCAGACCCAAAACCTAAGTTGTACACCAGCACAAGCGACCGATGTTCCCATTAATATCTCCTCTATAGGTACGCCAACGATTGAATCTAAAATGATTGTCACCCAAAGTTTTGAAATTAGTGACTTGAATGTGCTGCAAGTAATGGGGTCTCATGATTGGATCAGCCATATCCGAACAACTTTGATTAGCCCAGCAGGAACGGAAGCTATTTTACATGAAAGAAAATGTCCAGGGTCAGTCCCTATTAATATTGGTTTTGATGATGAATCGCCAACTGAATTACCTTGTCCGCCGATTGGTGGTTCTTTACACCAACCTAAAGATCCACTCTCCATTTTTGATGGCGAAAATACTTTTGGGGAATGGATTTTACGTATTGAGGTAACGGACGGTTTTGGCGAAGGTGGTTCTTTAGATAATTGGGGTTTAGAATTTTGTGGTAATTTGACTTTAGATGCCCCTACCCTAGTAACCAATGAAGTTTTACCTGTACAACCTAAAAGTGGTCGATTGATTGATAGTGAGTTTTTATTAGCACAAGATGCTAATAATTCAGCAGCAGAGTTGATTTATACTTTAGTGGAAACGCCCTCTATTGGTAGTCTATTATTTAATAAAGCACCAATCTCTGTTGGCACTCAATTTACGCAAGCCGATTTAAATAATGGGGCTTTTAAGTATCGTCATGACACCGATGCCACAGAAGGAACAGATGAATTTACCTTTACCGTTTCTGATGGAGAAGGTGGATGGATAGGTATTACGCCTTTTCAAATAGTATTGGATGAAAGCGAGACAACGGTTAGCGTGGAGGAAGTATTAGAAGAGACTTTAGTGAATCTTTATCCAAATCCAGCAAAAGATTATCTACAAGTAGATTTATCCGCTATTGCTAGTCAACGTGCCCTTGTTCGTATTTTTGATGTACAAGGAAAATTGGTTTATCAAAGCAATTTGGTCAATCCAAGTGTAGCAGAAATCGGTATTTCTACTTTTAATAATGGCTTGTACTTTTTGAAATTGGAAATGGAAGATGAGGTGATTACTAAGAAAATAGTGGTGCAGCGATAGGTTTTAGATATGCCAGATTTTCAAGATCTACTACATGCACATAAATAGTCAACAGACGGTGTCGGAGCGATGCTCCTTTTAAAAAGAGAGCAATTGGACTATAATCTACAGACAGGGTCAGGGCTAATGCCCTTTATGAACCAAAAGAGCTTTAGCTCTGGCTCTGTCTGTAGCAAAAAAATGTCCAAAATGGCGATAAGGAGCATCGCTCCGACCCTTTTTTTCTTATTCGTACATTTGTGTGCATCCCGTAGATTTTGAAAATCTGGCATATCTTTCTCACCATTTTGTAAAAATCCTCCTCTTTAACAGCTCATTAAACCTCCATTCACCATTTCCTTCGTATCTTTCTGATTTTTAATAATAAAAAACCAAAATCATGAAGTACATTTTTCTTACATTTATTGCCATTCTTAGTCTTTCTTTTTCTTTAACAGCTCAAAATTTCAGTTCTCAAAATCCTGATTATATCGAAAAGGTAAAAGCAGGGGAAACTGCTTTAAACGAAGCCAATTATGCTGAATGCTTAAACCTTTACAAAGCCGCTTTTGATATTAAACAGACGAGTTACCTTAGTACCATGAGAGCCGCTGCCTGTGCCTTTAAAGCGAATGATAAAGCTATCTTAAATAGTTATTTAGATAAAGCTTTTGAAATAAGTTGGGGTGGTGCAAAACAAGTTTTTGATGATTATCCAGAGTTTGAATTCTTAAAAGAAACCCATTTTGAAAAACTAGTCGCACAAAGGTATGAAACTGCCATTGCTGCTTCGGGAGTTAATTTAGCCTTAATGAAGGAACTAGCTCATATTCAAAAAACAGATCAAGCACAAAGAGGACATATGCGAACTGTCTCTGATAAATATGGTTGGAAAAGTCCGCAAATGGATTCCCTTTGGCAACTTCAAAGTTTTGCAGATTCTGTAAATACTCAAAGAGTTGAAGCGATCATTGCAGAACATGGTTATCCCGGTAAATCTTTAGTTGGGGAAGGGCAAGCTTCTACAGCTTTTTTAGTGATTCAACATGCAGACTTAGACATCCAAGAAAAATATCTACCCTTGATTACTAAAGCGGCAGATGATGGAGAAGTAAGATGGAGTTCTGTTGCTTTATTAGTCGATCGAGTGAATATGCGAAAAGGAAAGAAGCAAATATATGGTAGTCAATTAAATACTGACCAAGAAACGGGCAAACCATTTTTTGCCCCTATTGAAAATCCTCATAAAATTGACAGTATTCGAGCAACTGTCGGCTTAGGACCTTTACAAGATTATGCCGCTCATTGGGAATTAAAATGGAATGCAGATGCCCATATTGAGTTTCATAAAAAACGATCGGAACAAGAAACAGAGCAGAAGTGAGGCAATAACTCAAAAGTTGCGATGATAAATAAAAAATGGTAACTTCGTATAAATCCGATAGCTAAAAAATAATTATGTCCGTAGACTTTATATCTCAACCATTAACAAAAAAGCCTTTCAAAACAGTTGCTGAATTTGAAGAATGGTTAAGCGAACAATCTAGTTTAATAGATAAGCGATTCGAATTTGTCAATGGGAAAATTATTGAAAAACCAGCAATGAAACAGGAAGAATTATTTATTGTCGCATTTTTATTAGATTTATTTTTAACGACAGAGACTTTTAAGCAAAAAATAGGTCGGCTTTTACCTGAGTTGGATAGTCATATTGATAAAAAAGGAAAAGAATTCCTGACGTTTCGTATTATGCCAATCAACAGATTAAGGAAATGCGAAAAGGAAAGAGATTTGCTACCCCGTTTGCTATTGAAATCATTTCGCCAAACGACAAAATAAAAGACATAGAGGATAAAATTGCAGATTACTTCAATGCTGGAATAACCCTAGTCTGGTATATTTCTCCTGAATCTCAACAAATTTATGTTTATCGCTCTCCAACAGATGTAAAGGTGCTAAAAGATAAGGATATTTGTTCTGCAATTCCTCTTTTTCCTGATTTCTCCTTTAAAGTAGAAGATATGTTTGCTTAAAATAATCAAAGCATATTACAAAAAATGCCGTAGCGAATAACTCCCTACGGCATTTTTTTATTAGTACAAAATCAATCACTTTATCCAAACCGCTTAATCTCTCCCGACTTCACTCTAGCAAAATAATCTTTTAAATCTGCTTTGACTTCTGGGGCTAAGAAATAAAGCCCTAGTACATTCGGAAAACACATGGCAAAGATCATGGCATCACCGAAGCCAAATACAGCAGTAGAACTAGTAGCAGAACCAACAATGACCATAATACAGAAAATCGCTTTATAGGTAATTTCTGATATTTGAGATTCACCAAATAGGTAAGTCCAAGCTTTTAGTCCATAATAAGACCAAGCAATCATAGTAGATAAAGCAAATAAGATAACTGCCATCGCTAAAATAGGTGGAAACCAAGGAATGACAGAGGCAAAAGATCGAGAAGTCAAAGCAATCTTTTCTGCATCATTTGCTAAAGCTACCGTAGCCTCTGGAGCATTCTGTGTAATAATAATCACCAAAGCGGTCATTGTACAAACCACAACAGTATCAATAAAAGGTTCTAATAAAGCAACAACCCCCTCACTAATTGGCTCATCTGTTTTAGCTGCTGCGTGCGCAATAGAAGCCGAACCAATACCTGCTTCATTAGAAAAGGCTGCTCTTTGTACCCCTATCATTAATACGCCTATAAACCCTCCAAAGGCTGCAGATTTACTAAAAGCACCTTGTATAATTTCTCCAAAAGCCCAAGGAATATCTGTAAAATGGTAACCGATTACAATAATCGCCCCCAATAAATAAATACCTACCATAAATGGCACAATCTTATCCGTTACATTCGCAATACTTTTGATTCCTCCTAAGATAACCACTCCAACTAAAAGTGCCATAGCTGCACCAAACATCCATTCATTACCAAAGAAAAAACTACTTTCTCCACCAGTAACGGTTACTAATTGAGAAGTTGCTTGGTTGATTTGCACCATATTTCCTCCTCCAAAAGAGCCACCAATACAAGCAATTGCAAATAATACTGCCAATACTTTTCCAAGCATGCCAATACCTTCGCCTCGTTTAGCTAAGCCTTCACTCAAATAATACATAGGTCCACCTGAAACAGAGCCATCAGGTAATTCTTTTCTATATTTTAAACCTAGCGTACATTCGACAAATTTAGAAGACATCCCTAATAAACCTACCAAAATAATCCAAAAAGTAGCGCCAGCACCACCTAAGGAAATCGCTAGTGCAACCCCTGCAATATTACCTACACCAACTGTACCTGATAAGGCAGTTGCCAATGCTTGAAAGTGAGATACTTCTCCCGGATCACTAGGGTCATCGAATTTTCCTCTAACTACATCCAGCGCATGTTTGAATCCCCAGAAATTAACAAAACCATTATAAATAGTAAAAAACAAGGCACCGATTACCAACCAAATCAAAACGAAAGGTCGTTTTCCAATTATAGGAAAATCAACTGGAAAAAGCACAGCTTGATTGATCCAATTCATTATTCCTTCAATCGACTCCCAAAGAGTTCCAGTTAATAGTACAGTATCCTCTAATCCCTGTGCAAACATCAATAGTGGTACACAAAGTAGCAACATCAAAGTAGTTATTTTCTTACGCATAAAAATTTAAGATTTAGTTTTAGACAGGCTAGTAAGTGATGAGTGATGAATTATAAATTACAAAGCATCTTCACACAATTACCAAGTAGATATTCAAAAAGAATAAACCCAAAAATAGGATTTTTTCTCCTTTTTTCAAGAAACGGGGCTATCCCTTCCTTCAAAAGTGGCTTGAAGGTATCTACAAATTTTAAGTTTTTCAAATGAAATGGTAGGAAATTAAAAAATAAGGTATAAAGGGTAAGCTACTCTTTAAAAGGTTTGCGTTGAACCCAATCAATAGTTGGATTAAAATAAGCCAAAATGGGCGTGAATAAAGTATTTTTTAAGGAATTGGTATGTTTCCCTAAATAGAACAAATCGACGGGCGCTGCCCCAACAGAACTTTTTATTTCTAAAGCAGTTCTTGCAAAGTTGATATATCCAGCTTTGACTTTAATGCCTTCTCTGATTAAATCGTAAAGAATATTTAAATAGACTTGGTAAGTTCGATTGGTTTCATTAGCAAAACCTAAGAAATGTGCTTCTAATTCTTCTTGATTTCTAAAGGTGGTATAAAAAGCAATCATTTCGCCTTCTAAGAAATAGCCATGTAGTCGAAACTTTTCTGGAAAATGTCTTTTAAAATTCAAGAAATAATCCCCATCTAAAGTCACTACATTAAATCCTGCACCATCTGCTATGCATTTATACAATTCATCAATCTTTGGCAAAAAGGCTTTAATAGAGTCAATGTTTAATTCTCGTTTTTCGATACCTTTTCCCTTCTTGAATGCTCGTTTAGCTCGCACTCGATATTTGGAAGTCATAGCTGCTAAATAGTCTTCAAAAGTATCCCATTCTTTACGAATATTCAGAATCATCTTTGGTTGTATCGAAAATTCTTTATAGTCTTTTCCTAAGTTAGGATGTAGCTCCTTTTTTCTAGACGCATCTAAATCCTTGACCAACAGTAAAGAAATGTATTCTCCTTCTTTTTTACATTGATTTTTTAAGGCTTCCATACCTTCCCTTAATAATAAACTTTGGGTTTTAATATCAATGATTTCTTTAAAATAAGCGCCATGTTCACCTGTCAACAAAATATTACCACAAAATAGCGCATTCATATCTGCTGCTTTTAGGATAGTATCGTTTAATTTTTGTCGAAAAGAAGAAAGGGTTGGATCTGTTAAGGCTTCTCTAATTTTAAGTTCTGAAATTTGGCAGTAAGCTACCCCAATAGGTTGGTCATTTTTATAAAAAACTAAATAGCGAAAGTGCATATCCCCCGGTGGACGGGATTCCATGAAAGTTAAGTATGGAACTTGTAAAAATTCATCATGAGTAGGAGCCGCTAGTTTCCAATGATGGACTATTTCATCAATAGTTGAAGCAATACCAAGTTGGTACGCTCCCTTTTGTAAAGGAATTACAATCGTTGCTTCGTTATTTTTCGTACTGATACTGGTAGCTATTTTCGAGCACATAGATGCTAATCAAACGTTGATAAAATAATTAAAGAGCTTCTAAGGGAGTAGTTCTAAAATGTTTGAGTAAAATAAATATCGTGAGTTTGATCTTTTTTAGAATTTAGGTGTAAACACAACCAATTAACGCCACGAAAATAGGAAAGTTCGATGAAAAAAAAGTTAAATGCTAGCTTTTATTAAATTATATAACAAATTCAGAATTTAGAACGAGAAAACTAACTACTCTACCCTACTAAAATTATTTCAGTGTTTTCGCCGCTGCGCGGCGAAAACAGGGAGAGTTTCACCCTCAATCGCCCTTGCACGCCTGAGCAGCGAAGGGCGGTAATATTCATTTTAGTAGAGTAGAGAAAGAATTAATCCTCTCTATAGTAATAGAGCGCCAAATTACAAATTAATAATTATCTGTGTTAAAAATTAATCTGTGTTAGAAAAATAGGAACACAGATGATTAATAACACTGATAATTTAGAGAATGAATAGTGAAATAAATCAAAGGCTTAAATCAATATTCCATCCTCTGATTCGACCTGAATCTCTAGGGGCATAATCTGCTACTTCTAAGACCCATTCTCCTTTAGCTTTGGTGCCAATAAAAGCATCCAAGCCTTTTTTATAACTTTTCTTTAAATTCTTTTTACTACCTGATTCCCTATCGTGTAAAACAACGGATGCACCCGGTCCTTTTAAAGTAACCACTAAATCACCAACATAGCTATGTTCAATGTCAATAGAAGCAGTAATGCCTTTGATAGCTCCCGCTTCTGTACAATTTTGTTTGCTAATCAATGTTTTGCCCTCTCCTTCTGGAATATAGATTTCAGAATTTTTATCGGTGCAATCCATTCTAAGACTCCAATTATTTAGCGTACCTTCATCTCTAGGGGCAAAATCTTTTGTTGTTAAGGTCCATTTTCCCTTAGCTTTTTCACCTACAAATTCATTGACCACTTCTCCGTCAAATACTAATTCAATATTATCTTTGCTTCCACCTTTTCTACCATGCAGCACAACTGATTTACCAGACGGCGCAGTCAAGTTAATCTCTAAATCACCACTATAAGAATGGGTAATATTCACTCGAACAGATAAACTGCTTACTGTTCCTTTTTTGAAAACTTTAATACTATCTTGTAAGCCATTATCATCATTATCTGGAATAATCGCATTAATAACTCTTTGTTTAATTATATAAGCCATAATATTTTTTTTGAAGCTGTCTTTGAAAGATGTTTAGTAAATAATTTACTCAAGACAGCGATAATTTGAAAATTAAAAATTCTAAATTAACAATCTATCTACCTCCGTCTAATTCATCTTGCCATTTTTTCAATTCCTCCCAACGACCATCCGCAGCCATAGCCGCTTGGTCAGGCCAAGTCGCAGGATTATGCATCTGATACCGTTTGCCAGCTTTTTGCAAAATAGCCGCTATCGTACCTACAGAAGATTCACTTAATTGACGGAAAGTATAAATGCCCGCATCATTTAATAAGCCATTAATTTTGGGGCCAATACCTTCTATTTTAGTCAAATTATCTTTTCGGTCTATCCCTACTCGGAAACCTTGATCCTCTGTTTTGGTAGTTATTACTTCGCTTTCGATAGATCCATCCCCTTCCCGAATATAACTTTCTCCTGTCACTTCTGTAACACGGGTTTCACCAGTAATTTCACGACGCTCAACAACTTTTGCATCTCCCGCAGTTCTAGTCTCCCCTACTACATTTTTAGATACTTCTACTGTTGCCATATTTGTCATCATTTTTTGCAACATCTCAAAATCAATCCCTTTGACAACCTCTACTTCTCGTACAATTTCAATAGGCACTTCCTTAATAATTTCCACTTCCTTAATCACTTCGATTATTTGATAAGCTTCCTTAAGAACTTCAACTGGTACTTCCTTCGTCACTTCTATTGCTTTCACTACTTCATTGACCGTTTCTACGGCGACCTCTCTAACTAACTCCACTTCTACAGGTACTTCTACCGTGTTCGTTGTTGTCACAGGCACTTCTTTTGTCACTTCAATTTCTTTAATCACTTCTTGTACAACTGGAACAGGTACTTCCACTTCTTTTGTCACTTCCACTATTTTTTCTACTTCAATAGGCACTTCTACCTTCACTTCTACTTGTTCAACTTTTGCCACTTCTTTGACTATTTCTACTGCTTTTTCTGTAACTACTTCTACTTCTACTACTTTACTTACTTCCACGGAACGATCAACTGGCGTTTCTACTTCACGGGTAATATGAATAGATTTAACCATTTCTACAGGTACTGCTTTAGTCGTTGCAACAGCTTTCTCTTTAGTAATTTCTACTACTTTCGCTTTTTCAATAGTAGCAGTACTCGTCACCGCTTTTTCTTGAATGACCTCTACTGGTTTAGCCATTTCAACAAAAACCTCTTTAATGACTTCTATTTCTTTTATCACTTCTTTTTCTACAGGTACTTCTACAATTACCTCCTTAATCACTTCAACCGCCTTTAAAACTTCTTTTACGACCTCAATTGGTTTCTCGACCTCTCGCACAATATGCATCGACTTCACCATCTCTACCGTTACCTCTTGAATTGATTCTACTGGTATTTCCTTAATAATTTCAACTTCTTTGATTACTTCAACTTCTTTGATTACCTCTACAGGTACTTCTACGATGACTTCTACTTCTTTAATCACTTCTACAGGTACTTCTACGATTACCTCTACTTCTTTAATCACTTCTACAGGTACTTCTTTAGTCACCGTAATCTCTCTAATCGTTTCGACTGGTACTTCTTTTATCACTTCTTTTATCACTTCAATCGGCACTTCTCGAATCACCTCAACAGCCACTTCTTTTATCACTTCTTGATGAATCGTATTATCTTTTACTATTTCACGAATGATCTCTACTTCTTTTATCACTTCGACCGGTACTTCTTTAATTATAGTAACCGCTACCTCTTTAACCACTTCAATAGCTTTTGCTACTTCCGTAGTTTCCTTTGTTACTATTGCCTTTTCTCTCACTAATTCTACTGATTGTAAAGCACCAGGTGTTTTTAATTCTACCACTTTTTCACTAGCAGTATGCACTTCGTTAATACCACCTGTAGCAAAAATACTATCGGCATCAAACAAACAATTTAAGGCGATAGACGCCTGTTTTTGAGAGATATTTGCTGCTTCTGTAATTTTTTTAAGTAATTGACGCTTATCAATGGATTTGTTGTTAGCCATAATAGTTTTATATATTTTAATTTATTCAAGTATTTTCTAAATGTAGTACGCTGAAAGGATTAGTCCTTACAAAACTTGTCTCAATAATTATTGGAATGGGGCAATCTTCATACGATTTTTCAGACTAATAGTTATTTGATATGCGATAGCGTTTCAAATAACTAATCATCTTCATTATAACCAAAGAAAAATTAAATGATAGTGTCTTTTTAAAATAGATGGGAATTTTCTAAAATAGATTGATCGTGTAAATAGTTTCTTTAGTATATTGGAAAATAATATTTAATATTTTCAGATGGAAAGATATGAAATTTCTTTGTTACTAAAAACAAAAGTGACAAAAGATTTTTACATTTCCTATTTTCTAAAAATATAAATTGTTTTCATATTATAACTTGGTTTAATACCACTAAATTAATATTCTTTGCAACTATTTAGGTATCAGGTTTTAGATTTTAGGTATCAAACAAGATTTACCTTTTTAAAGGAGAAGAATCTTTACTTATCCTTCTTTTTGTCTGACACCTGTCTCCTCGCTCCTGACTCCTAGATAGTTACGATTCTCTTTAAGTAAGCGCTATTCTCCTATTTTAGGATTTCCTATTCGATAAGACTTTTCCAGCAGGATTAAAGTAACAAGATTTATCAACTTTTCTTTTTTTTATCTAGTTTTGCCAAAATTTTCCTTTCACCTAATTTTGTTAATCCATGTCAATTTCCAAACAATATTTTGGCAAACTTCCTAACAATTCACTAGTTGACTTATTCACCTTAACTAATAGGCATGGAATACAAGTCCAAATCACCAATTATGGAGGTGCGGTTACTTCTATCCAAGTACCCAATAAAAACGGACTTTTAGGAGAAATCAATTTAGGATTTGAAGATTTAGCTAGTTATTTGCAAGTAGATCAACCTTTCTTTGGAGCGATTATTGGTCGATATGGAAATCGAATTGCCAAAGGAAAATTTCCCCTAAATGGACAAATATATACCCTTGCGACCAATAATGGAGGCAACCATTTACATGGAGGCAACAAGGGGTTCGATAAAGTAGTTTGGCAGGCTATGATGATAGAAAAAGGAGGTATTTCTAGTCTTGTTTTAAATTATACAAGCCCAGATGGAGCGGAAGGATATCCTGGCAGGTTGGCTTGCCAGGTTACCTATACTTTAACCAATAAAAATGAATTGCGTATTGACTACCAAGCCACTACAAACAAACTCACTATTATTAACCTACTCAATCATTGTTATTTTAATTTAAAAGATGGAGGAGCCTCCACTTGCTTAGATCATGAATTGCGTATTTATGCAGATGCCTTTACACCTGTTGATGAAAATCTAATTCCAACGGGAGCAATTAAATCTGTGAAAAGAACTCCATTTAATTTTTTAGCCCCTAAAAAGATTGGGGAACGTATTGATCAAAATCATCCTCAACTGAAAATCGGGAATGGTTATGACCATAATTTTGTCTTAAAAAAAGGAGAAGGCTTAAGGAAAGCAGCTAAAGTAGTTGAGCCAATAAGTGGTCGAATCTTAGAAGTTTTCACTACTGAACCTGGTCTGCAACTATATACCGCCAATTGGTTAGATGGAAGTTTAATGGGTCATAATAATATAGCTTATCAAAAACGCTGTGCTTTTTGTCTAGAGACCCAGCATTTCCCAGATTCCCCTAATCAACCTGATTTTCCTAGTACTGTTTTACGACCAAAAGAGACCTATCAATCAACTACTATTTATCGGTTTTCTGTACAGTCCTAGTAATAGCCATTTCAGTAGACAATATTAGACTTGTTACCCTCTGAGAAGTGATTCTGTGAAATTCAGCTTTGTTTAGAAAAGAATTAGATCACTCCCAACCAGTCCACCCCGGTCCACGTACAACTCTTCCACCAAATTGTCCTGTAGATTCTCCATCCTCCAACACTTGTATCCCATTTACAAAAACATGCTCTACCCCTTCTGCATATTGGTGTGGGTTTTCAAAAGTAGCTTTATCTTGAATGGTCGTAGGATCAAAAATGACAATATCCGCAAAATTACCTTGTTTTAAAAAGCCTCTATTCCTAATTTTTAAATGTTCCGCGGGTAAAGCAGTTAATTTCTTGATAGCTTCTTCCAAAGAAATAACTTGTTCTTCTCGGACATATTTTCCTAAAAGGCGAGCAACATTTCCATAAGCCCTTGGGTGTGTACTAGATTTGATAAAAGCGCCCTCAGTCGCCAAAGCACCTGCATCAGAACCGAAAGTGATATAGGGCAATTGAATTTGTTTTTTTACATTCTCTTCTGACATCAAAAAGTACACCGTTCCTACTCTACTTCCATCTTGAATGACTAAATCTATTGCGGTATCTTCAGGGCTTGTTCCTCTTAATGTAGCAACTTCTGCTAAAGTTTTTCCTGTATATTTTTTTAAACTATCCCGCTTAAAGCCGACTAATAGTAGCTTATCTGCCGATCCCGCAGAAAAATATAAGTTTTCCCAATCCGTTGCATCTCTATTCATTTCTTGCTTCACTTTAGCTCTAATTGCTGGATTTTTCAATTGCTCCACCCATGCTTCATATCCACCTTCCTGTACCCATGGCGGCATAGAAGCATCCAAACCAGTTGCTCCTGCCACATAATTATACATATTAGTGGTAATATCTAATCCAGCTTGCTGGGCACTATCAATCTTTGCTATCATCAAATCCATCTTAGACCAATTATTCTGGCCTGCTGCTTTCATATGATAAATTTCAGCTCCAATATTGGCTGCTTTAGCTATAGTCATCACCTCATTTACGCCCTCTAATAATTGATTCCCTTCACTTCTCATATGGGTAATATAGCGCCCTCCATATTCTCCTGCTACTTGGCAAAGTGCTATTAATTCAGCTGTTTTAGCATAAAAAGCGGGTGCATAAATCAAGGATGAACCTACGCCCATTGCTCCTTCTTCCATTGCTTGGCGAACCAATTGTTGCATTCGGGCTAATTCCTCTTCGGTTGGTGGTCGGTCTTCGTAGCCTATTTCATGAATCCTTGCCATTGTTGCCCCCATGAAAGAGGCGATATTTGGGCCAACCCCCTTTTTTTCTAAAAATTCAAGGTATTCTCCTAAAGTAGTCCAAGGAATATCATATTTTATATCTCCTTGGCTTTTAATACTATTGGCTTTCATGGTTTCATTAATCGGTCCCATTGACCAACCTTCGCCCATTACTTCTAAGGTCACTCCTTGTTTTATATCACTCATCCCCCTTCCATCTTCTATCAAGCTTTCTGTTGCCCAACTTAACATATTGATAAAACCAGGACTAACAGCCATTCCTTTTGCGTCGATTTCTTTTTTCCCCACTACGTTTTCTAAATTGCCAAGATCTGCAATTTTATCGCCATTAATAGCGACTGAACCAATTATTGGTTTTTCGCCACTCCCGTCATAAATGGTTGCATTAGTAATTAAAACATCGTATTGGGTAGAAGGGGTAGAACAGGCTAATAATAAACAGAATAGCCCAAGGAATATATTTCTTTGCTGCATTTTGTTGAGTTTTCGTGACTATTTAGCATAGGGCTGGGAGCCTAGGGCAAAGGACTAAAAACAGAAGTATTTTCAAAGAATTAATGGCTTCCCCTAAATTCTTATTGATTTCCTATTTAATATCCCTCTGCTCTAAGCCCTCTGCTAAACAGCTACAAGTTTTCTTTATTATACAACGATAAAGGTAAGTGCTAAAGAAGCAATAAAAAATTTTATGGGTTTAATTTTTAATTAAAAAAAAATTATGGAATTTTTTTTTAATTAAAGTTATTACTGTGTTTTCTCTACCGTACACTTTTACTGAGTCACGGGCATCCCATCCCTTTGGGTTCGGAAACTCACATTTCCTC
>CAZXYA010000131.1:0-18428 GCA_964644655.1 uncultured Saprospiraceae bacterium | reverse complement strand
TAGAGCGCAGGATTCATAATCCTGAGGTCGGCGGTTCAAGCCCGCCTCGCGCTACTTTGAAGAAAGTTTACAGACATTGTGTTTGTGGACTTTTTTTATTTTGGATAGTTTTATTGATTTTCTAAGAATCCTTTGTATTTTCAAGCATTTTAAAAAAAAAGACCCTTTCCTATTATTTCCTATTGAAGTTAGTGACTAAAAGTAAATAAAGAAGTAGCTAAGAAAATAAAAAATTAAATCCAAAATCTCTCGCTAAAACTGTTATTTTTTCTCCTCTCCAACGAATACACTAATAGAAAGTACTTACAACCATTGATTAGGCCTAATCATTTTAATAAGGAGTAGGGAAAATATAAGTTACCCATTATGCGGCTTTGCTTTGCCCTTTAAAGCAACACGTCCAATGAGGTGGGGTTGATTTGGGGTGTTATACTCCAAACGGGATAAAAGAGTGATTTTGAAAAGAGGTCAGAAGTCAGACCGAAAAATTACATTTTTCTGTCAGAAGTCAGATTTAAAAACTACAAAACACTAATAATCAATTATTTAAATCTGATTCATCTGACTTCTGACAGTCTATGAAATAGACGGTCTGACTTCTGACTTCTAAATTAATTTTCACAAATTTATCCCGTTTCTAGTATATGAATATTAATTAGTTTTAAATAAAATTATTTTTTATATAAATCAAAATATGTTTTAATGTAATTTATTGTTAATTTTAGGTGTTTACTTTTTATCAAAACAAGAAAGATGAAAACACCTTTTTTAGCATTTTTATTAGTACTTATTGGAATCTATTATCCCTCAGATTTATACACCCAGAACAAAAAAGCAAAGATAGCAAATGCGTATTATCAACAAGGACTTTTTAATTTAGCAGCACCTTTATATAAAGAATTGCTTGAGGATGGTAAAAGCTTGAAAAATACGATGCTGGGAAATTTTCCTTGTTCTAAAGAAAACTATCATATTTTAAAAGATAGTATTGATAACTTTGATTATCTAAGCAATACATTAGGAAAATGCACTGAATCAGAAATAGGCTATTTTTTTAAAAGATTAGATTGCTTAAGAAGGACGGGCGGAAGTCCTTGTGATTTACTCCTCTTAAAGAATTTGAAAAGTGTTATTGATACAGATTTAGCACAAGTCCTAAAGCGTCAGAAAAAAGTAGCTGATGAAATGCTTAGCGAAATAACAACATTTAATCAGCAGCGTTTTCCATATCATCATATTTCTACAGACTCACTGAATACAAAGTTTTTTATTTTAAATAATTCTTCAAGCGGTACTTTTGGTTATAATGCCATCCGCCCATTAGCTATTAAACATCTCAAAGATGTTGAAGAATACTCCAATCTATATGACTATTATCCAGTCAATGAAAACTTAGTTTACTTTACCCATTATAAGGAGGAATATAATGGTCATTTAAAACTAATGCTAAAGAAAAAAAGAATTGGGCATAAACAGCCTGAAAAAGTGAAGTTTGGAAAAAAAGCAAAAGTATGGAAAGAAAACATCTACCACATAGCAGTAAATTCTTCTGATACTCAAATGGTGTTTTCGGCAAAAAATAAATCTAATAATAGTTTTGATTTATATATTTCCCAACGGCTTAATCCGGAAGCAAATTGGTCTACACCTATATTGCTTGATAAACTCAATACAGCAGCAGATGAAATATTACCTTTTTGGGATGGTCTTACCCTATATTTTACCTCTGACAAGATAGATAAACAAATAAAAAATAGTAGTAAATCTGGATTTAATCTATGGGGAACTACTTTTGATAATGGTCATCCTAGCACACCCAATCTTCTCACGGATATATCTACCCCTAGTAATGATTATGGTATGTTCCCATTAAGAAAAGAAAACGATGAATGGATTATTACGGCTGATTTAAAGCAGGATAATTTTAGAGAAAAGCAAAGGCTTAAGATGTACAGGTATCATAAAAAAGATAATGCTACCTATCATTTAGTTTATGTAGGGATAGATACCTATACCTACGACCATAAATGGACCCCAATCCCCCATGCGCTTAAGTATGCAGAAAAATTTGACAGCCTCTTTACACAAAATTTTCAAAAATTTGCCCCTTCTCATATAATCCTCAATGAGCATACTAAAAGAGAAAAACTAGTCGATACTCTTTCTATCATTTTCCAAGAATTTAATTCCAATGACCGAGTAGTGTTTATCTTTTCATCTCATGGTACAGTTATCAATAATGAAGGTTATTGGATTCCTCAAGATGGACCAGATATGAATAAAGAAAAATGGATTTCCTTTAGTAGTATTAAAAACTTGCTTATTCAATCGAAGGCTAAAGATATTTTGCTTATATCTGATGCTTGCCATAGCGGTAAAATCCTAGATTACACCCCTAGCAAAGTTCAAGACGACCCTAATAAAGAAATTTATTTTGAAAAGATTCATCAAAACCCAAGTAGAAATGTTTTTACTAGTTCACTAGCATCCTCTCCTACTATTTTCAATGAAAAAGAAGGGGATTTTTTACCTGCAATGTATAATAGTTTTAAATACCTTATGCAGCTTGGGACTACCTTTCACGATTATGAACTATTTAATAAATTCAAGCAAAGATATAAAGCTAATATCCCTGATAGTGGGCGATTAAAAAAAGAATATGCCTACGGACACCTCGTACTATTTCCGATTCCTAGAAATTAGGCTAAATGCTTTCAACTGAAAAATAGAAAAATTATTGAAGGTCGTCCCCTCAAATGTATGAACAGGAAAGTTATAGCCCATCTCTATCCCCCAAATGAGGCTATTTTTTAAAAGGCTATTGCCCCACTTAAGGCCTAATTTTAAGCCTAAAGAGGTAAGGTTATCAGTAGGAATCCAACTAACATTTGGACTAAGATACATTTCTTCGGCATGGAAAAAATAGTGCCTAGAGGCTACTTCAAATTGTAAAAACTCAGGGGCTGTGATATAACTAGCTTTAGCAAAAAATACATGCTGATTTAACTCTATACCGCCTTCGAGCGAAAAGAAAGTTGCATCAAATGCTTCTAAACTATTTTCTTTTTGCCAGGCCATTGAAAAGCTTAAATATTTTCTGTCAATTACCCTTCCCAAACCATTAACCGCATTATCTTCAAAGAGGATACCAAAACTCCCTCTGAATACATTAGGCAAATCTAAGGTATTAAATTCCGCTACCTCACTTGCTTGGATATTATAGATTTCATCAGGATTTAACCGAAGTCCAAAGTTGGAATAATGAATACCTATTGCTAGTCGAAAATGGTCTGAAGCAAGATAATTAAATCTTCCTCCAACATTAAAGTGATGGAGGGCCCCCGCTTTATCTTTGAGCAAATCAAACCCGATTCTTACTTTATTGGCGGCATAAAAATTTCCATTGAGTAAAATAGAAGTCGGTGTTCCTGGAAAAGCGCCTATTTTATCAATACCTAAATCAAAACTATAATGAGAAACAGATAAATAATTTCTCTTTAGTCCAATTTCATCAAAAGAAATTGTCGAAGGACTGATTATAAATTGGCTACCAAAATTAGAGTTGGCAATAAAATTTTGAGCATATATACAAGGTAAGATAAGGAAGCTAAGCCAAATGATTAAATGGTTTTTCATCGTTGAGGTTTATGAATAGTAATGTATCCCCAAAAACTTGGTTGGGGGTTGTTTTCTAAAAATAGTAAGTAATAATAAGTACCAATTGACAATTGACCAGCAATCTTACCGTCCCATTCTCCTGCAAAGGGAGCGCTTTCCCAAATAAGCCCCTTGTCTCTATTGAATACTTTGAATTTACTTTTGGCTAACTGAAAATCTGTTAAGTCGGCAAATAAAACCTTTTTAGGATTCGAAGGATTGGTCGAAATAATAAAATTTCTTTCATTAAATTCTTCTAAAATTAATGGAACAAAAATCGTGTCCGTACAACCAAAGTTATCAATTACATTGATGTTATATTGATTGGACGAAAGGTTTTCTAATCTTAGAATGGTATCTTCTATCATTAATTCTCTCCCATTTGGTGTATAATTAATTATATACGGAGAAAAGCCATTAATTATTTCCAACTCAATAAGCCCGTCATCAGATTCACTTGCTGGTTTTTTTATTTCTTTTTCTAAAAGGGCTACTTTACTAACTTGAATATCAAAGGAATCCCTAAGCGGTATAACACAATTTTCATTATCTACCTCTAATCCTGTTGCTTTTATGGTGAAGTAATTTGAATTTGAAATTGGCCCAGATTCAATAGAAAATACAGCTTCTTGAAAAGATGTAGTATGAGGAAAAGGGACTCCTTGAGCATATAATTGATAATTAAATAAATCATCTGGATTCATTATATCAATATTGATGACATCAGTATCACATATTCCCATTTTATCTATTGTTATAGCTAAATCTGTATTAGGACAAGTAGCACTAGAACAAGGACTGTTAGGATTGGGGGTTAAGTCTAAAGAAAATTGTAATATTAATTCGGGCACTTCTTCATTCGTTACCGTACAGTTATAATTTGTAATCGTTGAAAGGTCCAAATCATAAAATGTGTAATGATTTTGGTAAACAGTATCTAAAATGTTGTCATCTTGTCTCCATACATATTCATTCTCCAATTCTTCTTCGTCAATACCTAAATTAACCGTATAACTTTCACATCGATTAATTTCAATTGCACCTAAAAACCGTGTTTTTTGTGGGCTAAACCAGCTTGTGGTAATCATATCTTGTCTTGTAAACAAACCAAGATTAGGCTGAATATCATCAAATGAAAAATAATTATTGGCAAGCCTAATACCAACTGTACTTTCATCAAGTAGTAAAGGTACATTCGTAATTAGAGGTAGTATAGAAAGTTGATTATTTTGAATTTCAAACCTACGTAGCTTTGTAAATCCAGAAATATTGGGAACTGCTCCTTCTAATTTATTATTCCCAAGTCTTACCGTAACTAACTCCCGTCCATATGCAAATTGATTAAAAGGTGGAATTTCCCCTTCCAATAAATTATTATTCAAGCCAATTGTGTGCAACAGGGTTAAATGGTCAAAACTAGGGATAGTCCCTGTTAATTCATTCTCTGGAAAACTGATTTCTGTTAGGTTATTACAATTTCTTAGCTCAGGTACTTCACCCGACAAGGTGCATCTTTTGAGGTTAATGGATTCCAATAAGGGTAATTTAGTAAAGTCAGGAATAGTGTCTAAAGAAGCATCCTCGATTCGTAATTTCAACAAAAAAGGTAGGTCTACATCTATTAATTCACCATCAAAAGGCCCTAAGGTATCTCCATCTATTGCAATATTTGTAACTCTCCCCTCTTCATTAATCATTATTCCATCCCATCCATTCATAGGAAGACCTGCTCCCCAATTTAATAGGCAATTGGTCTTACAAAGGCTATCTCGAAACTTGATTAACTCTAAAGAGTCTTGTTCATTTACAACAGTCAATAAAACGGTTTCTTTATAGGCAAAAGATGAATTGATAAAATATAAAGTAAAAAATAATAAGAAAAAATAAGTTGGTTTTGGCATTTTTGGAGGTTTTACCGATAGAATTTATTTTTTTAATTCAATCTATTCGTTTTTTAAGTATTCTTCAATAGGGATAAAATATGGATTTGGTTCTTGGCCATGTATACTATGTGATTCTTTGTTAGTGTTTTCAATTATTTCGATAGTTAACGAATCAAATGATTTATTAAATAATGTAGTATCCAAATAAGTCTTTAAAAAGTTAACAGTAAAGATTCCGCCTTGATAAACATTACTAATGGAAGCACTTCCTGGACTACAACTAAGCCCTAGCCTTTTCTTATTGTCAAACATCTTTGCAATATGATGACTTGGCAAAGTAAGTGGAAAATTAATACTTTCAGAAGCATCTTGTTTTCCTCCAAAAACCTGACAATTATCACTTAAATAATATAAGGCTTTAGACGCTTTCGCATTTAACAACTTGATAAATTTTCTAGCTTCTATCCATTCCTCGTTAATATAATAATGAATACCATTATGATTATATTTTCCATGTCCAGAAAAATAGAAAAATACGATAGTATTACTGTCGACCTCCGCTTCTTTAAACTCCTTAAAAATTCTATTTTCATTGAAGATTTCTGGCGACCCCGTAAGGATAGTAGTAGATACGCTATATGATTCATTATCATTCATTAAACTTAAAAAAGTGGTCATATTCTTTAAATCTTCTTTTCCTCCTTGGACATTTTCCGTATCAATGACTAGGAAAGCAATAACTTCTTGTACTTGGCTTAGAAGAGAACAAGATAGACAACAAAGAAAAAAAAGAATGGGGGCAATTTTATTCATTACAAGATATTTTATTGGTTATTTTAAATGCTTTATTCCGTACCGTTTCATCTTTAGCATTCTGAGCTAAATCATCAAATAATATTTTTACCTTTTGACAATTACCTTTTTTAGAATAAGCAAGCCCTAATTGAAAATGTAGGTCATCTAACATTCTTTTTTGTGGATTATTATAGGCTTGCCCAAATGTTGTTATTAACTCAATTCCTTTTTCATATTGTACAATTGCTTGGTCATAATCATTAAGGTTATAAAAACTACGTCCCAAGAAAATATATAAGGAGAGGTTGTTCATGTCTGCCGGTGCTTTCTTCATATATAGTTGTAATCGCTCAATGGCTTTATTCAAATGCCTTTTAGAAAAATCTGAATCAGCTATTCCTTCATTATAAGCCGTTAATCCGTCCATTCGTATCTGGAATAAATCTTCTTCTTCATGAGATAATTGTTGAAAATTTGAATTAATGGGAGCTTTAGGAAGTACATCAAACTCATTTGAAACTATAACTGAATTCTGGTCGCCATATCCAACGTAGGAACCTATTGAATTAGAATTGAAAACAGCTAGTCCGAATATAAATACTCCTGCTATCGCCCATTGGGTTGCTGGTCGTCGGAAAAGTGTAGCAATTGATTGAATAAAAGAATCAAAAATGGAAGGTTGTGGTTTAGATATCGATTTAACCGTAAGTGGATTTTCTCGTTTATATTGTTCAAGTTTATATTTGAATAACAAATCGGCATTAATCCTATTATGAAATAACACTCTTTCTTTAGGACTCAATTTATCCTTTTGATATAAGTCGAATAAGGCTTCCTCTTGGTCCTTCACTCCCTTTTCCAATTTATTTACTTTATATTTAATTTGTTCTGACGGAGTATTAATTGTAAGACTTAAAGAGACTTCTTTATATAGCTCAAATTCTCTTTTGAGTTTGCTTGAGTTAGCTAATCCCTCTTCAAAAGCTAAGACCTCTTTTTCTGATAGTTCACCATTCAAATAGGCATCAAATTTTAAATATTGAACAATTTCTTTATACATTTTTTAATTTTTTTTTAGTCGTAAATCTAATTTCAATATGCGTTTTAACATAATCATAGCTAAAAAATCTATAAATTCTGTACTCCTCAAATACTATATTGCGCTCAATCTTCTCCCAAATTATTTTAGCTACTTTCTCCTTTGCTCTTGGTTTATCTACATTTAGGGCATCATAAGATGAATAATCTAGTTTTTCATAAATTTTACTTAGAATCGTACCTTCCTCTATTGCTAGTAATAAGCCTTGCCGTCTTTTTCCTAAATTACTATTAGAGTCTTTTAATTCCTTAGTAATCCACTCATCCAATTGTCCATCAAATTCTAGTTGATTTTGGTCTTTCCATCCATTTTTAGTTTTTTTAATCTTTTTTAATTTTTCTTCTTTTAGTTCCTCGAATTTAAAGGCTGATTTATTATCATTTCGTCTGAAATATCCAATAATTCTTCTCCTTAAAATTACGCTAAGATATGTTTCAAGACTTGCTTTTTCAGGAACATAATTTCCCTTTTCCAAGCTACCCAGAAATCCTTGAAATGCCCTACTAAATAAATCATCATAATCAGACAAATGATTCTTTGGTTCATTGAACATTTTTGAAAAAATATAAAATAGCTTTGACTTCTTACAGGCATAATAATAGAGAAGTATTAAACTATTTTTCCTTTGTGATTCCCGAACTAATAAGTTGGCTATTATTCTTCGTTTCTCAAACTTTAGTTGTCCAATCGTAAAAGGTAATAATTTTTCCTTTAGACTAACACAAGGATTTTGAAGGGTTTGTGGCATACTAAATTTGTTTAATCTCAATAAATTATTCCAATTTGTATTTTGGATAATCGGTCTCTAGTAAATTCTTTTCAGCTATCCTATTAGAGAACAAAAATATTTATGACAAATAGAACACTATCTATTAATTCGCTGCTTTTTATAAAACCTAACATCTTTTTTTAGAAAAAAAATTTTTTAGAAAAAAATGTTAGGTATAGAAGATTTAGTCGAATAAATAAGTGAAAGCTTTTATGGACAATGAGCATTGCTATAAATAATTTATTACAATCCTATTCCCCAAACTTAAATCCGTTAAGGTCTAATTAGTTAAGAAATAATTTTTGGACAATTTTTGATTTTTTTCACGAAAGCTTTGTATCACTTGTAATATCTCCTAAGTGCTTGTCTATTTTAAACACTTTTGATTTTTGAAAAAGGTGAGTGCAATACGAAATAAGGTTTACTTAATAGTTGCTTTGAAAAAGCACTTCAATTTTTTAGAAAAATAGAATGGCAGCCACAATGCCTGCAAGCCTATAGGCCACCATTCATATTGATTAATCCAAGGATAACACACAAAGTGTTATCCCCTTTAAAACCGTTTTTTATGTATGTTAAAAATGCAAGCCAGTTGCCTAGCAACGGTACTGTCAATGGTATGCCTACAACTGGGCAATCATCCCCTAAGTTTTTGATTTTTTTCCCTCTGGGCATCATCATTGGGGACATCTTTGATGCCTGATTTGAAGCTTGTGGTACTATTCCTCTATATTGGTGGAGGAGTAGTACCTAAAAGGTCATTTAATATTTTTATTAACCATGTTTTTTGAACCAATTGATTTTCAGCATTAATATTTTCTATTAATTGCTTAAGGGTATTGTTACTATCATTACCGTACATAACAATGTTTTTTCGATTAATAGTACTAATTGATTTAACATAATCGCAAAAATTCTTACAACGGATTTTAAGATTACTATCAATCCTTTTATTATTTCTACTCAACCATTTGGAAAACGCATTAATGAAATAAATTAATCGTCGATGTTGCTCGGAAATAGATAAATCCCAATTTTCGTAACCTATTTTAATATAGAGGACACAAAATCTAGGATGATATAAAAGTACCTCTCCTGTTTTGGGCGGAAAATCTAAATCAGGGATATTGGCTATATCGCCCGATAATGATTTATTTAAAGCATCCATAAATGGCATTACTTCTTTTAAAAAGGAATCTGGAATCTGTTTTTTGTAATCTTGGTAAAACTTTTTAGCCCAATTTGCTTCTTTTTGATCATATGCTAAATAGAGAATGCTCATGAATTCAGAAGGTCTAATAAGCCCATTTAGGGGTAATAGTTCTTCTTTTAATAAGAATTGATACAACTCAAACCCTTCTTTGTGAAAGGAAAAATTGCCTTTATTATATTGAAGTTGAGCATAATGAATCAAAAATAAAATTAAATCTAGTAGAATAGAAGTAGGAAAAAGGGTAGCATCTTTAGTTAGCTGAGTTTTGAGTTCATCATAGAGGCTATCCTCATTGTTTTTTAATAAGCAACCTATCTTGAAGTAAATCGAGCTTAAAACTGTAGGTTCATATAGTTTGTTATTTTGTATATGTTGTTCAATAGCTTCATAAAAATAGAAAGGAATATTTTCTTTTAGTTTGTTTTTTCTATTCTGGACTTCGCTATAGAAAAATAATTTGGATTGTATAAAAAAGTTATCAAGATAAAATATGCTTTTTTCAAACGGCTGAGCACTCAACGTAAATTGAGGGTTTTCTGGATGAAACCAGAGATTTTCATATAGTTGGTGGAGCAAATATAAATCTTGATTGGTAGGATATTGTTGCTGATTCTCAATTTCGTGGATAAGCTTTTCAGATTCTATTTTAAATAAGTCATAATGCTTCTGACTTAAAACTTCGATGAGTTGAAAATGGTATTGTTTTGATTTTTTTGCTGGCGCTTTTAAGGAATAATGAACTAGGAATTTTTTAAGTTTTTGATTTAATCTACTTGCAACATTATCATAGGTTCTTTTGCTCAGTGGCATTTGAACATTCATCTGTTCGTAGATAGTTTCAGAAAGTTCTTGGGCTAAGCCAATTTTATTTTTTGTTAGCTTCCTAAATATTTTGAGTAACTCAAAAAAACGCTCTTCTCTATTGCCAAAGAAAGGAGAATTTAGAAAATCTTCAAATGAATTTAGTTCAGTTGTATCTAGCCTTAATAATAGGGTAAGAAGTTTTGGTTCTTTCATACTGTTTTGGTTCAAGGAGTGCTCTTGTGATTTTTTGTCAATTATGTCCAGCAAAAAATGAGGGATTCAAAATAATTTTATGCTGCTAAAGTCTATGTAGAGAGGTAATAAGTATCATTAAATAATAATACAAAATGAAAAAAAATATTTTATATATCCTAATAATTTTATTAAATATAAGTCAATTAAATGCTGTTAAGGCTCAAAGCTTGCCTATATTTTCTACTAAATTTAGAATCAATCAATTTTTTAACAATTAAAAATCAAGTTATGAATTACCCTAAAAAACTATTGAGTTTTGTAGCTATTACTATGTGTTTTTTTCAAATAATAGTAGCTCAATCCAATCAAAATTTATTACCTATTGTGGAAGATGGCAGGAAAATGTTCCATAAAGGAAAACAGATTAAGAATACAAAAGCTTTAGTAAATATCATAGAACAGGCAGGGGATAATCAAGCTAGTATCTTAATTAAAGACTATCATAAATCACAAAAATTGTCTTTAGGCATTATGGGCGTGGGAGTGGGTATTATGGCTGTCGGCTTAGTACAAACTATTAATCAAGCTAGTGATCCGCTAGGAGATAGCCCAAGTGGAGGTTCTGCAATATTAGGTGGTGGGATAGTTCTGTTAGTAGGTGCACTTATTAATCTACCTAAAATAAAGTCTAAGCTGAAACCTGCTATTGGTAGGTATAATTCTATTGTAAATAAAAAGACAACTTCATTTCGACTACTTCCTTCTAGTGAAGGGATTGGGATTGGACTTCAATTTTAATTTACTATTTTCCAAAAAATAATTATGAAAAAAATTTGTTTATCTATACTTTTAATTTCTAAGTTAATAATAAATCTATCACTAGCTCAAGCCACTCCTCTAAACATTGGAGAAAGTATTATTGATGTATTAGCTTTTGAAGGAGATATAAATACCTACGAATTTTGCAGTGCAGCAAACGTTCCTATTTATATTAGGGCTTCATCAGAGGACATCAATTTTTTAGGCATAGAATTTTATGATGAATTTGGAAATCTTTTAGAAGAAGAAACTGCTGTAAATGTTGGAGAAATTTTAATTAATACTCCAATATCTGGTAAATATACTATACTAATAAAAAAAGGAAGCACCATTGGAAATGGTCAAGGCAGTTATTCACTGTCTGTGCAAAGAACACTCAACCCAATCAATGCTATTCCCCTTTGTAATACAATTTTTAATGGAACACTAGATTTTGTAACAGAAACTAAGGCGTTTTCTTTTAGTGCCACTCAAGGAACTCGTATTAATTTTAATGCACTTTCTGAAGTCATTAATTTTCTGGAAATAGAATTGTATGGACCAAGTGGTGAATTTTTAGATAGTGATAATGGAGTTTTCTCTGCTGAATTACAATATGAAATAACAGCATCTGGCTTTTATACCTTATTTGTAATGTCTAGGTTAGCTAATATAAAAGGAGATTTCTCTATTTCAAGTACGGTGATTGACGGTCAATGTATGGCAGTTACCATTATTAATGAAATATGTGATAATAACATAGATGATGACGGTGACGGATTAATTGATTGCCAAGATGAAGATTGTTGCAATTTCTTTGACCAACCTCTAGCACAGATTGATGGAACATTAGAATTTTGTGAAGGAGAATCTTCTATTCTTACAGCAAGTGGAGGGATTTTATTTGAATGGAGTAACGGTGAAAATACTCCTTCAATTACGATACAAGAAGCAAATAACTATACGGTTACTGTTTCTGATGCACAAGGGTGTTCAAATATTGAGCAAGTAAGCGTTGTAGTTAACCAACTTCCAGAGGCAAACATCGAGGGAGACTTAGAATTTTGTACAGGTGAAATCACTAGACTCTCAGCAGGAGGAAGCGGTGATTACCTTTGGAATGATGGAAGTTCAAGTAATTTCATAACAGTAACTAATTCAGGAAATTATTCACTTACAGTAACAAATGACAAAGGTTGTGCAGATACTGCTGAAGCAATAGTTATGGCACACCCACTACCTAATATAGAAATAGAAGGAGACCTAGAAATTTGTGATGGTGATTTTACAACACTAACTGCAAATGGAGGTAGCACATATAGATGGAATTCTGGTGAAGAGGTTCCGTCAATTAATGTAGATTTTCAATTTAATTTTAGAGTAACTGTAACTACGGAAGAAGGATGTAGGGACTCAAAAGAGGTTAGTGTCATTGTAAATGATTTACCAGATGCAACCATTGACGGAGATTTGCAATTTTGTGAAGGTGAAAGCTCAAATTTATTGGCAAATGGTGGAGTAACTTATAATTGGAGTACTGGGCAAAATATTCCAGTAATAAATGTAATGGAATCAGGAGACTATAATGTTACAGTCACGGACAACAATGGTTGTCAAGATAGCGAATCTGTTACTGCATTTGTTAACCCATTACCTATAGCGACAATTGAAGGCTCATTAGTCTTTTGTCAAGGAGAAGTAACCTCTTTAGAAGCGAAAGGTGGCGTTGCCTATGATTGGAATACAGGAGAAACAAATCCTACAATAATGGTTGGCATTGCCAATGATTTTAAAGTTACTGTGACAGATGATAATGGGTGTCAAAATACAATGTCTGTAACTACTTTAATCAATGAACTACCTGATGTTAGTTTAAGTTTAGACCCTAGTACATTTTGTGTTGATAAATCGGCTATTGATTTAGCTGGTGGATTACCTATTGGTGGAGAATATAGTGGAAATGGAGTATTAGAAAATATATTGGATGCTACTCAAATAGGTATTGGTAGTTCTAGCATCACCTATACATTTACAGATGAAAATGGATGTTTCAATTCAGTTAGTCAAGATATTAGTGTAGACCAAGAAAGCTGCGCTACTAGCTTGGAAGCTAATATTTTAAATACGAATCTTGCTATCTTTCCTAACCCTGCTACTAATCTAGTAAATTTAAAAATTAAAGGTGAGCTAGATAGTCAAATTCGAATATCCGTTTATGACCTCCTAGGGAGAAATATGCAAAGAGATATTATCATTTCAAAAGGAAATTCAGTTGCTTTTTTGAATACTCAAGACTTTGATAATGGGACTTATTTTTTTCAGATAAGCTATAAGGAAGTTATTATTTATCGAAAGGTAATTATTGCTAGGAACTAATTAATTCAAATAAAAATATTATTCAGACTTATAAAATATTTAATGGGGCTAGTTCCAAGGTTATAGCGCGATTTGCAGAAAATAATGCCACCATATAACAACATGTATTTAAGAAAATACTTGTTTTGGAGATAACCAGAAGTTCATTTGGAGGTTGTGTTAATAATTGATAAACCAAATCTTATTATTCTTTATAACCTTATCCTAAAACACCTAAAATGACTAGTGAAATTATAGCTTTAATTTGGATTCCGTATGGTTTTATTGCAAGCATTATTTTATACTTTAGATTAAGAAGAAAAAACATTGGAAAGCCATTTTACAAATTGATACTCCCTAGTATAGTTGGAACTGTAATTTGTAGTGTCATAATTGCACCAATAATTATAATAGTGGTAGTCATAATTTATAATCTTATAGTAGGAAAAGAAATTTCAACGCAATTAAAATTAGCAGCATTAACTATTGTATTCATTATGGGGATTATTCAATACTTTAGGTTAAGAAGAAAAAATATTAAAAAACCATTCTACCAATTGATACTCCCTAGCACCATTACTGTATTTTTAAGTATCCTAACTGCACCATTAATTATAATAGTTATAAGCATAATTTATGAAATTGTAACAAGGAGAGGGATTGCAACAGGGGTGGTGACTATTGCACCCATTGCTGGAATAATTTTATTTATTAAGTTTTATGAAAGGCGAATATTAGCAAAAACTCAAAAATAAAATTAACCTGTTTACGATTCAAAATAACTAAACAATTGTATCGAGAAATTGAAATACCGAAGTCAAATCCATTACAAGGATATTCAGAATAGTATTCTGGTTCACAGTTATTTCAATTCCTATCTCAAAAGAGATTTATATTCTATTGATTAATAATCAAAATAAAATGACTCCATTCGATTCTAACTTTAAACTATTAAAAATAGACATTATCAAAGCCTCTGTCTTAGCTTTTATCTCTTTAGGATTTTTATTTGCTAGAATATGCAGAAATTGGTGTTTGTCTTATAAGACCTATAACCTTAAAATTTACGAGCAACTTGAATTTGAAGACAAAACAAGTTTTTTGGAAAAATTTAATGACCGAACCAATATTATTATCCAATTAACAAAAGTCTGTGAAGTAATAATACCAATTTCTGTAGGGTTATTCTTAGGCGTATTACTATGGAAAGAAGTTTTAGGTAGAAATAATTTTTTAAGGCTTTCTAGTGACTACTTCATGTATTTTTTGAAATTAACTTACGGCTTGATAGTCATCTTATGGTTATTAATATTATTGCAATTACAAAAAATTAGATTAAAAGAACAAACAATTGAAGGTCGTGGAATAGACAAATATCATTTATTAAAAGAATCAGCTTGGATTTTAAGAGGTAAGGGCAAAAGAGTTTATGGCGTTATGATTTTGACTTTTTTTCTCATTCCATTCCCTATTGCTCTAGCTATTCTACCCCCTGTATTATTTTCTGCAATTAACAATTATCTATATATGGAAAAAGATATTCACTTAAAGACGTATCCTCTAGTAGAAAATAAAGAACTATCAATTCATAATGACCCAAATGATAAATTAAGTACGGGACTTGATTTGATTTGCTTTTTCATCCCACCAATTGGTGCAATTATTTTTTTGATTAACATGGATTTCAAACCAAAAAAGGCAAAGGAAGCAGGAAAGGCAGCCTTATGGGGATTAGTTTTTGGGTTAACAATTCAATTTTTTTATGTTTTGGCTGTTTTATCAAGTTCTAGATAAAAGGAAAGTAGTCTAAGAAAATCCTAATGGGGACAATGGCAACTAATCATTCTATTATCTCCAATTAAACATTACTGCAAGATAGTATAATCATTTATTCTTTAATTATAAAACTAAATCTCAAAATGAAAAAAACTAATTACTCTATCTATAGCCTGTTATTTTTTATTATTTCTGTTCTTTTCTTTTTTTGGTTTTACCAACTAAAAAATACACCCTACACAAGTATTGTCGGAAAAGAAAAGGTCGGTTTTATTATAGATAGACAAGAATTTGTAGAACATATTTCAATGTTTAAAAAACTGAACAAGGTTAATTATTCTGGTGGCTTTTTTCCAATAGCAGAAAAAGAAGAAAAATTAAGAAATATGGATATTAAAATGGGAATCTCCTTAATATTCGGAACTATTTTTTTAATAGTTGCTATTGTTAATAGTTATAGGTTTTTTAAAAATATTCAAAAAAATAATAAACCTAATATTAAATAACAATAATTTTTCAAAAATGAAATATCCTAGATTTTGTATTATTCTAACTTCTTTATCTCCAATTCAATTCAATGAAAAGTCAAATTTCATAGCGAATAATATGGGATTAAATCTTAAACCGTACTAATGAACAACACTATCCTTTTCAACATAAAAAGAATAAATTCTCAATTGAAGAAACGGTTGATTTTCCATACACCCCTATTCTTTTATAAACCATATGGAAAGGCAATCTTCCTTATTTTTCTTTTTAGCCAAAATATATTAGGACACGCTCAATCCTGTCAATTGGCTGATACTTCTTCCATCACTCTTACAACCTTCCCAAACACCACAGTCTGCCCAAATACCAATGTCCAAATCGGCTTAAACACTAACAAACCACCGCTAAATATCCAATGGTCTAACGGAGAAACTTTGCCCAATACAAGTTTTCAAATTAATGAACCGCAGACCATTTCTGTTGAATTTGAAATCACAGGAGAAAATCTAATTAGAAATAGTGATTTTGAAAATGGGAATCAAGATTTTAGATCTGATTACACATTTAGACCATCAGATTTAGAACCTGAGTTTACTTATTTAATTGGTAAAACTGGTAGAGCTGCGCAAGATAGATGGTCTCCATGCGGTGACCATACAACGGGAGAAAGTAATAAGCTATTAGTCAATGGTAGCACCATTCCCAATGCTATTGTTTGGGAACAAACCATTCAAATTGAAGTAGGTGTTACTTATGCTTTTTCTACTTGGGTTGCTACCGAAGTTGCTATTTCTCCTGCTCAATTACAATTTTCTATTAATGGCAATACTATTGGTGAAATATTTTCTGCACCTGACAATACTTGTATATGGAATCAATTTTATGTCACTTGGAAACCTAATACTAATGACTCTATTGCAACTATTCGAATTTTAAACCAAAATACTATAGATAGTGGTAATGATTTTGCGTTAGATGATATTGAATTTGCCCCTATTTGTACCCTCGAAAGGAGTGTCACACTTAATGTATTACCAACCAATCCAATCAATAATATTATTACCTCAACTTGTAATGTAGCAGAAGTTGGAATAAGAAGAGATACGTTGAACGCTATTTTAACAGGATGTGATTCAATAGTAGAAACGACAACTATTCTTAGCCCACCTTTTTTTGAAGAAATAACCTTATTTACCTGTGAGGAAGCGGAAGTTGGAGTTGATTTTGATACTATAAGGTCATTGGATGGTTGTCTGACAATTACGGAAACCACCAGAATTTATAATGAGCCTGATACTATTATTCAGAATCAGATTATTTGTCAAACAGATTCATTATTGTTTTTTGGCCAATGGTTAAATGCAACTGGAAATTATAGTCAATCATTTAATAACATTGCAGGATGTGATTCCCTTTTCGTTATTCTAACTTTAGAAGTAGTAGTACCTTTTGTTGAAATAACAGAACAGTTTATTTGTCCAAATGGACAAGTTAATTGGCGAGGAAATATCTATCGAGAAGCAGGTATCTATCAAGAAACCGTATCTTCCATTATTGCATGTGATTCTACATTTGAATTAATTCTCGAAGAACAAGCCCCATTAGAATTGACTAGCGCAATAAACGATACTGTCATCAGTTATGGTCAATCAATAAATATTACTGCCAATTTGAATTTCTTTCCAAATACCGTCCGATTTTTATGGTTTCCTAGTACTGGTGTGGAATGCGACACTTGCCTAAGTACCACAATACTTCCTGAAAGAAGTGCTGAATATATCTTAGAAGCAATAGACGAATTTGGATGCGAAGCAAGTATAAATATAAACATTGAGCTAGAAAGACGTATTTATATTCCTACTGCCTTTAGTCCGAATAGAGATGGTCGAAATGATTATTTCACCCTATATGGCATCCCATCTTCTGGAGAAATAATAGAATTAAACATATTTGATAGATGGGGAGAATTAGTATTTTTTGGAAAAAATTTACAATTCAATGATTTGGAATCTGGGTGGGATGGCAGATTTAACAACCAAGATTTACAACCAGGAGTTTATGTATATACTGCACAGATTCTATACGCTGATAATGAACTAGAACTAATTACTGGCGATATAACCTTGTTAAGATAAGCAACAGTCCGTCCATTTTTTATCTCACGTAAAGACGCAAAGTTTTGATAATCAATTAGTTATGATTTTTGATATAGAAAATAAATCCTTGATAATCAATTAGTTATGATTTTTGCACGGACTATTAGATAAGATGAGTTGAAGAAAATTATTTTGAGGTTAATAGAAATAGTATTTGTAAATACTAACTTCAAAAAATCATAATATTTTGGGATTCCCCCCTCTCATATCCTAAACCGCAACCCCATCCTAAAATTAAGCCGCTGGTCTGCCTTAATCACTACATCCTGCAATCCGCCCCCAGCCGTTTGAAAAATAGCCTTTACTTGGACTTTATCTGCTTCAATGATGTTTTGCATTTTAGCGGCATCAATTGGAATGAAGGTAGTCATTTCGGTAGCGGCAGTAACATTGCCATTGTCGTCCACGGGAGCAGCTTCGACTAGTTGGAGGGTGGTTT
>CAZXYA010000130.1:0-18492 GCA_964644655.1 uncultured Saprospiraceae bacterium | reverse complement strand
CGAATCTAGTTCACCCCAAATGAATACTATCTGGATGTGTAAAAGTCTCAATTAAGCTTTTAGCCATCGCATCTATTGGATATTCATCCCCCATATGCATATAATGTAGCATAATTCCATCCATGGCGGCCCCTAATAAAAAGGCAGATTGCATCGGATTCGGTGCTTTTAGCTTTGTAAATAATTCTACCCCTTTTTCAATGCCCCACTTTTTTTGTTCCTCTACCAAATCTTGCACAGAGGTCAAGATGTCTTGCTGATGCGCTAGTGAAGTCAATAATTTCCAAAACTGAAAATTATTTTTAACATGCTCAAAAGTATCTAATACCAGATGCTCCAATTCTAAAATAGGCGAGGCGTAATCCTCCATCGCATGCTGGATTAAATCATGTCCTTCCGTCATCGCTTTGCTAACAATCGCTCGCAATAAGGCTTTTTTGCTTGCAAAGTAATTATACATCAAGCCCTTGGAGATTTCTGCTTTCTTGGCAATCTCACTAATAGACGTATTTTTATAGCCATTCGTCGCAAATAACTCTAATGCCGTATTGAGGATTTTTTCCTCGCTACGCTGCCGCATCTCCTTGAATCGCTTTTTTGCTTTTGTTGCCATAATTAAAGTTATTGACCAAACGGTCAGTCAAAATTAATTAATAGGAAGGACAGTTACAAGGGGAATCGACGAAAAGCTGGTTTTGGGGGATGAATGGAATGATCATTTCTATTTTGGCTTAAAGATTAGTGAATGACTATTTTCTTTTTTCTTAGAGACAGCTATTTTCATAAAATGCTTATCTTTGAAAAATGGAAAAGTTTTTTAATACCGCTGGTCCAATAGTTCAAGATATTCATTATTATGTAGATGTAAAAACTCGTTGGGATTTTTCACAAGTAATCTCCTTAATTAAAGGTACATTCAACCAGATGGTGCTTTGGCGATTGATAAACTACTTTGTTCTTTCCAAGATTTCTTTCGCAAAAATTCTGAACATTGGTTAGAACGTTATGCTTATAAAGAAGTAGGGCCACAATTATTGCTACAAGCTTATCTCCAACGGATTGTCAACGGAGGTGGTCGAATAGAAAGAGAATATGGCTTTGGCAGAGGACGGACAGATTTGTTTATTGAATTTTTTTATGGCGATGATCAAAAACAAGAAATTGTCCTAGAATTAAAGATTCTATATAACAGTTTGGAGTCAACTATTGAAGAAGGATTGACACAGATTAAAGCTTACATGGACAAGTGCGGTACAGACCAAGGGCATTTACTTATTTTTGACCGACGAACCAATCGTACTTGGGAGGAGAAGATTTGGGACGAGACTATAGAGGGTATTCATGTTTGGGGATGTTGATTTGATTTGATAAAATAAGGAACTCCAAAAGAAAATGAGTTAATAAGGTCCTCCTCATTAACTCATTTTCTCATTGACTTATAATCTTAATTTAATCACTCCCCAGTCTGCTCCACCGCCAAACTACCACCTTTCCCTAACCGATTAACCGAACAATCCTCTGGCACAAAAATGCGAATATTAATCGTTTCTGTAGCTTCTCCATTTTTTGTTCGAATAGGTCGCCGATCGACTTCTTTTAAAGATAACTCAATAGCGGTCTCCGAATTATTTTCTACGATTTCATAGCGTCCTTGATTGATAAAATGCTTTAAAATTTTTGGTGGAATATTTTCCATTTTCAC
The DNA here is from genome assembly GCA_964644655.1 of uncultured Saprospiraceae bacterium. GTDB lineage: Bacteria > Bacteroidota > Bacteroidia > Chitinophagales > Saprospiraceae > JAFMDF01. The sequence continues at coordinate 16,790 of CAZXYA010000130.1, read as the reverse complement.
CTTTGTTTCTGTTAGAATGGTATTGCCTGCCCAAGTTTCTACTTCATAGGGAATATCTAAGCTTAAGGTAATGGCTTTGCGTTCGCCTATTTCAAAAGATTGATGAATTACTTGTGCAGAGACTGGAATAGGGGTGGTATATAAGGATAGTATATACACACAAGTGTAGAGCAAGGTAGTCATTATTGTTCTAGTTTTTGTTGACAGACTGCTCAATGGGGGGATAATTGTTGAGTAGTCGGGAGTTATATTACTAGAACCAAAGTTAACAGAAATATTATAATTATTCATACTACGGGGGATTAATAGTTTAAAAGTTTTGACTATCGTCGGCTTAAACTCTTTTTATTTGTTGTAAATTGCTAATAATTGACATTTTTCCTTTATATGTCAGTTTTTTGGCAAAGAGGGGATTTTTAACAGCATTAATATAATAAACACAATTTTGCTGCCAGAATAGGGAATGTAAGTACCTAAGTAAAATTTAATTTTCAATTTTCAATTTCAAATTTTCAATTTTAAACCACCTTCGGTGGGAATTGAAGTTGATTTTGAGGTTGAGATTGAAATTTAAAAATTTATCGACAATTTGTTGGTGTAAAAATTCACGTAAGAGTCTAGTGCTAAATAATCGTCATTTTTGATGAGGCTACTTTTTTGTTATGCAAAGCAAAAATTTTCTGCATAATACCGTTACGGAGACAATTTTTAATGCAGCAGAACGGAAAAAGAGTCCATCATAAAATGTAGCAATCATTTGATAGTAGGTACTTAACTAGGTTGATGTAAAAATTATACCTTTATTATGGGGTTTCTGTTGCTAAAAAGGGAGGTAAATCTAAGCGTTAGAGATTGCAAGTTAAGGAGAGGCTTTGTTTTTTGCAAATATCCATGTCACAAATATTTGTTTTTAGGTAAAAAACTACAATTATTCCATATAAGATGTAGGGCTAAAGTAGGGCAAGTGAATCAAAAAAATAAGATTTTAGTTTTTAATAGATTAAACACTAATTTTGTAATTTGGCATTGGAAGTTTCGACTTTTTTAAAGACTCAAATCAATTGGATAATGACAGAACCGAAAGCAACATTTGAAACTCAATTAACAAGAAAACCCTCTAGTCTTTCTTGGAATTATACGATTGAGGTGCCTTTAGACATTGCTCAACAATTTATAGAAAAAGACAATCGTCGAATTATTTGTACCCTAAATGAGCAACAGGTATTTCATGCGGCTTTAATGCCGAATGGAAATGGTGGATTTTTTATCACAATTAATGCGGAAATTCGTAAAAAATTAAAACTGGGAGAAACAGCCCTATTGCAGGTGCAAATAAAAAAAGATAGGAGTAAATACGGGATTCACTTGCCCGAAGAAATGGAAGAATTGTTATTGATAGACGAAGAAGGAAGTGCTTTTTTTCATCAGTTAACCCCTGGTAAACAGCGTAGTTTATTGCACCTTATCGGTAAACCTAAAAGTTCGGCTATTCGATTAAAAAAAGCAGTAGTCGTCTTGGATTTTTTGAAAACGAATAATGGAAAATTGGATTTTAAGCTATTGAATATTGCTTTTAAAGAAAGTAATCAGCGAGGGTAGGAATGATGAACTATAAATGATGAACGATGCCTGTTACTATGCCCATTAACTCATTACCTCAATCGTTTCTCGACTCCCGCATAAAGTAATAATTTAAATTCCTCTGGGGTAATGGAAATGCTATTAGAAAAACCTGTGCGGACATCTGTTAAAGTTGTTTCACTATAAACTCGAATAACTTTTAAAGTTTGATGTTTAACGGCTTTTTGCCCAACTTTTTCTATCATTAATTTAATCGGAATCATGGTTCCTTGAATGGCTCGGAACATATGAATACCTTGTTCTTCCTTAAATAAATCGTAAAGAGAATAGCCGTCTAGGGTCAAGGTACCCGCTGGTCTATCTGTGATAAAACGAATGTCTAAAAACTCAAAAACTTTTTCGTAATGGGCAAAAAGATAATCAATTTGATTTTTCCCTAAACCAATAATGCCCGTTTCAATGCGAAAAACAACCTTTTCTGTAGCCCCTTTCATAAAACCTTTGGCGGCTAATTCTAATAAAAAGACATTGAGGAAATTATCTAAAAACTCGGTACTAAGGCTATCAAATTGGGCAGCGGCATGGCGATAATATTCAATAATTTCTTGCATGCCTTCCTGTTGAAAAAGTTGGTCTTTGACCATTTTTCGGTAAGCTTTATCCCCACTATTATTAGAATAATTAAAACTGCTATTTTTAATGCGTTTTAAGCGAAAAGGAATGGCAGGAGCTTCATCAAAGTTACGGTCTCTATACCCTAATAGCATCGTTTGCACTCGTTCTTTTACTTCAACTAATTTATTTTTAAAATCATAGTGTTGCCAGTTTAATTGATCTCCTTTATTATTGCCGACCACAATTAAATCACTTTGGTCTTCTGCTTGTTCTTTGCGGCTAATTTGCTGCTCAATGCGTTCAATACGACGTAATAATTGACCATAAAATCTTCTGCCTTGTCGCTCGTCGGGCGTTGTTGGTAGCCAACCATCTTCGATATTGTCCACAAATTCAAGGGCCGCTATTTTAGGAACTAACTTAGTCCCGTCGTAAAAAATATCAAATAAGATAGGTTGGTCACTATAAGTAGAGACTAATTGTTCCGCAGAAAGGGCGGTTAAATCACGTTCTATTTGTCGCTTGAGTGCCCGACCACCCATACGAGCATCATAGCCCCGACGGGCAACCCATTCCAAGGCTTCTTGCGAAATATTTAGAATTGTTGACCGTCTGACAAAACCATCTCTTTGTAATAATTCTTTGATTTGCAAGCGGGCAATATTGAGGATATGTTCGAGTGCAAGCGGTTTAAAAATGACAATACGATCAATTCTATTGATGAATTCAGGTCGAAACATATCGGCTACAGACTTTCGATAAATGGCGGCATCATTAGCTAAACTTTTATCAAAACCCAATTGTGCAGAAACGGCTCTAGCGCCAACATTAGAGGTCATGATGATAATGGTATTCGTAAAATCTACCGTTCGTCCAATGCTATCTGTTAATCGACCATCGTCCAAAACCTGCAATAACAAATCGTGTACTTTAGAATGTGCTTTCTCAATCTCATCCAATAATAAAATCCCAAAAGGATTATACCGAACTTTTCCCGTTAATTGCCCTTCGGGATTATAATAATCTCCAATCAGTCGATGAACGGCACTTTCATCAATATACTCATTCATATCGAAACGCATCAAATGCTTTTCGTCCCCCATCAAATATTTACAAAGCACTTTTGCTGCTTGTGTTTTTCCTACGCCTGTTGGTCCAATAAACATAAAAGAGCCTAAGGGTTTGGTAGGATTGGCTAATTTAGCTTTTATGGTATGAATAACATCGGCTAAGGTATCAACTGCTTCAGGTTGCCCGACTAAGGTAGCACCTATATTTTTCCTAACGGCTTGTTTTTCAAAGGTATAAGCCGCATCAAAAATAGCTTCTTCTAAGCCACTAAAATTCTGAAATTCTTCTCTTACTTCGGGTAAATCTATGGGAATGGATTTATACTTAGTCACCAATTGCCGCAACAACTTCATGACACTACCGGGTAATGCTTTATTTTTTAAATAATTTCGTTGAATGGTAAATAAACGATGAATGGCTTGGATGGAAATATTGCCATCATAGGCTAACTCTAATTGTTTACGTTGCTCCAATACAATTTTTACTGCTTTGTCGTAAGTTACTTCAGGCACCCGCAATACTTGAAACAAATCGGCAAAACTACGATCTTTTTCCTGCACAATTTTCCATTCTTCTGGTGTAGCAATGAGGATAATCTGTAATTTTCTCTTTTCTAAATAAGGCTTTAAAACATCACTTAAAGTCATGTTATTTTGAGCAGATTTACCGATGCGCTGTAAAGCCACTATATTATCAAAGACCAACTTATCTGCCGTGTGATTTTTAACAATATCTTTGCGTCGTTCTTGAGCAAATTTGATAATCGACTCAAAACGTTTCTGCCACCAACCCACTATACTCATCCCTGCAATGATGCGGGTAGGGTCAATATGCCAAACACTTTGTAATTGTTCAACATTTCTATTTTTATAAGTATCTCGATAGCGAAAAATAGTTTCTTGTAATAAACTATGCTTCCCAACGCCTTCTTTGCCGACTATAACAATGGGAGTGTTTGCTGATTGGTAGAGGGTATTAAAAAGGCGTTCTACTAGCTCTTCTCGGTGGAAAGCACGCAATAATTGACCTGGATATTTTCGCAATAAATCTGTGCCGACCTTTTCAATTTCTGTGCCACCATCAAAATTGGAGTTAGGCGACAAGCTATCAAAGAAAAAGTTGTCTGTTGCTTTTTCTATTCTAAAGCCACCTTGTTTTATTTTTACGCTTTGCGAAATGGTCGTAACAAAAGCGCCTTTAGCCGCATAATAATTGGCAAAATCAAGGTCTTCTTGTAAGGCTTTTTTTTCTCTTTTTAGATATTTAATGAGGGCACTTTCTATGTTATTTTTGATATTTCGTTTATCATCGGCATTAGCTTTAGCAATAAACATAAAATGTTGAAAAGCAGGCAAACAAATGAAAGTCATCCCTTTTAATTCGAATTCGGCTACCCCTACTGCGCCATCGAAGTATTGTCGGCCAATAGGAAATCGAAAAGTTGGCGTAGAAAATTTTATGCTTGGGTTAAAAGCATACCAGAGTAATCGCTCTGTATTTTCTAGATTCAACTCAAAGCCCTTTAACCTATTAGCTAAAGCATCCTGAAGTTTTCTAGAAGCAGCTTCAAATCGTCTATCTGCAACAACTGGACTAGGCACAAAAAGTGGTTTTAAATGATAATTCGGTTTATCATTTGTTGGGATATTTTGTACGAAGATGGGATATTCCAGTTTTATGTAGCTCATTCAAATTTGGGTTCAAATTTTAAGGAGGTAAAACTAAAAAAAAATGTTGGAATAATTAATTAACCTTCATCAATTATATCTGCTTCTGTATCTTCACCTGCGTCGTCGTATCAATATCATTACTCAATACTTCAATTTTTAACCCATCGGATAAACCTGTTTTAATTTGCCGTTTTTCAAATTCTTGGTCGCCTACCGCCACTTCGATAAACGTAGAATCATTACTAAAAATGACATCTCGTTCTTGCAGAGCAATAACTTGATCTCGTCGGTCTAAAATAATATCTCCATTAGCAGAATAACCTGCTCTTAGAAAGACGCCTTCTGTTGGCTGGATAGCTGCTCGTACTTCAAACTTCACCGTCCCTTCTTCTTCGACCCCTTTAGGTGAAATAAATTCCAAAGTTGCATCAAACTTTTCGTCTTCTATCGCACCAATCGTTAATTCTAATGGCATGCCTTCTTTTAATTTCCCCACATCTGATTCATCGACTTTCCCTTCAAAAATTAGAGAAGTCATATCTGCTACAATAGCGATACTGGTACCTTCATTGAAGTTATTTCTTTCGATAACCGAAGATCCTTCTTCTACAGGTACATCTAGTACCATTCCTGCCACGGTTGAGACGACTATATTATTCACCTGTCGAGAATTTTTAGAAGCCCCTTCTTTCAATAATTGCAAATTATTAATCGCCGCATTCATTTCTTGCTTGGCAATATCCACATTTGCTTCAAATTGTTGGAGGGTATTCCCTGCCAATAATTGGGCATTATCATAAGCTGCTTTAGACACTTCCATATCTCTTTTGAAGCGATTATAGTCCAATTCACTTATCACTCCTTCTTCATACAAACGTCGATTTCGAGCTTCTTCTTTTTCTGCCGTTTCATAACTAGATCTTGCACTTTCTACATCTAATTTTTTGCCGAACACTTCTTTTTGTCGCTTTAATTCTCGTTGGGCTTCCTCGTATCGAATGCGAGATAACTCCACTTGACTCTGGGCATTATTAATACTGATTTGGCTAGGAATCAATTTGATTTTAGCAATTTTTTGTCCTTTTGTTGCAATTTCACCTGCCTCTACATATAGTTCATCCACTACCCCAGAAACTTGTGGTTTAATCAAGACTTCTCGACGAGGCTTAATCGAACCTGTCGCCACCGTTTTTTTGATAATGTCCGCAATTTCTGGTTTATTAGTATCATAAACCACAGGGTCTTTGGCATTTTGTTGGTAAAAATAAACGCCTAAAAAAATGGAAAACAGCACCAATAGGGCCGCTAAGGAAATAACACAACCTTTATTCATTGTCTAAAGTTTTTTAATTTTTATTGCTTGAACATTTAAGTCCAGACAAAACGGGTGATTTTTTATAAGAAGAAGTCTTCTATATTGGTACAGCTCAAAGAGCTATGTTACTCATCCTTCAATGCAATTACGGGATTCACATTCGCTGCTTGCAAAGCAGGAACTAAGCCTGTCAATGCACCTGCAATAATTAACATTACTAAAGCACCTATACTCAGTTGTAAATTAATTTGTGGATTGGTGAAAAATTGTACGTCCGTACCTGCCGCTAATTTCATTAAATAGACCACGCCAATACTAATGACTAAACCAATATATCCCGCCAAAGTGGTAATAAAAACCGATTCCAGTAAAATCATGCTGACAATAGAACGGGGTGTTGCCCCCAAGGCTTTTCGAATACCAATTTCCTTAGTTCTATCTTTAACGATGATCAACATAATATTGCCTACTCCAATAATACCGAATAATAAACTACCGATGCCAACAAACCAAATCAAGAAATTAATCCCATTAAAGAGCCCCATAATTTCTTTCATTTCTTCTTCGATATTATCTGTGCCTACGCCTCTAGGGTCATCAGGATGTATTCTTTTTCGCTTTTTTATTAAAGCTTTAATACGGTCTTCTGCTTCCGATACTGGATAACTGGTATTAATTGTACAAACAAACCAGCCTATCTTCCCATGCCTATTGGTGACTTGCTGGGCCGTTGTCAAAGGCATAAAAATAGATTTATTATCTTCCGTCGCATTTTCTCCCTTACGATCGGATGCAACAACCCCAACCACCATATAATCTATTCCTTGTATTTTTATGAATTCCCCAACTGGCGGAATGGCTTCTTCTCCTTTTCCAAAGAATTGCTCTTTTACGGATTGACCTATGATGACCACCTTTCGGCGATCCATCATATCTTTTTCATTGATAAATCGACCTTCCTTTTGATTAAAAGCATCAATTTTTAACATGTGTGGCGTATCTCCTCTTACCTCAAAAGCCTCTCTTTTATCTTTATAAGCAACCTCTCCTGAAGGCAAGCCTAATCGACAAGATACATGTTCTAATATATCGCCTAAATCATTTTCAATAGCAGCAATATCTTCATTGGTAATCCAATTAAATCGCCCCGCTTGTAAGCCATCATAGGGCATCGTAGTAGCATTTGTCCAAACATACATCGCATTTCGAGCATGACCGCCCATCATGGAAAATACGCCATTTTGAAAGCCCGTTCCAGCCCCCATTAAAACGACTAACATAAAAATCCCCCAAAAGACACCTAGCGCCGTCAAAAAGGTACGCAGCTTGTTCTTGCTAATTGTGTTAAATATTTCTTGCCATTTATCGTAATCAAACATCTTCTTGAGTTATGGATGATAAGTTATAAATTAGGGAGATTTATCAGACTAATATCATCCCATCTGCAAGTGGTTCACTATTAATAAAAGTCACTCTTGGGCTTTTGATCATTGTTCATCCTGTGAATCCTGCAAAATCCTGTTATCTTGTACTAACTTTTCATTGCTACTACTGGATTGACCCGAGCCGCTTGCAATGCAGGGACTAAGCCTGCTAAAGTACCACAAACAATTAAAAAGATTAAGGCCATCATCACACTAAAAAAATCGACTTCTGGATTGTAAAAAAACTCTAAGTCATCTATTTCGTAAGTAGTCATCAGGTAATCAATACCATAAATAATAGAGAAGCCCATGATTAGCCCTAAATAACCTGCAATAGCGGTTAGAAAAATAGATTCTTGCATAATCATACTGACAATAGACCAAGGTGTGGCGCCTAATGCTTTTCGAATACCAATTTCTTTAGTTCGATCTTTGACCGTAATCAACATAATATTACTCACCCCTACGACCCCTGCAATGATACTGCCTATGCCTACAAACCAGATAAAAAAGGAGAAACCCGAAAAAATCATTTTAAATTCTCGATAGCCTTCAATATTATTCCAAATGCCAACCGCTTGCGTATCTTCTGGATCAAAGTGGTTAATGGCAGCTAACTCTCGGCGAACATTATCTGCAATAGCATTTGACCCTTCTAAGGTTTCGTCGTTTACCGTAATCACCATACCATGTACTCTATCTTCTTTATCAAAAACGGTCTGAGCTGTAGTGAGTGGCATATAAATATATTCCCTTTCTCGTTTGCTACTAGCATCTGTAAATACGCCTACAATTTGGAATTTAGTCCCATTAATTTTTACGTATTCTCCCAATGCGGTAACAGCTTCCCCAAATAGTTTGTCTTTGGCAATATCTCCGATGATTGCTACTTTCCTTTTGCGTTTAATGTCTATATCATTAATATAACGCCCTTTAGTCATTTGGGAATATTCGATTTTTTGGTATTCTGGTTCTACTGCCCGCATCCTAAAATTAAGTGCTTTCCCATTATATTCTGTCATGTATCTACTGGATGGGAAATACCGCCCACTCATGTATTCTACCCCCGCTACATTGGTTTTAACGGCTTTGACATCTTCATTATGAAATTGAATCCAACGCCCTGCTTTATAGCCCTTATAAGGTTTGGAAGTTCTCGATGTCCATACAAATAAACTGTTAATGGCATCGTCCGCAAAATCTCGCTCCGCACTATTCCGTAAGCCATTTCCAGCACCCAATAAAATAACCAACATAAAAATCCCCCACCAAACCGCCAAAGCAGTCGCAAATGTGCGCAGTTTATGTCGTTTGAGGGAATCAAATATTTCTTGCCATTTATCGTAGTCGAACATGAATACTGCAATTTTCAATTTTCAATTTTCAGTTTGAAATTTTCAAAAACTTAGTTGATTATGAAAATACCGATTGAAAATTGAAAATTGTGGTTTGAAAATTGAAAATTATTAAACTTCTATATTTCCATCTTTTAAGCGAATTACCCGTCTGGTCATATCCGCAATATCTTCTTCATGAGTCACAATGATAACGGTAATACCCTGGTCATTGACTTCTTTAAAAATTTCCATCACATCCTGAGAAGTTTGGGTATCTAAAGCACCCGTTGGTTCATCCGCTAGAATAACTTTTGGTTCAGAGATTAAAGCTCTGGCAATTGCGACCCTTTGTTGTTGACCACCTGACATTTGAGTCGGTAAATGGTCTGCCCATTCTTTCAAACCAACCATTTCTAAGTACTCCAATGCTTTGGCTTGCCGTTCTTTGCGAGGAATTTTTTTATAATAAAGGGGTAAGGCTACATTCTCTTTAGCAGACTTAAAGGGTAATAAATTAAAGGATTGGAAAACAAAACCAAGGAATTGATTGCGGTATTGAGCGGCTTGCGTCTGACTTAAATCTTTCATCAATACATCATCTAAAATGTATTCGCCAGTATCATATTCATCTAATAAGCCAAGAATATTTAATAGGGTAGATTTACCAGAGCCAGAAGAACCCATGATAGATACAAAATCGCCTTTTTCAATATGTAGATCAATGCCTTTCAGCACTTCTAAATTGGTAAATTCCGTTTTATAAGACTTACGGATGCCTTTTAGATGAATCATTATTTTAGTCGGGTTTTATAGTGTAATTAATAATAGGTCAGCCTAGCAATGATGAATATAGATATAAAATGGTTCATCAGTCCTATCAACTTATCTCTCCAATTTGGAGCGTTTTTAATTCACTAATATTTTTAACGTTCATCGTAGGCTCACTACCTATTTATAAAGACAACTATATTTTGGTAATCGTTGTAATTAGGCTTACAAAAAACTATAAAAAAAGATTAATATAATAAAAAGTTGGATGAATGGAAGCAATGTATAGATGAATGAATCATTTTAGTAAAGTAAGTTTTAAAACCAATAGTATGTTGTTGTACTTCATAGCCTATCATAATGATAATATTTAAACCCATCCTAAAAAATGCTTGCTATTTGTTAAGGAAATCCTAGCGGTAAAATGAGGTTAAATGGTGGGCGATACTTTGAAAGTATCGCCCACCATTTAACCTCATTTTACTAAATATGCCTACCAAATATTAGGTCGTTAAATTTTAGGATGGTTTCATAACGATAATAAAGTCATAGAACCCATTTTTGTCGTAAGAAAAACAAATACATTTTATAATAATTTAATTTAATCACTATATTTGCCCTGAGTTAATTACCGACCACCCATAACAACAAATCATAATATTTGCCTCTTTAAACAACGATACTTAATCTTTTGATTGAGAGAGAAAATAAACCCTTCCTTTAATTACTATTCAAATATCATTCTTATTTTAATGAATCTTCAAAAGATTTGCATTCCAATTTTTGCACAATGAAAAAAACACTACTTTTCTCCTTGAGCTACCTTTTTGTTTTTGCCCTTTATGGTCAAACAAATACTGCCATTTTTTGGCAAGACGCCAATCCATCTACTATGCGTAATCAAACAGCAAATCGCTGGATTACACCCCAAAAATATCGAACGTTACAATTAGACAAACCTAATTTTGAAAAGCTATTACGACGAGCGCCCAATCAAAATAGTAGAACTAGTACTCCATTAAATATAGCCATCCCTCTTCCAAATGGTACAGCTCAACGTTTTGCTATCAAAGCTTCTACTATTTTACATCCAACATTAGCCGCAAAATATCCTAAAATAAAGACCTATTCGGGAAAAGGGCTTGATGATCCAAGTGCCACCATACATTTAGATATGACGCCACAAGGGTTTCATGGGATGATTTTATCTCCTAAAGGAACTGTTTTTATTGACCCTTATTATAAAGGTAGAGATGATTATTATGTAGCTTACTATAAAAAGGATTTTATCTCAAGTGAAAAAGTTCAACCCTCCTGTCAAGTTAAATCTATTAACTCCACTAATGATTTAGTCAAAGATGAATCCATTACTTCAGATATACCTGTACAATTAGGTACGGCAAGAATGGCAAGCATTCAAATGCGTACTTACAGAATTGCCATAGGTGCTAACGAGACATATACTGCTTTCCACGGAGGAACCGTTGCTGGTGGTTTAGCAGCAATTACGACTACTATGACTAGAGTAACAGGAGTATATGAAGATGAATTGGCGGTTAGTTTCCAGTTAGTCGCTAATAATGATCAAGTTATATTTACTAGCTCGGCAAATGACCCCTATGATAATAGTTCTAATTCCCTTAGTCAAAATACAAGTGTTCTTAATAATGCTATTGGTAGCACTAGTTATGACATCGGCCATGTATTTACCACAGGTAGTGGCGGCTTAGCAGGATTAGGGGTGGTTTGTTCTAGTCGAAAAGCTGAAGGTACCACAGGCTTATCACAACCTACTGGCGATCCTTTTGATATTGATTTTGTAGCTCATGAAATCGGGCACCAATTTGGTGGAAATCATACCTTTAATGGAGATAGTGGTAGTTGTGCAGGTGGTAATCGAAATAGAAGTACTGCTTATGAACCTGGTAGTGGTTCTACTATCCAAGCTTATGCAGGGATTTGTGGAAATGATAATTTACAAAACAATAGTGATCCTTATTTTCATTTAGTCAGTTTAAATGAAATGAGAGCACATGTTACTGTTGAATCGGGTGCTAATTGTGGGGCACTTAGTGGCGCTACCAATACGACTCCTGTCGCTAATGCTAATGCGGAAAATATTAATGGAAAAAGTATTCCTGCTAATACTCCTTTTGAATTAACAGGTTCCGCAACGGATGCGAATGGAGACGACTTAACCTATAATTGGGAACAATGGAATTTAGGTAATCAAAGTGATGTTAATTCACCGGCTTCAGGCGCTCCCCTCTTTCGATCTTTTGAACCGACTACTAATCCAATAAGAATATTTCCTAAACTAGATAATGTATTAAATAACTCAACTAGTGTAGGAGAAATATTACCATCAAGTAACACCACCCTTAATTTCCAATTCATTGCTAGAGATAATAATACTGCTGGTGGGTTTGGGGCAGATATGATTGAGTTATCAGTCGTTAATGGTACTGGTCCATTTAAAATTAATTCCCCCAATACGGCAACTACTTTAAGTGGAGCAACCACCGTTTCTTGGGATGTTGCAGGGACTGATAATAGTCCAATTAGTTGTAGCCAAGTAGATATTTTCTTATCGCTTGATGGTGGACAAACATTTACGCAGCAATTAGCTGATAATGTCAGCAATAATGGTTCGGCTAATATAACTTTACCGAATGTAAATGTGACAACTGCCCGATTGAAAATCAAATGTGCGGATAATGTATTTTTAGATATTAATGATGTTAATTTTACGATAGAACCTAGTGCAGCTAATCCTTGTACCATTTCGGATTTAGCCAAAGGTACTACTTCTGCTTGTGATATGTTAACAGGTCGATACACGCAAGATATTACAGTAACTTACACCGATGTACCTAATTCAGGAACTTTGATTGTCAACAACCAAAGTTTTGCTATTACTGGAAGCCCACAGACAGTTACACTTACAGATTTAATTGCAGACAACAATCAAGTCAATGTAACGGCTAATTTTTCTGCCAATGCAACTTGTACTCGTACCGAAAATAATTTATTTCAGGCACCTACTTCTTGTTTGCCTGTTTGTTCGATTACAAATATTACTGCTGGAACGCAAACAGCTTGTGTTTCTAACACTAATAATTATACCCAAGTAATTACCGTAACTTACGAAAATGCGCCTGAAAGTGGTAATTTAGTGGTTAATAATCAAAGCTTCCCAATTACTACTAGCCCACAAATAGTTACCTTAACGGGTTTAATTGCCAATGGAAGTAATGTGTCAGTAACGGCTAACTTTTCTGCTAATATAGCCTGTACGAATACCGTTGCTGATTTATTCCAAGCACCTGCTTCTTGTACGCCTGTTTGTGCGATAACAAATATTACCGCTGGTAACCAAACAGCTTGTAATACATCAACTAATAGATACACCCAAGAAGTTACGATCACCTATGTAAATCCACCCAACTCAGGAAATTTAATTGTAAACAATCAAAATTTTGATATTTCTAGTAGTCCACAAACAGTTACTTTGACTAATTTGAATGCAGACGGAAATCAAGTCAATGTTACCGCAAATTTTTCTACTGACCAGAACTGTTTTTTCACCCAAAATAATTTGTTTACTGCACCCGCAGCTTGCGTCACCGATTTATGTCAGGAATACAATGCAACCGATATACCTATAACGATTCCTGCCTTTGGTAGACCTACTATTACCTCAACTATTAATGTAGCACAATCAGGTACTATTTCAGATATTAATATTAAAAACTTAAATGGTAAACACACTTTTGTTTATGATTTGGATATTTCTTTGACAAGTCCTAGCGGGAAAAAGATTTTATTAGTATCGGAAGCTTGTTTTAGTAATGGTCAAGAAGATTTTGGGTTAAATGTTGATGATAACGGAACAGCGACGGGTTGCCCGCTTACGGGAGGTAATACTTACGCCCCAATAGGTAGTCTAGCTGATTTTAATGGAGAAGAAGCAACTGGCGATTGGGTATTAACAGTCCAAGATTTTTTTCGCTTCGATGGTGGAAGCTTGGATGGTTGGACGCTAGAAGTTTGTACAGTCACACCTCCTTCTACTTTAACAATTAATGATGATCCTATTACGCCAGACACCTATACTTCCTGTGAATTTATTACTTCTACTGGAAATGTAGCGACCAATACTACTGTTGTTTTTCAAGCCAATACTTCTATTACTTTAAGTCCTGGATTTATAGCAACAGCAGGTTGTAATTTTACCGCACAAATAGCCGATTGTGCCAATGCCCTTGCTAATGAAGAACTAACCATCGTTCATAAACGTCCAGCTATTTCAAAGCGACCGCAGATTAACAAACAACAATTGCGGCAAGCTGCTATGAATGTAACGATAGCCCCCAATCCACTTAGGCAACAAACACAGATTCAGTATAATTTACCCAATGCTACTGATTTATCTATTCAGCTAATGGACCTTAATGGTAAATTAATTCGAGAGGTATTACCTGCTACTTATCAGGAAATGGGAGTTCATCAATTAACTTTGAATGCTACGCCATTTCCCACAGGTATTTACTTATTACACCTACAAACAAAAGAAACAGTCATCACTAAAAAATTAGTCATTCAACAATAATTTTTTCTCCTTTTTACTAATGGTTCTGAAATTAAACTCCTGACAGTATGATACCAAAGGCGGCCTATTTTGGAAACTCTTTACCGTACACATTTTTAAAACGCTGCCTTTGGCAGCTAAAAAGTAGGTTTTGGGGTAAGTAAATCTTGATTTTTCGTTGAAAAATCAAGATTTGCTTACCCCAAAACCTCTTTTATCCGCACGTAGCATGAAGAAGTGTACTTCTGAACCCGAAGGGACGGGCTGCCAAGTGCGTGATTTCGTAAAATGTGTACGGTAGAGAATTTGGAAAAGCTATTCAAAACCGTTGGAGCATCGAAAATCAATTTCATTGATAAAACTATCATACACCTCCACCGTTTGTGCAGCTACTTTTGACCATTGAAAGGTTTGCGCTTGAGCCAGTCCCTTTTTAATTAAGGTTTGCCTCAGCGAAGAACTTTGACGGACGAGTTGACTAGTACTTATGACAACCAACCTATTCAATCGATTGCCTGTATATCAGGAGCGGCTTTTGCCATGCGTCGTGCCTGTTATGAATCCGTAAGTGGATTTGATGAGACGTACTTTATTTACTACGAAGATGTAGATTTATCGTGGCGAGTTAAATTAGCTGGGTTTGATATAAAATTAGCTCCTAATTCGATAGTATATCATCAATATCAATTTCAAATGAATCCTAAAAAATTGTATTGGATAGAACGCAATCGACATACCACTTTACTAAAGTGTTTAAGCTGGCAATCTCGTAAGAAACTCGCTCTTGCTTTATTATTGGACGAATTAATTGTTTGGGGATTTGCTTTTTTGCAAGGACCAAGGGCTATTAAAGCAAAATTCTCCGCTCTTATTTGGATTCTCCGAAATAAACGCCAAATAGTCAATACCAAGCAGCAATTCAATGACCAAGTCATTCTACTGTTAATGACCCCTCGTGTTAATTTTGAACAAGTTATGCCCAATAATATTGGAGCTTTTTTGAGTACTATTTGCACCTCATTCTTAAAATGGAATAAAAGGCTAGTCATTACTAAGTAACGAGCAAAAAATAAGTTCGCCATTTGGAGATAAATATTTTGTGCCAAGACGAGGCATTTTTTGCAGGAATAGCACCGCTATTGCTAAGAAAAATAACGATGTATTGGTGCAAAAGATTATCGGCGAAATGATGAAGTTATTATTTACTTGTTACTAAGTAGTAAGTTTTCTTCAAAAAATTAGTGGAGCTATTGATAGAAGATTTTATTACGGAGAGCAACGAGTTCGTTTAGAATTAAAAGCTATAAAACAAAAAATTATGAATTCCTATTTGATAACTGTAGGAGCAGGTTTTATTGGAAGCCATTTGGTGGAAAACTTAATAAAGGAGGGGCATCACGTTACCTGCATTGATAATTTTGATGCCAACTATAGTAGAGTAATTAAAGAAGAAAATTTAAAAAAAGTAATTCGTCATCCCAATTTTTTACTTTTAGAAAGAGATATAAATGAAATTGAAAATTTTCAACATGAATTATTAAATACTTATGATGTTATTATTCACTTGGCAGCCAAAACAGGGGTTCGCCCAAGTATAAAGAATGCTCAAGAATACCAAATAGTAAATACTCAAGGAACTCAAAAAATGCTGGATTTAGCGGTTAAAAAAAACATTCCTCATTTTGTTTTTGCTTCTTCAAGCAGTGTCTATGGAGTAAATGAAAATTTCCCATGGTCGGAAAAAGATTTTGTACTCCAGCCAATTAGTCCTTATGTTGTCACTAAAATAAACGGAGAAATGATTGGACGTGTTTACAGCCACTTATATGGTATTCGATTTGTTGCACTCAGGTTTTTTACCGTTTATGGGCCTAGACAAAGACCTGATTTAGCCATTCATAAATTTTGCAAAAATAGTATAAAGGGAATACCAATTACTCTTTATGGAGACGGTAGTAGCAAAAGAGATTATGTATATATCAAAGATATTATTCAGGGCATAAAATCTGCTATTGGTTATGATAAATCTAATTTTGAAATTATCAACTTGGGGAATGGAGTACCCGTAAAACTTCTTGATCTGGTTCAAATAATTCAACGAAAGCTGAAAATAAATAGTAAAATTGACTTTTTAAATGAACAACTAGGGGATGTTCCGATTACTTGTGCAGATGTTACAAAGGCAAAGCGATTGCTTAATTACGCTCCTTCCTTTTCTTTAAATGGCGGACTAAGCCAACAAATTGATTCTTTGGGCTAAAAAAGCGTCTTTTTTATCTCCAAAAACAAACTCCCAACAGGCTCTAAAATAATCATAATACAAGTGATTGAGTTACTGGAAAAGATATGGCATTAAAATTGGTTTAGCTGAGTTGGTAAGTACACCGTCAAAAAAGTTTGTTAGTGTTTTCCCTCGCC
>CAZXYA010000129.1:0-18573 GCA_964644655.1 uncultured Saprospiraceae bacterium | reverse complement strand
GCTATGGAAGTGATGGGATTTGATAATGCTATTGGGGAAGAATTAAGTTTTTGGGGGAATACAGGACAAATTATTGGCGTCGTCAAAGATTTTAATTCCGCTTCTTTATATTCCGATATTAATCCAATTATTATGCTAGTTCGACCCGATTGGAATGAAAACCTATTTTTAAGAACGCAACCTGGAAAAACAACGGAAGCCATTACGGCTATGGAAAAAGTGCAGGTGAAAATAAATCCAGATTTCCCTTTTGAATATCACTTTTTAGATGCGACTTACGAAAAATTGTACAAAAGCGAGCAGGCCATCAGTCAATTATCTCTTTTGTTTACTGCCTTCGCCCTTTTTATAGCAGGCATCGGCTTATTAGGATTATCTATTTTCTCGGTACAGCGGCGATTAAAAGAAATTAGCGTCCGAAAGGTATTGGGCGCAGAAATGAGCAACTTAGTTTACCTCCTTTCAAAGGATTTTATTGTCTTGATTTTAATTGCTTTTTTGGTGGCAACCCCCATTGCCTTTTTGATAATGCAAGATTGGTTAAGCAATTTTTCTTTTAGCATCGATTTGGGTTTTGGTGTTTTTCTATTTGCTGCTGGCATTACCGTGTTGATTACGCTTTTGACTGTTGGATTTTATGCGGTTAAAGTAGCGGTGATTAATCCTATTCGTGCTTTGCAATCAGAATAATTCCAAGTTATTGATTTGCTAAATCTCAACGATTTAGTAAATCTTAAATTATTAGCTTCCTATAATTGGAGATTTACTAAATTCTGAAAATTTAGCAAATCGGATAAACGCCATTAAAATCATCAATAGATTTGAATAAACAACACGAACCTAAGTATCGTCCACCCAAGAATACCTTGCGTTTCTTTCGCTGGTTCTGTCATCCCGATTATGCAGAAGACATTGAGGGGGATTTAATGGAAAAATACGAGCGTTTTAGAGGCGTAAATAGTCAACGAAAAGCCAATTGGCAGTTCTTTCTTGCCGTGCTTTCACTTTTTCGGCCGAATCTAATTCGACCAATAACAATAAAGAACCAACTTATACACCCAGCTATGTTTAGACATAATTTACTTATTACTTTGCGCAGTTTCAGAAAATACAAAAGTGCCTTTTTAATCAATTTAATTGGTTTGTCCATTGGTTTGGCAAGTACCTTGATGATTTATTTATGGGTGAATGAGGAACTGAAAATGGATAGCTTTTTTGTTAACCAAGAACGGCTTTTTGTCGTGAAAGAAAACTACCCAACAGCTGATGGGTTATTGACCGAAACGAGTACTCCAAGTCAGTTGGCAAGGGCCTTAAAAGCAGAAATTCCAGAAATTGAACTCGCTTCCAATGTCATTGGTGATTCTTGGTTTGATGTAAAAAAAGGCATCATTACCGAAGGCGATCAAAAAATGAAAGCCATCGGACAATTGGTAGAACAAGATTATTTCAAGCTATTTTCTTGGTCCATTTTAGCAGGCGATAAATCCACTTTATTAGATGATAAGCAAGCAATTGTTTTATCTGATAAATTGGCAATAAAACTATTTGGCAATCTCGATAATGCCATCGGTAAAACAATTGATTGGGCACATGAAGATCCTTCCGTTTGGGAAGCAGTAGAAGACCAAATGAATAAGATGATGGCATTAGTAGGACAAATAAGTGCAGAAACAATGCTTTATACCCAGACGTACTACCTTTTGGCTTAGAAAGAGATACTTCTAAACTTTACTCACAAGATCAGTTTAAGAAAAGATTTGCTAGGATTGCTAAAGCTAGAACGCAAACCATATCAGAAGTACAGGCAACTGCATTAATGGCTTAAGACGCTTACGTAAATTTTAAAACCAACTTGTGTCCATATTTTGAAAGGTCGATAATTCGTTGATTTCCTATTCCCTCCGAATGGAGGCTTAAATTAGATGAAATCGAAAGGCAAATTTTTAATTTTCATTTCAATTTTCATTTTAATTTATTTAGACTCTTACCACCAAAAGCACCTTTCTTTTTAAAAGATTTATTACATTTAGATTTTGATAATAAATCTGAAATTCCCTAGCCTTTCAACCCAATATTTTTACATCAATGCCTATTATTAATTATAAAGTAGAAAATAAAATAGCCATTATTACCCTCAATCGACCTGAGGCAATGAATACCTTCACTCCTGCCATGTATCAAGCCTTTAATGAAGCGATGGCTAATTTTAGGAAAGATGAGAATGCTTGGGTTTGTGTGATTCATGCCAACGGAGAAAAAGCCTTTTCTGCGGGAGTCGATATTACGACGATTCCGATAGATATGGAAAATCAAACACCCCAAGAACAAGCGGAAATTTTAAACCAATTTTCGATAGATTTAGAAGGAGAATATTATTGTGATAAACCCATTATTGCCGCCTTGCATGGCTATTGTATTGGCGAAGGGTTAAGTATTGCTTTGGGCTGTGATTTGCGGATAGCAGAAGAAACTTGTGTGTTTAGTTTACCCGAAGCTAAAATGGGGATTCCAGCAGTCAATGCAGCTATACATGGTGCTACTAAAATGGGCGTTTCCAATGTCTTAGAACTCTTATTATTAGGCGAAAAACGAGATGCTGCTTGGGCCTATCGAACAGGTTTAGTCAATAAAGTCGTACCTACAGGAAAAGCTTTAGAAGCAGCATTAGCCTGGGCCAATAAAATCAATGAATCCTCACCATTAGCGGTAAGAATTACCAAAGAAGTAGCCGTCCGCAGTCGGTATAGAACTTTTGGCGAAGGAGAAGCAGTAGCTACTCCAAAAAGGAAAGCCTTGCTAGAAACGAATGACGCAAAGGAAGCCATTCAGGCATTTTTAGAAAAACGAAAACCTATTTTTAAAGGGGAATAATTAGAGAGGTGTCAGGTATTAGGTGTCAGGTGTCAGGTTTTATAGGACAAATCTGACGCCTGACTTCTCGCCCCTGACTCCTAAAATACAAATAATGACAGCTACAAAACTTAAAGCATTACAGGAACTACTAGATATAAATAATCCAAAAATTAAAGCCTTACAGTTAAAAAAACTGAAAAAGCAATTAATTTATGTCTACGATAATTCGCCTTATTATAAAGCAAAATTTAAAGCAGCAGGCGTCAATCCACATCAATTACAATCATTAAAAGAGTTTGAAAAATATCCCACTTTCGATAAATACGAAGAACGAGAAAGTCAGGCACAATCTTTAGCTAAATACAATCACCCTTTAGGGCTGCATTTGACTTGTGATATAAAAGCCGTCAATCGAATGAGTGCTTCTTCTGGTACAACAGGTACGCCTAGTTTTCAAGGACATACTGCCTTTGATCGGTCGATTATGTTTAAGAATTTTGCCCGAATGGCACAAATGACGGGACTAAAAAAAGGAGATAAAGTGTTGATGGCGGGGGTAATGAGTATGTGGGTAGCAGGGATTCCTACGATTGATTGTTTGCAAAATTTTGGGGCGAATGTTATTCCAATCGGCGGTTTAGTGGGTGCTGCAAAAGTGGTAGAAATGATTGGGTTAACTTATCCTGATGCCCTTGTTTGTACGCCTTCCTTTGCTCGATTGCTTATCAAAAAAGCACAAACGGAAATGAATGTAGATTTGACCAATAAAGGGGTGAAATCTATATCTGTCTATGGAGAACCCGGTGGAAGTATTCCAGAAATAGCCAAAGAAATTTCTGATGGATTTGGAGGGGCAGATGTCTTCGATATGTCTGGCGGCACAGGCTGTTTAAATCCAATTTTCACTTCTTGTAAAGCGCATGCTGGTATGCATTTTATAGCACCAGACCATGCTTATATGGAATTATATGACCGTTCGACCAAGACAG
This sequence comes from uncultured Saprospiraceae bacterium, assembly GCA_964644655.1. Classification (GTDB taxonomy): domain Bacteria; phylum Bacteroidota; class Bacteroidia; order Chitinophagales; family Saprospiraceae; genus JAFMDF01. The sequence continues at coordinate 14,728 of CAZXYA010000129.1, read as the reverse complement.
TTTTGCCGATGGTACATGGCGCAGAAGGCGAATTGGTATATACCGCTTTAGAAAGAGAATGTGGCCCCTTAATCCGTTTTATGGATGGCGATAATGTACGGATTAATTTAACTCCTTGTTCCTGTGGTTTGCCTGGCATTCGCATTAGCATTTTAGGGCGAGTCGATGATATGCTATTAATCAAAGGAGTAAACGTTTTTCCTTCTGCTATTCGAGATGTTATTTTAGGATTTAAGGGTGAAGTGACAGGCAATGTGCGCATCGTTAAAAATTCCACTTCGCCTGTTATTGAACCGCCATTACAAGTAAAAGTAGAATGTGTGGGTAATCCAACGGTTACGGCAAAAGCAGATTTAAAATCCCGACTAGAAGCAATCATACAACGTAAATTACGCTTTAAAGCAGTCATTACTTTATTCGAGGAAGGGACTTTAAAAATGGAATATGGGGCGACCGGGAAAATGAAGTTGATAGAGATGGTTTAAAGCCTTCAGGTTAGGCTGTTCAGAATATAAGATAAAGTTCTCCTGATTTTTGAAAGGGCGAAAAAAATCATAAATCTGAAATCATACATCATAAATCCATGTAGTTTTTACGGGACAGATTTAAGATTTATGAACTGTGATTCCTGCCTATCGGCAGGCAGGTATGATTTTTTGCCCTAGAAAAATACGGATGAACAAACACTGTTTGTGAACCGCAAGCGGATGGGTAGCTTCCTATATCTCCGTAGTGCTGAACAGGCTAGAAACATATCCTTAGACAGACCTAAAGGTCTTTGACGGGAAAGCCTAAAGGCTTTACTACCAGATTCAAATAAAATCCAATAATGACAGAAAAAAACATTACGAAAAACGCCTTTTACCTAAGTCCTTGGATGGCAGCCCTGCCATTATTAGTAATGGTCGTCCCTGCCGTTGTCCTAGTTTTTTTAGGGGTCTTTTCAGCAAAAGTGATGATTACAGGTGGAGTAATAGGGTTAATGTTGGGCTCTCTTTTTGCAAGAAATAAAAAAGAATACTGGGAGGTCGTTATCAATGCATTAGGGGATCCGACGGGATTACTGGCTTTTGCCCTCTTTTTAATCGTCGGCGTATATGCTGAATTATTGACCGTTTCCAATTTGGGAGAAGGCGTGATTTGGTTAGCGAATATACTGAATACTGGACCCATAATTTTCACGCTATTTACTTATGTGATTTGCTCTGTTTTAGGAACAGCCATGGGGACTTCAGTTGGGGTAATTTTTATATTGACGCCTATTTTATATCCTGTAGCCTTACAATTAGGCGTTTCGCCAGGCTTGGCAGCAGGAGCTATTCTAAGTGGGGCAGCAACAGGAGACCATTTTTCCCCCGTTTCTGATACCACGTTGATTAGTAGCATGACCCAACGATATAAATTTAAAGAAGGAGCGGCGGAAGTCGGTGAAGTGGTTCGGGCACGAATGAAATATGTGATTCCCGCTTTTTTAATTACTTGTTTTTTTTATTTAGTGGCCGGTATATGGTCAGGCGAAACAGCGGTAGCAGCCAATCCAGCCAACGAACAAGCCCTTCAACCCAAAGGGCTCATTATGATTTTGCCGATGATTGTCGTCATTTGGACAGCGGTTAAAGGGGGTTCTGTTTTTCAATCCATTACTTATGGTGTTTTTTCTGGTTTAATTATCGCTTTAGCGGCTCAATTAATTACATTAGAACAAGTATTTGCTATTAAAAATCGAGAAATTACAGGTATCTTGTCGGATGGTGTTCAATCCAATGTGGATACCGTCATGTTAATTGTCTTAATGATGGGTGGTTATGGTTTATTGCGCCATTATGGTTTAATAGATTTGATGGTTTCCAAACTAGCCAATTCTATGACCAATACCCCTAGAAATACAGAATTGACCATGCTAGGATTAGGGTCGATTTTGAGTTTTATCTTAGTTGGTTTAGTTACTAGAATCACCGTCATCGCTGGTCCTGTTATCAATGAATTGGGACAAAAGCACAATATTCATCCTTGTCGTCGGGCGAATATATTAGATGCTGTTGCTAATGGTTTAAGTTATGTTATTCCTTGGCACGTTTGGCCCATGTTGATGATTATGACGATTACCCCTTTGCAAAAAAGCTATGATTTTGTGGTCGTTCCGAGTGCTATTGATCTTGTTTCGATGGCTTTTTATCCGATTGTGATTTGGCTAATCATCTTGCTGGCTATTTTTACTGGATATGGACGTAAATTTGAAATAAATAATAAATTAGAATAGAGAACAGAGAGTCGAGAATAGAGACTTAAATCAGGGCAATTGAAGAATTTTAAGGAGTAAAACCCCAGAATTAGCTCTTACTCAGTCTCTACTCTCTCAATGAAATGGTCTCTAATCTCTACTCTAAATAAACATAACAAAACTAAAAACCTACAATAATGATGAACCGAAGAAATTTCATTGCCAAAACAGGTGCAAGCGCACTCTTAGCCACCGTCACACCGCCCTTATCTGCTTCTGCTCAAAAAGTATTGCCGCTTGATGAATGGGAAACCATAAGAGCAGATTTCAAATTAGACACCAGTAAAATACAAATGGCGCAGTTTCTGTTGGCTTCGCATCCGTCGAGCGTTCGAGCGGCCATTGAAAAATATAGAAAGGGTTTAGATGATAATCCAGTAGAATATTATGAGTCTAATTTTGTGACCTATACAAGGGCGGTCTTAAAAGCAGCCGAAACTTATTTAGGCGCAAAGCCGGGGGAAATAGCACTAACCGATAGTACAACTATGGGTTTATCTTTGCTGTATACAGGTTTAAAACTAAAAGAAGGAGAAGAAATTTTAAGTACGACTCATTGCCATTATTCTACCGAGAAATCCTTAGATTTTGCTGCCCAACGAACGGGCGCAACCGTCAGAAGAATTAATCTGTATGAAGCAGCCAGTCAAACAACTATAGCTGATATAGTCAATCGCCTAAAAGCAGCTATTCAATCTAAAACTAGAATTGTAGCCGTTACCTTTGTCCATTCTAATGCAGGGGTAAAATTACCCATCAAAGAAATGTCTGCGGTTATCAAAGAAGCTAATAAAAATAGAGCTGCATCCAACCGTATCTATTTTTGTGTAGATGGGGTTCATGGTTTTGGCGTAGAGGACATTAATGTAACCGATTTGGGTTGTGATTTTTTGGTAGCAGGCACCCATAAATGGTTATTTGGACCAAGAGGAACAGGCATTATTTGGGCAAAAGAGGCTGCTTGGGATATGGTACAGCCAACGATCCCCCCATTTAGTGTGGCGTATTATATGTGGATGAATGTCATGCCCGAAGCACCCTTAAATTTTTATTCTAAAATAACGCCAGGTGGTTTTCATTCCTTTGAACATCGTTGGGCATTAAAAGAAGCTTTTGAATTCCATCTAACTATTGGCAAAGCAAAAATCCAAAATCGAACGCATCAATTAAGCACCCTGCTCAAGGAAGGCATACAAAACATTAAGCATGTTAAGTTGCATACACCTATGACCACTACCCTATCTTCGGGTATCAATAGTTTTGAAATAGAAGGTTTAAAACCAAAAGCCGTTGTGGAGAAGCTTCATAAAATGAATATTATTGCTAGTACAACACCTTATAAAACGGTTTACGCTCGTTTGACGCCCTGTATTATTAGTACGGAAGAGGAAGTGATGGCTTGTATTAAGGCTTTGGAAAGAATTAAAGACTAGTGTTTTATCAAGATAAAATTTGATTAAACTAGAAGAAATAAATTGTTAAGATTATGTTAAAATAATAATGGTTTGCATTATACATAAGAGTCCTATGTATGTTTGTGATTAACTGCGGAATTATAGCTGATTATCACACACAAAAGATTACTTGGAAAATATGTCTACCTATACCACCTATAAGCATTTAATAGTTTTCTTCAATCTATGCCTAGTTTTATTATTTCCTAGTTTTAGCTATAGTCAAGTTGAAGATTCGCTTTTTGCAAGTAAAGGGGCTGCTGATGTATTTTTTGAAAAAGTCGTACTCGATGGCAAAGTTTCTTACCGTAATAAAAAAACGAAAGAATTCATAAGTCAGTCGGAATATAACCTCTTTTCTAGGCTTAGCATTAAAGCAGCCCTTCCAGAAAAAAATTACATCAGTCACGATTCTTCTACCGACTATTGGCAATCAGACCGAGTCAATCCATATAGGGATATAGTCTTATCCACACCTTTCAAAATTGAATTTGACCAAACTACCTTTACACATCCAGTCAATGGCGATATTATTGTCACATCGAGATTTGGAAGCAGACGAAGAGGTCCTCATAGAGGTTTAGACCTCGACCTTATTACGGGCGATAGTGTGCTTTCGGTTTTGCCTGGGCAGGTTCGATTTGTAGGATATAGCAGAGGACATGGTAAGACCGTTGTTGTACGACACGCCAATGAAGTAGAAACCGTATATGCCCATTTATCCAAATATGCAGTAGAACCGAATGATCTTATTGCTGAGGGGCAACTTCTTGGATTTGGCGGCAATACAGGCAATAGTCGAGGAAGTCATTTACATCTAGAAGTGCGTTATAAAGGCGTCTGTATTCACCCACAATATGTATTTAATTTTGATGGTAGTCAAACGATTCGAGGTTCAGATTTATGGGTAACCAATGAATGGAAATCTCCAAGATTCCACAGTTCCTATCGTAACAGTAAAGTAACACCTCTCTTCACAGAAACAGATGCCATTGCTGCTCAAAATGCTGAACCCAGATACCACAGAGTACGCAGAGGAGATACGCTTTCTCATATAGCTGGCAGATACCACATCAGACTAAGAGAAATTTGTAAACTCAATGCTATTTCCAAAAATTCTACGCTCAGTATTGGACAAATATTACAAGTCAGATAAGGAATTCGAATAAGATATTTGAACAAATTTCCAATAAAATTAAAGTTTCTCAAAAGAATTGTCGAAATAATCCAGATTTTCCATAAAAAAAATACTTACCTTTAAGGGCAGAAATAACTACACTTTACAAATAAATACATGGAGGTGCTATGGCTTCTGTTAAGACAATTATACTATGAGAAAAATTACATCATGGGTTTGGAATATGGTCTTTCCATCAAAATACCTATCTATAAAACTGCTCTTCTTTTTTCTTTTTCTACAAGGAATCACCAACTCCCTACAGGCAAATGATAGCCTCCGCCATTTACTTCAAACAAATCTTACGGATACGACTAGAATAGATGTTTTAGGTCAGTTATCCAGAGCTACTTTAGGCACAGCAATAGATTCCTCTATTGTTTACGCCAAACAAGCAGCAGCACTCGCCGAAAAGATTAATGATGTAGAACGAAAGGGATATATGTTAAAAAATGTTGGTATTGGTTATTACTATAAAGGAGATTTTGTGGAAACCTTAAGTTATTGGTTTGCATCTCTCGCTGCTTTTAAACAAATCAATCATCTCAAGGGAATTAGTAATTTATTAGGCAATATAGGAGGCGTCTATAATTCAACAGGAGAATATCCTAAATCTATAGATTACCATCTTAAATCGCTAAGAATTGCAGAAGAAAATAAGGATGATTTTAGAAAAGCTACCGCTCTACAAAATATAGGGGCCGTCTATTCTAACATGGGAGAATTCGCCTTATCCAAAAAATATTACGAAGAAGCTTTGGTGATGTGTCGAGCCATTAATTATGAAAAAGGCATTGCTACCGTCGTTATGAATTTAAGTGAGGTTTATCGAAATATGAATTTATTAGATAAAGCATTAGATCATGTAACAGAAGCCAAAGTGTTATTTGAAAAATTACAAGATCCAAGCCTACCCGAAGCTATGATTGCTTCTAGTTATATTTATCATTTGCAAAAAAAATATGCTAAGGCCATTTCAGAAGCAAAAGAAGGATATGCCATAGCGGATAAGAATGATAGTAAAAGTTTTAAGCAAAGAGCATTAACTACTTTAGGAAATGCGTATTACGCCATCCAAAAAATCCCCCTTGCCATTACCGCTTATGAAGAAGCAGCTCAACTTGGTCAAGCAATTGGGGTAAATATAGATATGCTAGAAAACTATAAAGGGTTAAAAAATGCCTATGAAGCAGTAGGAGATTATAAAAACGCCTTTGCTACACAAGATAGTTTACTTAGTGTAACTCGGGAATTATATAATATTGAAAAAAATGATAAAATTGCCAATTTACAACTAGAATTTAATCTAGAAAAAAGAGAAACAGAAATCGCCCTCTTAAATGCAGATAATGAAATTAAAAATCAAGCATTGACACAAGCTACGCTACAAAGAAATTTCTTTTCTGCCATTGCTTTATTCCTTATCGCACTCCTTGGCGGCGTTGCTTATATGTATCAATATGCACGAAAGAAAAATAAAATAATTTCTGAAGAGAGAAATAAATCCGATCATTTATTAAAAAATATATTGCCTCCAGAAACAGCAGAAGAATTGAAAAAGAATGGGGTCGTTCAGCCTAAAAAATATGATGACGTAACCGTTTTATTTACTGATTTTGTAGGCTTTACTAAAAAAGCTGCTTTTCATTCTCCTGAAATCATTGTCTCTAGCATAGATTATTATTTCAAGCGTTTTGATACCATTATTGCCAAAAATCAACTAGAAAAAATAAAAACCATGGGAGATGCCTATATGTGTGCAGGTGGTCTCCACACAGAAGGAAAAAGTAAGGATGTCATTGTCAAAAACACCCTCAATGCTGCTTCAGAAATAGTACAATTTATTACACAAACTGCCGCCAATCCTCCTAAAGATATAGTTCCTTTCCAAATCAGAATAGGGATTGATAGTGGCCCCGTTGTAGCAGGAGTCGTTGGGCAAACAAAATTTCAGTACGATATATGGGGCGATACCGTTAATGTAGCGGCTAGAATGGAAGCCAATTGCCAACCCAATAAAATTAATGTCTCAGAAAATATCTACCAGCAATTAAAAGAAAAACTATCTTTTTTATATAGAGGGACCATAGATGTAAAAAATAAAGGCTTGATGAAAATGTATTTTTATGGGGAGCATTCAAAAGAGCTTGTTGAGACTATTTCATTATAAGAATAGAAGGGCTTTCTCCCATAGCCCTCAAGCAAGCTAAGGAAAAATGTGGTCGGTGCGCTGCACCTTATAGGAAGCAAAAGCTTGGTTTTATACAAATGTGGTCGCCCCTATGGCTAAGGTGCAACGCACCGCCTACATTTGTATCATTGGTGCTAAAAGTAAGCCTTAAGGTGCAGCGCACCGTCTACATTTGTATCATTGAGGCTACAAGTAAGCCTTAAGGTGCAGCGCACCGTCCATATTTGTATCCCTTTTAGGCTAGTTTTACCCTTGTTAAGGTGCAGCGCACCGTCCACATTTGTATCTTTTTCACCCCAAACGCTCTTAATTTGATGGCTATGGGGCTTTCTCCTACAAAGAGGATTATCGTCTTTCACTGCTACGACTAAAGTTTCTCTTCAACGGCACAAGTTCCGCTGCTCAGGCGAGATAAGGGAACTTTTCTTAGAGAGTCCCCTTTAAGTCCTACCTCTATTTAAAAAAGTATTATTAAATCCTTACCTTAGCTCTTCATTTCCTAATCATCAAAACCAACAAAAATATGAATAGGCACACCTTTCTGGTACTCCTACTACTCAATTTTTTAATCAGTTTCTTTAGTAACCCACCAATAGCACAAAGCCAAACCCTTGAAAAAGAACAGATCGCCCAACTAAAATATCGCCACGTCGGTCCTGTCGGCAATAGAATCATTTCCGTAGCAGGCATTCCCGGCGACCCGCTGACCTATTATGTCGGTGCAGCAACGGGCGGTATTTGGAAATCTATAGACGGCGGCATTGCGTGGAAACCCATTTTTGATGATAAACCAGTTCATGCCATTGGTGCTTTGGCAATTGCGCCTTCCGATTCAGAAATTATCTATGCAGGGACAGGCGAAAGTTTTATTCGTTCTAATGTTTCGTTAGGAAATGGCATGTGGAAATCTATGGATGGCGGCGATACTTGGGAACAAATTGGTTTAGAAAAAACAGGTAGGATTAGTAGAATTGTGGTACATCCTGATAATCCGAATGTTGTGTATGTCGCAGCAGTAGGACATGGCTATGCCCCCCAAAAAGAAAGAGGGGTGTTTATGACCGAAGATGGCGGCAAAACTTGGCAACATACTTTATTTGTCGATGAAAATACAGGGGCTTCTGATGTGGTCATGGACTCACATAATCCGAGAATCTTATTTGCGGGTACTTGGGAATTAAAATTAAAGACTTGGAATAGAACGAGTGGCGGCCCCGGTAGTGGCGTGCATAAATCAACCGATGGTGGCAAAACTTGGACTAAATTAAGCAAAGGCTTACCTAAACTACCTGTTGGTAAAATTGCTTTAGCGATGACCCCTGCCCAAAAAGGAAGAGTCTATGCCCAGATTGAAACAGGAGACGGCGTCCCTTTAGATGGCAAACCAACCGAAAGTGGCGAATTATGGCGCTCTGATGATAATGGAAAAATGTGGAAACTAGTGAATTCTAATCGAGATATGGGTGGCAGACAAGCCTATTATACTCGTTGTGCTGCTTCTCCTGATAATCCACATGAAATTTATTTTATTTGGGCTGGTTTTTCTAGAAGTATTGATGCAGGTAAAACCTTAGAACCAGGCTCTCCAACGGGACAACCGAACTGGGACCATCACGAAATGTGGATTGACCCAACGGATGGCAATCGAATGATAGTCGTAGGTGATGGTGGTTTATCTATTTCTCAAAATAGAGGCAAAGATTGGCGTAGAACGCAATTAGCCGTTGCCCAATTATATCATGTAACGACCGATAATGCTATTCCCTATAATGTCTTAACCAATCGACAAGATGGTCCTGCCATGAGAGGGCCAAGTAATACTCGAACAGGTGGCTTTTTTGGAGCAGGCATGATACCAACGGGTGCATGGCGAGATATAGGAGGTGGCGAAAGTGGCTTTGCTACGCCTGACCCAACCAATTCGGATATTGTCTGGTCAAGTGCTTCGGGCATGGGCCCTTTAGGTGGTATTGTTACACGCTATAATGTGAATACAGGGCAATATCGACAAGTGGAAGTTTGGCCTGAGTTTCCCGTAGGGCATCCTGCGTCAGATGCTAAATTTCGATTCCAATGGACCTTCCCCTTATTGATTTCTCCACATGATAATAACACCGTTTATGTTACTAGTCAACATGTGCATAGAACAACCAATAAAGGACAAACTTGGGAAGTCATCAGTCCAGATTTAACCTTAAATGATAAAAGCAAACAAGGTTTTTCTGGTGGATTAACGGGGGATAATATTAATGTGGAATATGCCAATGTGATTTATGCCTTCGAGGAATCGCCTGTGCAAAAAGGGGTCTTTTGGGTGGGTACAAATGATGGCTTAGTGCAAGTAAGCAAAGACGGCGGGGCAACTTGGACAAATGTGACGAAAAACATTCCTAATTTACCAAAAGATGGGGTCGTTAGAAATATTGATGCCTCCAAATGGGATGCAGGAAAAGCTTATTTAACCATTGAATTTCACCAAGTAGGTAATTTTAAACCTTACGTTTATAAAACCAGTAATTATGGGCAATCTTGGCAAAAAATCACCAATGGCATTGAAGATACGGGCTTAAATTATACCCGCTGTATAAGAGAAGACCCCGTCAAAAAAGGCTTACTTTATTTAGGGACAGAAACCAAATTATTTGTTTCTTTTAATGATGGGCAATCTTGGCAATCTCTCATGAGTAATCTGCCACATACGCCGATGTATTGGTTAGATATTCCAGAGCATTATAATGATTTGGTGATTGGAACTTATGGCCGAGGTATTTGGATATTGGATGATATTACGCCATTGCAACAACTAACAGCAGATTTAACCAAAACGAAAGCCCATTTATTTGCGCCAAAACGGGCTTACCGTTTCCGACCAGTTACGTCTAATATGCAATTTTTTCCAGAACCCTCTTTTGGCAAAGACCCTGCTTACGGTGCTAGTTTAAATTATTGGTTAAGTGAAAAAAATGATAGTGTCAAAATTCACCTTGTAGATATGGCTGGTGATACGGTACGTACTTTAAAACATAAAGGAAAATCGGGCATCAATCGAGTGATGTGGGATTTAAAAGACGAGCCGAATGAACCGATTGTTTTGCGGAATAAACCCTTATACGCAGATTGGTTTGTGGTGAGTAAAAAGGGCAATCATAATCCATTGATTCAACCATTTAGTGTTTTAGTCCCTCCAGGCAAATATAAAGTACATTTAGAAGCAGGCACCGATACCAAAATCCAAGAAGTAGAAGTTTTAAAAGACCCACATTCAGAAGGAAGTCTAGCTGATATCGAAGCACAAACGACTATTCTCAAAGATTTGCAAAAAGACATGACCACCGTTGCTAAAATAGTCAATGAAATCGAAATCATGCGGGTACAATTAGGCAATTTAAAAGCAACGATGACTGCTTTAAAAAAGCCAGCTGATTTGATTGAGGCAACGGCAAATATGGATACGCTGTTAATCAATGTAGAAAGTAAATTGATTCAATTAAAATATACAGGCACAGGGCAAGATGAAGTGCGTTATCCCGTCCGATTGGCAGAACGGATTAATTATTTGGGCGGCACCATTGCTAGTGCAGATTTCCCACCTGCTGACCCGCATCGGGAAGTACATCAACTATTGAAGGAGCGATTGGCAGCGGTGCAAAAAGAGTATGATGCGTTGAAAGAAGGAGAATTAGTAGCATTTACAAAGATGTTGACGGAAAATGGGGTTGGGGTGATATTGAAGTAAATGCCCTAAATCATAAATTTAAAAAAATGTTACCCTGTGACTTCCTGTCACGGGGTAATTTATTTTTAAAGCGTTTTCTTTTGATAAGGAGATTATAATTATGCCGCTAAACGAATACTATCTAAAATCATAACGCCTTCTGAATAAGAAGTTATATTAATTAATACTTCATTTTTCCAATAAGAACGAACGATATCATCCATCATGGCAGCAGGAACAAGGATAGAATATATTTGAGGGGAACTATCCGTTTCAACTTTTATTTCATGTTCATGAGCATTGGCTGCTGTTAATATCCCTTTTAAAGAATAGGTTTTTAAGTGAACTTCTGGCATTTTTTTAGTTACTGCAGCTAAAACTGATTCTAATTCTGGAAGTGCAATATGCTCTGGATATTCTTTTAATCCAAGGGCAATTAATTTTAAAGCCTCTTGATAAAGTGCTGCTTTATAGGCAAGAGCAGCTGCACTTCGTATCATAACCAATCTAGAAAAAGGAATGTTCGCTTCTTTTTTCATTTCCCAAACAGCCGCTTTTTCTAACCAAAATGCTTTTTCAAATAAGATTTTGGCAACTTCCGTATTTCCTTTTCTTTTAGCTATGATAGCTTCATCAGAAAATTCCAAGGACTTATGATGTAATTCAGTACTTGCACTCATCTTTTTATAATTTTTGCTTTAGGTGTTGCAAATTCAATGACAGCTATAAAAACGGGTAATTTTTCTTCCAGTTTTACTTTTTTAACCTGTTTTAATTTTTGGGAAATTCTCATATTTATAGTATTTGACTTTGTTGCTTTCCAAATACCAGAAATTTCAAGCTTTGCTAATTTTTGCCTGTAAGTATTTCGCCAATCTTTTCCCTCAACTATATCTAGCCAAAAATCATAACCTGTAGTTTGATGAGAACGTTCAAAATAGTTATAATTGGTAATTTCCATTAACACCAAAATGCTTAATCCCATAGCTCCTTCTTCTCTTGCTTCTTTCCAATCCTGCCATGATTTTATTATATCTTCATCAATTATATCTGTCCAAATCAACTGAAATTCTTCTTTAAAATCACCTTCAATCTTTAGCGTAACACCTGATTTAAATCCCTGCATAGTCAAGCAAAATGCAATAGCTTCTGCCATATTTGCACCTCTATTTTTTGAAATAACAGGAAGTCCTTGCTTTAGTTTGTTTAAGTGTAGTGTTCTCATGAGTTTATAAAAATAAGGAATAGTTCTAGAAGATACAATCTTAATTAAAAATATTATCTTATGGTTTCAAAATATTGTTACCAAGGTGGAAATTTCTGATAAATCAAATAACCTGTCAAAATAATCCAGATTTTTGAACAAATAATGCTAGTCTCTCTATCTAAACAACCTTAACTTGCCCATTCCCTAAGTAACCTACCACAATTTTACCTAGTTTTTGTATCTTGTTGAAAATATAGAAACTACACCTAATACAACAACATTTTTACTAGATGTCCACCTCAAAAAACAGAAGGCTGTCCGCCATCCTCTTTGCCGACATTGTCGGTTACACTTCTCTAATGCAAACGGATGAGGTTCAAGCTCGCCAAAATCTTGAAAAATTTCGCAATACTTTAAATGAACAGGTACTACTTCATCATGGGGAAATCATCAATTATTATGGAGATGGTTGTTTGTGTACGTTCAATAGTGCAGTCGATGCCATGCAATGTGCTAAAGCAGTACAAAATCTATTTTTGAAGACGCCTAAAGTTCCTGTTCGAATAGGTTTGCATAGTGGAGATGTATTTTTTGAAGCGGATAATGTTTATGGAGATAGTGTGAATATTGCCTCCAGAATTGAATCTTTGGGAGTAGCAGGTTCCGTCCTATTTTCAAAAAGAATTAAAAGAGATATTGACAATCAAACGGTTTTTAAATTGGAATCGCTAGGCGAATTTGAATTTAAAAATGTCAATAAATCAATGGAGGTTTTTGCCTTGGCCAATGAGGGTTTTGTGATTCCGAAAACGTCGGACATGCAAGGAAAACTCAAAGCGCCTACTAAAATTCCAGAAACACCTAAACCTACTAACTCCTTTCCAAAGTGGGGCATTCCAATCGTTTTAGCAGCGATAATAGCTGGATTAGCTTGGTTTTTCAACCAAAAGGAAAATGCTCTAGCGAATAGTATCAATCAGGAAAATATCGAACAAATGGAGAAATCCATTGCCATTTTACCCTTTCGAGATTTGAGTCCCGAAGGGAATCAAGTTTATTTTGCCGATGGAATCGTAGAGGCGATTCGGAGCAAATTAGCGCAAATTGGGAACCTAAGGGTTACTTCTATGACTTCGGTTTTGGGGTATCGAGATAATCCCAAACCGATTGGCATCATTGCCGAAGAATTAAAGGTGGAACATATTTTAGAAGGCACAGTCTATAGAGCTGATAATAAAGTGCGAGTTATTGCCCAATTAATCAATGCGAAGACGGATGAACATTTATGGGCAGAGACCTATGACGAAGAATTAACTGATATTTTTGCCATTCAAAGCAAAATCGCCAATGTGGTCACCCAAGCACTAAAGGCCAAATTAACCCCCGAAGAGCAAATCAAATTGACCAAAACCATTAGTACGAATATCAATGCCTACGATATGGTACTGAGTGCGGAGGCTGCCTTGAACGATTATCAAAAAACGAATGTATTGTCGCATCTGAATAATGCCATTCAAAAATATGAGCAAGCATTGGCTATTGACCCAGCTTTAGATAAAGCGTATGAAGGATTAAGCGAGACCTGGTATCAAAAATATTGGTTAGGCGACGGGGACCATACTACTTTAGATTCCAGTTATTTGTTTGCTCAAAAAGCCATTGAACTGAATCCCTACAATGATGGTGCTTACGTAAATCAAGGATTCATTGAATGGAGACGAAGAAATTTCTCGGCAAGCAAACAAGCAGTAGAGAAAGCACTAGACTTGGCACCTAATAATCCGGAGGCTTTAATCTTATTGGCTCGCTACTATGGAACAATTGAGCAATCTCCTGAAAAACAATTGCCCTTACTCATTAAAGCCATCACCCTTGACCCACAAAATAAAGCGACTCCTGATGGAAACCTTTCGGCCTTTTTGAATATTGCTGGCATCTATCACAATGCCGATTTAAACCTAGAGGCGGAAAAACTGTACCGTAAGGCGCTGCATCTGTACCCTAATGCTGACGGTAGTTTCGGAGGGCTGGCATGGTTTACTTTTACCCAAGGTAATTTCGAAGAATCCATCCCATTACGAAAACGAAGATTAGAATTAGCAGGTGGCGAAAATGCTAGACTGCGGTTTATTGATGGCTATGCGATTCAACTTTTTTATGCAAAAAAATACGAGGAGGCAGAAAAATATTATCGCATTTTACAAAATCGAATTGATAGTGGTTTCGTTGAAAATCCTCACCAACATATCTATCGACATCGTTTGGCTGCCATTTTACTAGAAACGGGTAGAGAAAAGGAGGGACAGCAATTAATGGAAGAGCACCTTCAGTTATGTTTGGCACAAATTAAAGATGGTACCATCCACTACTCCCAAGAGTATGATTTGGCTGCCGCTTACGCCTATTTAGGAGATAAAGAAAAAGCCTACGAATGGTTGGAAAAAGTAAAATACCAACCTTTTATGCACAAATTTATGCGAATTGACCCATTTTTCGATAGCCTGCGAAACGAAGACCGATTTAAAAAAGTGATGGCAAAAGGGGATGAACAGGTACGTCGATTTAGGAATACACTAAAGAGTATGGAAGTTGAGGGAAAGTTGATTCTTTCGGGGGATTGAATAGACTAAAAAGTAGGAGTACTGGCTAATGGTGGGCGATACTTTCAAAGTGTCGCCCACCATTCAACCAAGCATTTCAACG
>CAZXYA010000128.1:14785-18616 GCA_964644655.1 uncultured Saprospiraceae bacterium | reverse complement strand
AATCCGTAGCTAAAAAAATAGGAGCTACGGATCAAATTAGCTACGCCTGCCGCAGGCAGGGATTTTTTATCAATTTTTAATCTGACGCTGTATAAAGCATAAGAATACTAGGACTGAACAATGTAAGTGTTAGCCAAAAATGTTTTTTGGGGTTCTAAGATACCTAGTGATACAAGAATTGGTTTAGTAACAAAATTGATTATTTGTGTACCTGTTTTCAATTCATAAAAGAGAGAGAGAACCACTTGTTCTAATGGCTTTAAAATTAAGACGTGTTTGAAAATGAATTCATCGGGTAGGAACATGATTAGCTTTTCTAATTTTGCTGAAATTGCTTTGGTTTTTTGAGCCCTCTACGAGGATTAAGTTAAATTAGAAGGAAAGTCTAATGCTATATTCAATCTTTTGATATATCAAAAATACGACTAATATTAACCTGAATGATTACTATTATTAGTAATTAATGAACTATTTATGATAGTCTTTAGCATAGGGCGGGAGGCTTAGGACAAAGGGCTAAAAACAGAAGTATTTTCACTATATTGATTGTTTTAGAGAAAAGAAAGAAAAGCAAGTATTTTAATAGGCAAGTAAGTACCTCTACCTAAATAATCGACATCTTTTTAGGTAATGAGGTTAATGAAGAAATGAGGTTAATGAGGTAATGAGGTAATGAGATTAATGAGGTAAAACAAGTAGCTTTTTAGCGAGAAAAAACTCCTTTTTAAACTTATTACCTCCTTATTCTTTCACAAAGGAGCGATTATTTGATAATAGATATTTATTTATCTACCTCTAACTTGAGCAAGTAAAGTGTCTAAATTATTTAATTCTAATGGCTCACAAAGGCCACTACGCTCCATAATAGCACCCAAGGAAGCCGCATTAATATTATCTTTAAGTGGTTTTAAACGTTTATAAATTTCTTTTTTCTGATTATTGATGTGATGGACATTGGAATCTAGTTTAGTGGCAATTTCATCTGCGGTATGTCCATTGTGAATCAAGCTGGCAATTTCAATTTGAAAGGGTTTTAATAAATTTTTAAGGACAAACTTAAATTTAGCATTACTATCTTGTTTGATGACGCCATTGGGATTGGGGTTGATGACTATTTCGCCCTGCATGACGCGTTGAATGGTTTCTAAAAAATAGACTATGCCTATGTTTTTTCCAAGAATTGAAGCATTTAAAGCAAAAGCTTTTTGGGTGTACTCATAATCCCCGTGGACGGTCAAAAAAATGATTTTGGGGGCATCCATTTTCCGCATTTCCAATAATCTGGTCGCTGTTTCAATGCCATCAATACCGGGCATATTGACATCCATAATTACTAAATCGACGGGTTTATTGGCTAGTTTTTTCAAACATTCCTCTCCATTATTAGCACGACCTACAAAATCTAAGAACCCAGATTCTTGCATGGGCTTTTTCAGTAAGTCAATTGTTAAATTGTCGTCGTCTACTATAAATATTTTTACTTTAGCAGTCATAGGTGTTTATACTTATTTTTTCGTTTGTAAGTACTTCAAGCTAGGCTGTTTAGTATGATGTAGGTAATAGGGGTATTTTTCAACAGCTTGAATGTTTTGTTCTAGGGCAAAAAAATCATAAATCACAGTTCATAAATCTTAAATCTATCATGTAAAAACTACATGGATTTATAATTTAAGATGCCTGCCTGCCGGCAGGCAGGTATGATTTCAGATTTATGATTGTAAACTCAAAAATCAACCGAACTTTATCCCCAATTCTAAACAACCTAACTTCAAGCACTCAAAATACTGGAAGTCTCCAACGATTTAGCATCCATACTTCTATTGCTTAGAGGTATATTGATATTGATAGTTGTACCTTCCTTTATTTTGGAATCAATCTTAATTTTCCCCTTCAATTCTTGCACACCAGCGTAGATACTATCCAATCCGATGCCCTTATCATACACAGGTCGGAATCCTATTCCATTATCGACCACTTCAATAGTTAAATTTGCATCGGTTTGGGTAATACCTACATTTACTTTAGTTGCTTTAGAGTGCTGGTCCACGTTGCTTAGTAAATTACTGATAATGGAACTGATTTTTTCTCCTTCTATCCTCGTAAAAGCTGTTTCCGAAAGCCCTTTGACTGCAAGGTTCGTCCGCAATAAATTATTCCTTTCCAAGGCCACCATACTAATTTTGATACGGTCAATCCAATCAATTTTTTCTGGTTTGAGTTGGTAAGAAATATCTCTAGAAACGACATGTGCCTTGTCGGCAATCTGAAGCGCCTGCATCAGATTGCCTTGCCATTCGGGATCAAAACTCAATTGTTGATAAATCGGTTCTATAAAGCGTTTGATATGTGTGAGAGGTGTTGCAACGTGGTTATGTAAATTATGTGCTAATTCTTTCCGTATTTCTTGGGTCGCATCAATGATTCGACGGTCAATCATGCGTTCTTGTTGGTCTTTATAATCGCTTAGTTCTCTGGTTTTTTGGAGGCGTCTTTGATTGAGGATGTATAAACCAAAGCATAAACCTAATGATAATAAACCGACTAATAAAAGGGATTGAGTTAATTGTTGATTTTTTAATTCTTCTTCGGCTTTGGCTTTTTCGGCTTCTGCTTTTTCTCTTTCGGCGTTTTCTTTTTGAAAAAGTGCTATACTTCTAGATTTAGCTGTGCTAAATATTGAATCTTTAAAATTTTCTGCTTTTTGTAAGTAGAAGAAAGAATTTTTGTAATCCTTTAACCCATTATAAATTTTGGAATATTGACGATTTAATTTTTCATAAAAATCAAAACCTTTAATATCATTTAAATAAATTTCAGCTTGTCTAACCTTTTCTAAAGCTTTTTTTAGTTGACTTATACTAATAAATAACTCTGATTGCTCTAAATAGTTATTGTACAACCTAAGAGAATCTTTTAATTCATTATTAATTTTTATACTTCTTTGAAATAAATTTAATGCTTTATCATATTCTTGTCTTTCTATAGCAATATTTGCTAAACCAGCATAAGCATCTCCTTCAAAAGTTTTATCCCTAATAACAGTCTTCAATTTTAAAACCTTTCTAAACAATCGTTCTGCAGCATCTATTTCATTGGCTCTTTCAAGCAAAAGTGCCCAGTTATAATGGCATAGAGCAATATTGTAAGAATCTCCTACTGCTTCAGCTATTTCAAGTCCTTTCTCATAGTATTTTTGAGCATCTTCTTTATCTCCATTTTCATAATGAGCAATTCCTAAATTTATATATATATCAGGATTTTCCTCTGCCAAATCAAGTTTGTTTAAAATAGCTAAAGCTTTGAAACCATAGTCCATAGATGCGGGATAATCTCCTATTCGTTCTCTAAGTGCGCAGAGTTTTGCATATGTGTAAGCTACACCTTCTTCATACCCCATTTTTTTTCTAATCTTAATCGCCTCAAGAAAATATTCCTCAGCTTTCAAAGAACGTCCATTGCTGTAATAAAAGACACCTAAATAATTATTTGAAGTACTGAGTCCTTTCAAATATTGAATAGAATCTGCTAAACATAGTGTCTGTTTGACAATCAATATAGCTACTTTAGGATCATCTGTAAATACTTCCCATGCTTTTTCATTTAAAGAATCAATTTTTGAAGGTAAATTCGCCCCATTTACTTTAAATAATGATAATAATAATAATATAAACATTGTAAGAAAAGCTCTCTGCCATCTATTATCTATTATCAATTTAAAATTTAAAACCATTTGTTATGAGGATTGATTTTGTAAAATTTCCCTAGATTTATCAGGTATTTCCATAATTATTTTTCTATCATTATATGACGTACCAATGGTTTTTTAGTCAT
>CAZXYA010000128.1:0-14685 GCA_964644655.1 uncultured Saprospiraceae bacterium | reverse complement strand
TGAATGACGTACCAATGGTTTTTTAGTCATTGAATGACGTACCAATGGTTTTTTAGTCATTGAATGACGTACCAATGGTTTTTTAATAATCCCATTCCCCTCTAAATCCGAAACCAATAAAACCCTATTTGGAATTACAGATGCAGCATTTTTAGGTTCAAAAACAACTAATTCATTTGTCGCCCTATTTATCCCAAACTCAACATTGTGATAAGGTGTATCCCACTTAAAATGCCTAAATTCAAAGTCGGTAATCTTAGATTGCTTAAACCCTCCTTCTTCAAAATAGCCCACACTTAAACTAATAGCATCACTTTCCTTATAGAAAAATGCTTCTCTAAAGCATATCACCGAATAAAGCTTTTCCTCTGCCAATGTTTTCCCATACCTTTGAAAGCTAAGAAAATCCAAAACCGACTGATGCTGAACCTTTGAAACTAAATCAACTACTCTAACCTCAATAGTTTCTGTAGTGTCAGCTAAATCCATTGCAGTTTTTGCTCCTTTAGGACCATTAAGAATATATTTTTTTCGATGTATTGATGCTATTTCCCCTATTCCTTTCTCATCTAAAAAACATTCAATAACTGTCATTTCTCCTTCCTTTTTGGGATAGTCAGGAAATACAACCTTACGTTTTTCATTAGCA
The DNA here is from genome assembly GCA_964644655.1 of uncultured Saprospiraceae bacterium. Classification (GTDB taxonomy): domain Bacteria; phylum Bacteroidota; class Bacteroidia; order Chitinophagales; family Saprospiraceae; genus JAFMDF01. The sequence continues at coordinate 14,036 of CAZXYA010000128.1, read as the reverse complement.
ATACATATTTCTAAATAAAACTGATTCGCATCCTTATCCCATTCCAAAAAAGTATAGGGTAATATTTCCCTATGCTCAAGGTCATTTTTCTCAACCCTTTTTTTCCTAGGTTTAAAATCCCTTAAAAAATAAATTTTCTGGCATTGTTCCCCTTCATTCTTTATAGAAGGGGTTGCAGGAGTGACGGTCTTTTCTCCAGAAATATGAAAATCTTTTTGCCCACGTACTAAGACCCCCATCAATTTATGAGTGGTACTATCAAAGATGGGAGAACCCGAATTACCTGAAAAGAAATCTAATTCCACATTAAAAGTCTTGTATGCAGGATTCCTTAATCGCTCCACATTTTCTAAAGATACTTTTTCGCATAAGGATAACTTTAACGGTAAACCCAATCCATGCCCTAAACCATAGCCTTCTTTCACTAAAAGGAAATCATGGTCAACAGGAATTATATTTTTTTCTGTTTGGCAAGTCAATTTCATTAAATCTAAATCATCCCCACTTTCTGGCTCAATTTCTATAATGGCATAATCTTCCATGCCACTTGACAGATTATACTCATTTCCCTGTCGTAGGGTATCATATTTAGGTTTAAACACACAACTCTTAGGAAAAGTAATGGTATTATCATAAGAATCTGCATCTAAGTCTTGATACACAATATCTCTAACCAAATAATTACTGACAAAGCGGATATTTCCCAGCGGCAAGTAATCTCCTGAAAATGGATAATAGATAACATGAGCAGCGGTCACCACAAAATATCTATCGTCTTTCATAAAGAAAAAACCAGTTCCCAAGGCATAAGCCGAGCGTTGTCGAGCAAACTTTAAATCTTTTTCATCTAAATTAAAGGTCTTTGTGCCAATCACCACTTCCATATCCTCAAACTCGGTAGATTTTAATTCATATTTATCCGTATGAGCATTATTTCTAAAGTCGGTTAAATCTCTTTTTCTGACCACCAAGGCAACAGACTTTGAATTATCTAAAACTTTTTGGGTTGTCCGAGTAGTACGATTATAATTAAAATCTTCAATATTTTTTAAGACTTTTACTACCTCAGACCGTTCATCTCCTTCTACTTCATTGTGTACATCACGAATCTTTTTTAAGTGAGTAATCACTTCAGGCTTTGAATCATATGGTTGATTATGTTTCTGAGTAAGTCTGCTAATATCACAAACCAATTGCATGGACGACCTATACTTATCTTCTGGTTCTGCCAATTGGGTATTAGGAGAGATATTGACATAATTTCCTTTGTAGGCATCATCCTTCAACACAATTTGTCTTGCCTTGTCTTTGATTACAGCCTTAACGTATGGGTTCATAGTCCTTGTGTTTAATTTTTAAAAGCTAGTTGAATTTGGCTTTTGAAAATTGTTAAAGTCCTCATCCATATAAGGCATAAAAAAGATGCAAACTCAACTGTCCACAAGGGAAAATTGGCACGAATGTATTAGCTTTATTGAGAGGATTTAACCTATTCTAATTAGCAAATTCCGTAGCTTATTAGGGTTAGCTAAAAATTAGTTTATTTTTTTGGGGCAATGCAAAGATAATTTACCATAATGGTTATATTATTACTAAAAATAGTAATTCATGAAAATTATCTATATATTTTAATTTTTTCTTAGAAACTTGGGTTGGTGTAGTTAGATGGGTAGAGAGAAAATTGGAAAGGTTTTCTTAGCCTTAAAAGGTAAACTCAAAAGTACAGGTAAGTCAATGATTTTTTTTACAATTATCTTCCATTTAAATAATTGTAATATATTATATTTTTATCAGATTTAGTCAAGTGCTATTCTTTCAAAATCTCCACCATTGTCCCCCACATAAACATGCTCTCTCCCTCCAATTTCCGAATTTTTAAAGTAACTCGTTTTCCTTCCTGTTCTAACTCCTTGGGCAAATTAACAGGCAACCATTGCTCCCCTTTCAACCCCTCAATCCCCCAAAAGCCAGTCCCAATATTTTTATAAATAACAATCCCTGTAATCGTTTTTGATTTACTCATAATTGATTAATGTTAATTTTGAATGATATAATTTTGAATGTACCTACCTGCAAACTGCCTACTGTAATACTGCGAACTGAATTATTGCCTACTGCCCCTTCGCTTCATTCCAAAGCGCATCCATCTCTTCCAAAGACATTTCTTCCATACTTTTAGGCGCATTTGCCTCAATGTATTCAAAGCGTTTTTTAAACTTCTGATTAATCCGTTCCAAAGCCGTTTCTGGATCAATGTTCTGAAAACGAGCGTAGTTAATCATCGAAAACAAAATATCGCCAAATTCTTCTTCTTTTCTAGCTTGACTTTCTTGATTCACTAAAGTCTCTTTAAATTCGGCGATTTCTTCTTCTACTTTTTCCCAAACTTGTTCGGCATTGTCCCATTCAAAACCAACTTGGGCAGTCTTTTCTTGCATTCGATAGGCTTTGACCATCGCTGGTAGCGATTTCGGAACGCCCCCTAAAACGGATTTTTTGCCTTCTTGTAATTTGAGTTGCTCCCAGTTCTTTTTGACCGTTTCTTCGTCATTGGCGACTACATCTCCGTAAATATGTGGATGCCTGTTGATTAATTTTTCACATACTTCATTCATCGCATCGGCAATATTAAAGGCATTTTTTTCTTCTGCTATTTTAGCATAGAAAACCATGTGTAGCATTAAGTCGCCTAGTTCCTCTTTGATGCCTTTGATGTCTTTGTCTAAAATGGCATCGGCTAATTCGTAGGTTTCTTCGATGGTTAAATTTCTTAGGCTTTCGAAGGTTTGTTTTCTATCCCACGGACATTTTTCTCTTAATTCATCCATGATGGTTAATAAGCGTTGGAAGGCGGCTAATTTTTCTTGCATTTTATTTTTTTTTGACGAGCTAGTGTTATGTAAGATTAATTATAATAGTTTTTTAGGTGCATTAGCACCGATTATATTTGTAACTCAGCCCCAAACCTTGCTTGCTCTTTAGAGGTGCGTCAGCACCGATTATATTGAATATGGTCGGTGCTAACTTACCTTTAAGTATCGAAATTTCTATCAAAAACTTTGTTTACATAGCACTAGGAGGATAGCTAAACGGATTTTGACGGATTGAACGGATAAGAACTGATTTTTCTGCTAAAACTAAATAGAGCATCAAATAAAGGATTATTAAGTTATCCGTGTTATAAACCATCCGTGTTAGGAATGAATTAAAATTAAAATTAAAACCACTACTGACAATCAATAAGTTGCAATTTTAAAATGTAAAGTTATTTTTGAACCGTTCCTTATGAACTATCTGTGTTATAAAATTAAAAGAACACGGATAATTTAACCTTATAGTCATTACATACAGCATTTTTTATGTCAATTTTATCTGACGTTAATAGATAAAAAATCCGTCCACCATCCGTTCAATCCGTCAAAATCCGTTAGTGTATCCTATATAATCGGCTGACTATTCAAAATAATTGGCGGATTGTAAGACAAGTTCGTATCTTTACAATACCTGCACAAATTTAAACGATTTAACTACTAAAGCGTTCTATTAACGAACAATTCATTTAAAAATAAGTAGCATGGAATTCTTATATATTTTTGGGATTATCTTCTTTGTTTTTGGTTTATCTTTTATGATGATTAATATTCGAAAGATTGTTACAGGGCAAGAATTTAGAGGGACTTGTGCCACGAATAACCCAATGGTGAAAAATAATTTTGGTGATTGTACGGTCTGTGGTAAAACAGCAGATGAGGTTTGTAAAATGCCTGAAGTGAAGAAAGCGTAATGGAATGATGAATGATAAACGATGAAAGATGAATTCGTTTATTATTACCAAAAAGCAACAACTCTTTCGACTAGCCAAAAACTAGCAATAATACCCATACCATAAGGCAAAACCTTCCATGACCAATTGGGTAATGAAAGGTTTATTTTCTGTAATACTTTCCACAATATAAGGACGATTCCAATAAAAATTAATTGGCCTAATTCTACGCCTATATTAAAGGTCAATAAGGCTAAAGGCACTTCCTTTTGCGGAAATCCTATCTCACTTAATGCACCCGCAAAACCAAAACCATGTAATAAGCCAAAAGTAAAGGCGACTATCCAAGGATATTGAGCCGTTAAACTTTTCTTTCCTCCCTTTTCTGCTATATATTCTCTAGCTAAAAAGACGATGCTTAAAGCAATGACCGCTTCTACAGGTGCTTGTGGCATATTGATTAAATTGAAAGTTGCTGCCCCTAAAGTGATACTATGGGCAACCGTAAAAGCGGTAATGGTTTGAATTAATGGTTTAATACCTTTGACTAATAATAGTAAGCCTAAGACAAAAAGCAGGTGGTCAATGCCAATCAAAATATGCTCGATGCCCAATAAAATATAGAGCTGAATAACTTCCCATTTATTGGGTTCTTTGGGAATCGTGGCTGTTGATTTATCGGGTTGTAATAATAGCGTATAGGAGCTTTCGTCTATTAAATTGATTTGTACCAAGACATCTACTAGCGTTAAATCTAAGCCTTGAATGCTAATCTCTTTACCGTTTAATGCTGCTGCATAATTTCCTTCATATCTTCGGATATAGGCATCGGGTAAAAACTCGTCATCTATCTGTGTTAGGGTAAAATTGTCTGGTAAAATCGGGTCTATTTTTGGGGCTTTATTGCCTAGTAAGGGGATTTTCCAGAGGACTTGGTAAGTCGTTTCGGTGGTTTGTTTGATTTCTAGGTAGGCAGGGCGGATTTCGTGGGCAAAAGTCAAAAAAGGTAGTAATAATAAAATGATTGCTAGGTTTATCTTTCTTTTAGCTTTTGCCAGACTAGGACTGTTCATTTCTATTTTTGCGAATTTTAGCGTATTTATTTTATGCAAAAAATTTAGTGTTTTGCACGAATTTTCTCCCCCATTGAAGGCAGGGCTGTTAAGTGCTATTTTTGCAAATTTTAGGGCATTTATTTTTTGTAAAGAATTTAGTGTTTTGCAAGGGTTTTCTCCCCCTTTGAAGGGGGCTGGGGGGATGTTTTTCGATAAATTTGAGTGTAACATCCCCCTAACCCCCTTCAAAAGGGGGAATTGCATCGTGCAAGTCAAAAGGTCAGGAATCTTTTTTAATACTGTACCTGACTTGAAACCACTATCTCGTCGTCTCCAGATGACCGACTGCCCTAATTCACGGTCGTCAGGAGACGACCAGATACTCATTCCAAGTCTGGAGACTTGAAATATCGTCATTTGCATCATTTGGATGATAACCATCAAACAATCTAACCATTTAACAATCAAACCATCAAACAATTTAACCATCATCATTCTCCCCATTTTTCAAGGTCATAATCCACCTCATATTTTTCTAATAAATTTTTATACAATTGCTCATTATACAATTGTTGCTGACTGATTTTCCAATCTGCCTCCACTTTATCTTTGACTTCCGAAAAAGGTTTGATTAGTTCATCTTGAATAGCGGTAATATTCACCAAATGAATGCCATAACCTGAACGAATAGGTGAGGTCCAACCAGTTGTTGCTTGTGCAAATAACGCTTTCGAGAAATCTTGTCCAAACAACTGCCGAACATCATTATAATCTCGTTCTGCGAAATATTGTTGGAGGTGAAATGAATCGCCTAATTTTTTCAAATCAAGATTTCCTTCTTTTTCTTTCCGCAATTGATTCAAGCTACTTTGCGCATCAACTAAAGGCATCTTTCGTTTATCTGGGCTAAAATAGATTTGGGAAAAAGAATACTTGGTAGGTTCTTGATAGAGGTCACCATTTTTTTCATAGAACGTCTGTAATGCCACCTCGCTAGGCTGCTGACTATCTGCTAAATCTTTGACCAAGAATTCATACTTCTGCTTTAACCGTCGGCGAATAATTTCATCATTATGGTCGAGCTGCATCCGTAGGGCTTCTCGATAAAAGACTTCTGCTTTTATTTCTTCTTTTAATAAGCTTTTTAAGGTCGCACTATCAGGTGGTGCATTCCAATTTTGTTGATAAGCTTTTATCAACCTTTGTACATCACTTTCTTCTATCCGAATAACATTATTCTCTAGTTGTTCTGCACTAGGATTGAGGAAACTATACAAAAAGAATAAACCGCCACCGATTAGTAGGAAATGAAAAAGTGGTTCTTTTAATATTTTTTGCATTACCTTTTTTTAGAAGTCAGAAGTCAGACTGTCCATTTCATGGACTGTCAGAAGTCAGATTGTTCTCATCTAAAATCTCACTTCTGACAGTTACCGAAGATAAGGGTCTCACTTCTGACAGAAAATTTTAATTTTCGGTCTCTCCTCTCTATTCTCCCTTCGGCGTATACCAAATAGGCGAACTCCAAGCCCGTTCTTGAATACTTTCTGGGAGGTCTCCTGGAGGTGTTTTCCCTAAAGTATGGGCATCATAGGTACTCCATCTAGGCGTTGGAATTTCTAAAGCCCTTAAATAATAAAAGGCAGATTGGGTCGCATCAAATTCGGGATCTACCCAAATAGTTTTAAATTCAACCGCTCCAATGTCATTCGTATAAGTGGCATTAGCAATATCTACCGTATTGCCAATAGCAGGTAATTTTCCATTGGTATCCATTTTTCTATCGCCTGCCCAAGCTACGTCAAATATTTTTTCTACGGCATTACCATCCGCATCTAAATAGCCTTTGACGACTTGTACTCGGTCTAAATTTGCGCCTTCTGCATCTTTAATGGCATGGATTAAAAAGGTAGGCGTACTATTTAATGATCGAGGACCAGCGGTTAAATCACTTCCCATCGTCACCCCATTGGCATAAGCATCGGTCAACCAATTTTCGCCATCCATAGCAGTATTGTTAAAATGGTATCCAGCAAAAAAGCGAATCTTAATTCTTGGGCCAGAAGTCGCAAAAGTTTCTTTGCGTTGCAAGGCATCATAGATAGCATCTCTGGTATTTTCTTTTGCCCAAACACCTGCTAAACCTGCGGCAGAAAAGTACTTCGCGCGCAAAAATTTGTCGTCATTGCCGACCCTGATTTCTGGGGTGGCATCAATATTTCCTAATTTTCCAAAATGATTGTCTTCTTCAACAGAACTACCAGAATTATGTCCATCCGAACTACCAATAAAGCCAAATTTAAAAGGATTGGTCCCTAAAGTCTTTTCCAAAGCCAAGCCATTTTTTAAAGCTTGCCGAACATAACTACCAGTCGGCTGACTAGGCGGAGGCGCTGAATTAGAAAAGGTATACCCATATACTTCAAAGTCGGCAAATTCATCATTAGGGGCTAAAGCAGGATGGGACATAGATTGCCCTTTGATTTGAACGACTTCATTAATCGGTTCATTTCTAGCTCTATTTTTGGCATAATCTGGCGTCAATTCCTTCCCACTCATTGTCTTCAAGCTATACATCAAGCCATCACTCATATTGGCATTATGCGGAATTGCCATCACATCTATCCCTTTGGTTCGTTCTTGGTCCATCCAAGCCCATAAATCTTCGGGGTCTTGAGAATTAAAGGAAGAGAAAGGGACTTCTGGTACTTGTTCATTTCTAAAAATAACATTCCTATGCATATTCCTAGCAAAAGTGGGTTCATGGTTCATTTCTGCGGGGGAAGAAGTCCACTCATAAGCAGGAAAAGTCGTAAACTTTCCTGGCTGATTATAGTCATTGGCAATTTTAACCAAGCGTTGCCAAGTGCTTTTCTTGATGTCCATTTTATCTAATTCGGCTATTGGCGAATTTCTTGCAATCGACATACCTACATCTGCAAAAGCAGCTAAAGAAGTCGTTCTATCATCACTTAAAATTAGTTTAGCCACTTCCAATTTTGCCAAAGGGTTATTGGGGTCTAACATCTGCTTCATTATCCCCATATATTCTGCATGGTCGGTGACTGCCATAAAATCCAAAGGTCTGCCCAATTGAATTTTTTTACCAGAAACATGATCTATCATTTTGCCACTTCCAAAATCATAAGCATCATTTGGCGTCGTTCGTACATTATAAATAAAGGCATCGAAGGACCAACTGGTGTGGACATGTAAATCTCCGAAATAGGCATTGTTCGTTTCGCTGTAAGTAGCGGTTCGTTCGGCGCTGGCTTTGGTTGCTTCTTTTGTAATAGTAGTTTCTGTGGTCGTTGCTTTTTCTCCACTACAAGCGACTATTAGTAAAGAAAAAAATATAGGGACAATTTTTAAAAGAGGTTTTATCATTGTTTAGGTTTTGTGTTGATAATTTGGGCGAAGGTAGTTAAGTAAAGTTTAATTTTCAATTTTCAATTTCAAATTTTCAATTTTAAATGACTTTGGAGAGTATTGAGGTACTATTAGTTCTATTGATACCCCACAACTTATTCCGATTCATCGAATCTTTTTTTTGGTAAAAAGGAGCAGTAGCTCCGACCACATTTGTATCAAAAGCTTATCGGATTGCTCTTAAGGTGCGTAGCACCGACCACATTAGCTACATTTTAACAAATGTGGTCGGTGCTACGCACCTTTGGTACAGTATTTTAGACACGGAGCATACAAATATTATCGGTACTACGTACCTTTTGCCCTAAAGCAAACTTGTGGGGTGTCGTTAGACTATTAGTTATCATCCTCAAAATCCGTTGCTAAACAAAAGATGGAACTAAAAGATTTTATTTACAGTTAGATAGCCTGTAAAATAAACAATCATGTTTATCTAAATCCTATGGCAAAATTAAACGCCGACAACCAATGAATGAGTGATTCAACATTCATCAAAATTAAATCCAATGACTACCAATAAAAACGTAATCAAATTAAGTAAATTCTTAAGCTTAGTCTTACGCCATAAACCACAAACCATCGGCATTCAATTGGATGAAAACGGTTGGACAAATGTCCAACCGTTACTCCAAAAAATGAATGACTATGGAAAAACTATTGATTTAAAAACACTAAAGGAAGTAGTCGAAAAGAACGATAAAAAGCGGTTTGCTTTTGACGACCGAGGAACTAAAATTAGAGCCAATCAAGGGCATTCTATCAAAATTGATTTGGGCTATACCGCTCAAGAACCGCCCGAAATATTGTATCATGGTACAGCGACCAAATCCCTGCCTAGCATTTATCAAACAGGCTTGCAAAAACGCAAACGACACCATGTTCATTTAAGTGTCGATTTGGATACGGCGACCAAAGTAGGCAAACGACATGGGCAATTGGTCATCTTTGAAGTAGCAGCAAAATTGATGTTCCAAGAAGGACATACTTTCTTTATTTCTGAAAACGGGGTTTGGTTGACGGAGGCTGTGCCTGTATCTTATTTGAAGCAGCTCAATCTCTCTTAATTTTTCACCACAAAGAAGACAAAGTCCACAAAATTTTTTTTGACGAGCGCAGCTTAATTATTTATGGTTCTCTGACAAATCCCGTGATATACTGGATGGTCGACTTTCAGTCGACCTATAATTTCCTAGTATTTATTAGTATAAAATAACTTTATGATGAATTAGTAAACTATGTTTATCAAAAAACTACATGAACTATTGACTACATGGTAAAGACCAAACTCTACTTGTCAAAAACTTTGTGTTCTATGTGTACTTTGTGGTAGAAAATCTGTAGTACTTAACTCAACAAAAACCGAACATCATCCTTAGAAAAAGACATCCCACTCTTCCCTTCAATAATGTCTTCAGCCAGTTTAGACTTCCGTTCTTGCAAGTTCAAAATCTTTTCTTCAATACTATCTTTGGTAATAAATTTAATGGCAAAAACCCGCTTAGTTTGTCCGATTCGGTGTGCTCTAGCAATGGCTTGTTTTTCTATCGAAGGATTCCACCAAGGGTCGAGAATAAAGACATAATCGGCAGCCGTTAAATTAAGCCCCGTGCCACCTGCTTTGATGGAAATGAGGAAGGATTGAATGGCAGTATTATTTTCAAATTGGTCGATTTGCTGCTTTCTTGCTTTTTGGGTTAATTCACCCGTTAAGCGAGAAAAACCTTGTTTCTTTTTTTCAAAATGTTGTTTAAATAAATCCAAATGTTTGACAAAAGAAGAAAATAATAAAGTTTTATGTCCGCCTTTATGAATAACTGCCAAATGTTCTAAAACATCTTTGAATTTGCCTGAGTCACTTTGGTAATCAGCTTGGGTCAAAACGGGATGGTTAGCTAATTGTCGGAGCTTTGTCAGAGAACTCAATACTTTGAATTGATATTTACCGTCTTCCCCCTCAAAATTATCTAAAAGGAAATTTCGAGCAGCAGACTTTTCTTTTTCATAGCGCTTTTTCTGCTCAGGTGTCATCGTGCTATAGAATACTTTGGTGGTCAATTCTGGCAAATCTTTGGCGACTGATTCTTTGGTTCTACGCAATAGATAAGGCTGAATCAATTTTTGTAATTGCTGCGTTTTATCGGCGTCTTGCAATTTCTCAATGGGCTTAATAAATTCCTCTTTAAAAAAGCGAAAACCACCTAATAAGTCGGGATTAATAAATTGCATTTGCGACCAAAGGTCAGATAGCGAATTCTCAATGGGTGTACCACTTAAAGAGATTTTGTGTTGTCCTTGCAATTGATTGGTTGCTTTAAAAATCTTAGAATCTTTATTTTTAATTTGTTGACTTTCATCCAAGACAATGTATTCAAATTCAATGGTTTTTAATAAGTCGATATCTCGCAAAGCAGTTTGGTAAGTCGTCAGAATCACATCAAAACTACGCACTAATTTTTCGGATTGATGGCGTTTTGGGCCAATGTGTTTATAGACCATCAAACTAGGGGCAAATTTTTTAATCTCTCTTTCCCAATTGAATACCAAGGAAGCAGGTAGGAGGATAATGGAAGTTAGCGGCTGATAAATATCATTTGGGTAAGTAGCAGTTTGAAAAAGGTCAAGTTGTAATCTAGTATGGTTTTGCCTTGTTACCTCATTACCTCGTTGCCTTGTTACCTCTTTTTTCTCTTTGGCATACAATAAAACAGCTATGGTTTGTAGGGTTTTTCCCAATCCCATATCATCCGCTAGACAAGCACCTAAGTCATTTTGATAATGCCCGACCATCCATTTGACGCCTTCCAATTGATAAGGGCGTAAGGTGGCCTTTAAATTTTTGGAGGGTTCATATTTAATTGCTGTAGTATCCTTTTCTAAACCTATGCCGACATCAATGCCCAATTCTTCTAATAAGGTATATTGGCTTTTTGCCAATTTTAATTGATCGTTTTTCAAGGCTGCAAATCGCAATAATCCCTTAAATCGAGTGAACCATTCGGCTGGAATTATAAAATATTTGCCATTGGGGAGTAGATAAAATTTGTCACCTTTTTTGATATAAGGCACTATTTTTTTAAAGGCAATTTTAAACTCCCCAACTTCCACTACTCCCCGAATATCAAACCAGTCATTAACGGGTTGGGTATTTTCAAAACTGATTTTTGGAACAGCTAACACTAAGCTTTTGCCTTCTAAAGTTGGGGTGATTACTTTAAATCCAGCTTTTTCTAAATTGCCTTCATTTTCTACTAACCAATTAAATAAAGAAGGGGTGTTTTGTTTATCTTTTTGTTGAAAATAGCTGCCTTCAGTATTAGTTAATTCAAAAGTTTTTAGTTTTTCAATCCATGCTTTTTCTTTCCCAAAATCTCGATTTACTCTGGTAATGATGACCTCCTCTTTTTCAAATTTTAAACCCGATTTTCGTTTAGCGCCATCTTTCCAACTAAACTTCACGCCCGTGTAAGCAAAGTCCACTTTTAAACCATCATTTTTAGTGAAAATATCTTCTATCCATTCCAATTGGCAATCTTGTAATTCATTATCATCAATTACCTGAAAACCCTCCGTTTCCATCTCTACTTCGGAAGCAATTTTTAGTATAAAATTTTCAAAATAAGTTTTAATAAAACTAGACCGAATTTCTACAATTTCTTTTTTTCGAAAAGGTTTTAACATCAATCCTTTAATATGGGGGATTTTGTACAGCTGGTAATCGACAAAGACCCAAGCTGGTTCATTGGTAATTGGCACCACATCTTTTTCTTGTACTTGCCAGCGCCCATCTTTATTTGATAATTGCAAATTATAGGATACCTTTTCGGGCGTTTTAACAAAAGACAAATGCGGTTTTAATTCGTCTTTAGCTATTTCAACTTGTACATCTTTTATCAATACTTTTTTCTCAATATCCCAACAAAGAATCAAATTATTAGTGACAATTAAACTTAAAAACTGGTCTAATTCCCGATAAATATAAGTCGAAATGGATTTTTTTATAGCACGGTCTTGGTCCATTAACTCGGATAACGGAGTTGGTCTTCGGCGTTTTTTTGGATTGTACTTTTTCTCCAGCGTTGCCAATTGCAACTTCTCCATAATCAAGCCCAATTTCTCCATAGTCGGATTCACGACAATCTTAAATTCTTTAAAGGCATTTTCAGACGCTCTTTTTTGGATGTATTGTAGTTCGCCTTTTTTATTAATACTCGCTACAAAAGCAGAGGGCAAATAGATGCCTTTATTGGCATATTCTTTTAGGTTGTAGATGATGGTATAGTCGTGATTTGGATGGGCCATTCTTGGTGGTGTATTTCCAACTATTAATAAATTGGGGAATATAGGGGAAATTGAAAAAATCGCTCCCTTAATAATCCCTTTGCGAGGCGCCAAAGGCGCCGAGCAAAATTCAAACAAATTTAATTAACGCTGTATTTAAGTACTCAGACATAATTAGTTTTAATTTTCAGACAGGATTACAAGATTTACATGATTTTGATTTTCAATGAGTTAAATCCTGTCAATCCTGAAATCCTGTCAAAAGAAATATAAAGATAATTTTGTCCAGCTACTTAACTCGACTTAGAAATATAATTATTGATTAATGCTAATTGCTTTCTGCGATTAGCCCCAGAAGTAGGTATCTGCCAATTTAAGGATTCATAATAATCAATGGTGGCTTTCATACTTTTTTCAAAGGACATTATTTCAACATCAAAAGCAGCTATCATTTTTTGATTATCAAAGATAAGGTAATCTCCTGCAATCCATAAGGGGAAGTCTAACCATTGCGCCATTTTTTGGTCTAATAAATACTGGTGAGGAACATTGATTAGTTGAGGTGTTTTATTTAATAATAAGCTGGCTTCCTGTACGATTTGCTGAAGGGTACATTCCGTTTGGCTAATGATATTATAAGCGTTTTTATCATTTTCTGGATTAATAGCGGCTTCAATGGTAGCTATTAAATCCGTGATATAGGTTAAAGAAATTTTTTGTAGCCCCTCATTTGGTAGTAATATCTTTTTATACCTTTTTACTTGGTGCAACCAATAATAAAAACGGTCGGTATGGTCATATTTTCCATAGACTACAGCAGGTCTTAAAATCGTATAATTTAATGGGCTTGCTTGTAAAATGGCTTCACAAGCAACTTTCCTTTGCCCATAAGTTTTATCTGTTGTATCTTCCCTATCTGCTGGCTTACAATTTTTTAGTACCGAAGCTTCATTCATTGGCACTTCTAACCCCAATTTGTAAACTGAAATCGTAGAAATAAAAATATATTTTTTTAAACGGCTATTCATTGCTGGCACTATTCGCTCCAATGACTTAGGAAAATAACAAGATAAATCAATAATATAATCCCAATCTCCCTTAACTAATTCGCTAATAGCAGCTTTATTTCTATCTCCTTTTATTCGTTTAATATTTGAAAAGAAATGCTTATTGGTCTGTCCTCTATTCAATAAAGTCAAATCATATTTATCTAAACGAATCAATCGTTCGATTAAATTTCTACCTATAAAATTAGTGCCGCCTAAGATTAATATTTTATCCATGAATGTTCTTCTTTTGTCAAATCCTAATAATCGGAAATATAGGGTAATTAAAGGTAAATTTAAAGGTAAGTTTAAAGAGAAGTCTAAAATTAGCTACATAAGGTTAATTAATAAATTAAACCAAGCAGGCTTTGCGGCTTACTAATCGCTACTATTTACTTATAGCGATAGGAGAGCTTTCATCTCCCCAGAGTCCTTCTACTTTTAGAAAGAAATTTATTATCTTTG
>CAZXYA010000127.1:0-18650 GCA_964644655.1 uncultured Saprospiraceae bacterium | reverse complement strand
TGCAAAATTCCTTGATTCATACTACCAAAATTGAAAGTCGGGTTTTTTCTCAAAATAGAATAGGAAAGGTGTCAGGTCTAAGGTGTCGGATGTCAGGGTTATGCTAATTTAAGCTGACACTTTGTTCTGATAATTCCTCTTAATTATTCTACTATTAGAGACAAGAGACTTCCAATGAGGGTTGCATATGAATGATAAAATTAATTTTTTTTTTAAAAACTTTACGCCTTTCCCCTCATCTTTTAAGAAATTTTAGGATTAATCGTAACTTGGCGGTCTTGGTGCTGGTTGTGACGAACTAGCAAACCAGCAACTAGCAACCAGCAACTAAAACCCAACAACTTGCGACAAAAAAACAGACTAGGACTACTTTTACTCATCCTATTTACCTGCATCGTATTATACCTTCGATTTGGTCAAATATTAACAGCTTCTCCGAATCATGTTATTCAAGGCTATGGAGATGCATTTAATGCCTATAACCTAGTCACTTATCATTCCAAATACGATTCAACTTATACGGTTTTTGAGGGCATGGCATACCCCTATGGAGAGCATGTAACCATTGCTTCGACTATTCCTTTGATTTCCAACAGCTTAAAGTTTTTAAAATCCCTTGGTTTAGATTTAACGGATTATGCCATTCCTATTTTGCATTATTCCATGCTGTTTTCCTATCTGATTTGTGCTATATTTTTATATTTAATTTTTTCTAGATTGGCGCTTCCTCCTTGGTTTAATATTATTATTTCTATTGGGTTGATGATGATGTCGCCACAGACCGAGCGTTTATTTGGACATTATGGGCTGGCCCATTTATATGCCATTCCAGCGACGATTTATTTTTTGATGCGCTTTGATGAACGGCCCAATTGGTGGTCGAGTATCGGTTTATTTTTAACGGTCCTATTAACTTCGCTAATACAATTCTATTTTTTTGCGATTACCGCTTTTATGATTGCTTTTTTTTATTTCTTTTCTTTTTTGAAAAAGGCACGTCCATCGGGCAATGAAATGGGTAAATGGTTATTTCCCAAAAAGGAGTTTATCCAATATGCGGTACATTTTTCTTTTCAAGTCTTATTGCCTTATGCTTTATTCCTAATTTGGTTCGCCCAATATGAGGTATCCAATAGACCAGATAAACCTTTTGGGTTCTTGTTATTTATATCCTATTGGGAAGGCTTGTTTTTGACCCTTAAAATGCCTTATTACGAATGGATTAATGAACATATTATTGCCATCAGACGGGTTAATTTTGAAGGAAAGGCTTATGTAGGAATTGTTGCTTTTGGCGTGTTTTTGATGATGTTATTCCATTGGATTAGCCATTTATTCAAGCGTTCTTTTTTTCAAAAAATGACTGTTTTGACCTCCAAAAAAGCAGGAAAGGTAGCGGAGAGTGAATTAATCATGATGCGAGGTTTAGAGAAATTAGTGTATGATGATGCTGATTTTTTAAGGCGTTTATTTGCAATGTCCTTTGTGTTATTGGTTTTTTCTTTTGGTTTTCCCTTTGTAATTCCTGGCTTAGAAGGTTTATTGGATTATTCAGGACCACTAAAACAATTCCGTTCCGTGGGTCGCTTTAATTGGATATTCTACTTTGTCATCAATATCATCATATTCACTTATTTATACCGAAAGTTTTGTCATGAAAAAGTGTGGTTACTCTTGCCTTTAGCCTTACTCATTTATGAATCGTGGCAATTTAATCATGCTAGAAAATATAGCATGGACACGGTGGAAGAATTTCATGCTGGCAAAACGTTTAAAGATAAAACAGGTTTTAATTTTGATAATTATCAAGCCATTTTACCCATTCCTTATTTCCATGTAGGAACCGATAATTTTAATGCCAAAGTACATGGGCGGATTCAGCAAAAAAGTTTGTCCTTGTCGATGGAAACGGGCTTGCCGCTATTAGCTTCTATGGGCAATCGAAGTTCTGTTTCCAGGGCCTATAAGCTTTTTCAAACGACCACCGAACCTTATGACATTCCCAATATCCTATCTGATTTTAAAAATGATAAGCCTTTATTATTAATGGTGGATACCAGCCACCTTGAAAAATTTCCTTACCTAGGAGAAGGCATGACTTTCTTAAAACAAGTGGATGCCATGCGCTATTATGAATTTCCCCTATCGGGTTTCCAAGAGCGCATTGATGGTCGAAGAACAGCGATTCTACAACGCTTACAAGCAGATTCTACCTTATTTAAAATAGACGGTTTTTTATCAAGCGATAGCCTCAAAAATTTTGTCTACCAATCCTTTGACGACCAAGACCAAACGGCTGCTTACCGAGGAAATGGTGGTTTATCCCTACACATTAGCAAACCCCAAGTTATTTTTAAAGGCGAAATTCCGAACATCGAAAAAGGAGATAGCATCAATCTTTCTTTTTGGGCACATGATTTACGTCAGTTCCCCTTTGCCAATACTTTTATCTATATTAAATTATTAGACCGAGAAACTGGTGCATTACTATGGCAGTATCGTCCACAAATTCGTTACTTATTATCTGTTATGGCGAATGATGGTTGGGCTTTGGTGGATGTGCCTTTTAAATTGCCTACCGAGGGCGTATTAGAGATTTCTTTATTGAATAAGGCAATGAAGGAAAAGGCGTTTTTGCTGGATGAATCGATTATTCGGAAATCAGGAACTGGGCTTTATCGAGAGGGGGCGGTTTATTTGAATGGGCGGAGGTATTGAGGGGTTTGAAAGAGTATCAGCAAAAGTCTTTCTAATAATGAATTATACAAACAATTATTGGCGGATGTAAAACAGAAAATCCAGCATACCCAAGTTGCCCTGCATTGTTTGCATTTTTTGCCTTGTCTGAGATAAAAAATCCTACGTCAAATTTGCGTAGCTTGTTTATTACTAACTTCCTTATTTTCGTTCATGTTAACCTTAGCACCAAAAAATTACCATACTATCTGAAATCAAAAGGGGGGAAGCTTTGTTAAAGTTAGATTTGAGTTAGTTGCTTTTGGACTTATAAAAAGAAATTCCATAAGGAATCTAGAGCTTGCGCCCAGAATCATGACAAATGCTATTGATAAATTTGAGGAAAGTCTATTTTCAAAAAAAACAAGAAAAACAGATAATATTAAAGTACTGCCTAGTAGTAACACAATTATGGGGTTAATTTTTTTTTCTTTTTTTATTCCTATTTTTTTCATGTATATTTCTTTTTTAAGAATTAAAATCTTTTAAATATTTTAAAACATCAATACCTAATCCGATTAACCCAAAATGATTGTATCTCTGCCTTTTTTTCAGGATTATTTTCTTGTACAAAGAGAAGCTCTTTTTCTAATTTTTTTGCATTTAGAAGAGCGGTATCAGCAAACATATAATTTGTTTGTATCAAATCTATAGTTTTCTGTAAGGTAATTACTTGTACTTGATTTGGCATTAGAGAGAAAAGAATAAATAACTTTGGAGTTTCCTAAGTTAAGGGTTTCAAAAAATTATTGGCAGCAAGTGATTTGACAGCAAAAATAAAAAAAATAGCACCTTTTTGACAATTATCCGAAATTTACATTTTATTATTTATCTTTATAATTTGAGTGTGAGACAAATTAGGGGCAATCATAATGCATTGTGTTGATTTCAGAAGACTAATTAGTTCAAAGAGTAAATTTAAATCATTGATTTACTATTCATTAAACCAGAATAAACAATGGCCCTTTAACTCAAAGTATAACTGAACTTGTATTTCGTATACAAAATGCCCCTAATGTGTCACACACTCTTATAATTTTATCTGTAATGTCATTTTGCATGAAATAAATATGTAAAGTGACATTTTATTTGTCACTTTACATGGTATTTATTTGTTATTTAACAAATAAAAGTTGGTTTGCAGAGTACATTTCCATAGTAAAAAACAAAGATTTATTTAACCCTCACAAAAAACTTTTTTATCCTTGATTTTTGCACGAAATAGTCTTAAATAACTTAGTAAAAAAATGAAGATAAGGAAATAAGTCTTGATTTGATTTTCTTAACCCGATAGCTTTGATAGAGCGTCAGATTAAAAACTAATAAATATCCGTGTCCCTTTATTTATCTGTGGCAAAAATTTATACCACGGATAAATGAAGGGACACGGATGTTAGACGTGATTATTTAACAATAGTAATTTTTGTAATATCAATTTTTAATCTGACTATCTAGTGGTGGCTAACAAAATTTTTATCGCCTAGCGAGCCAATTAAATAAATATTCACCCTTATTTAATACATTCCTCAACTAATAATTCATAAATGGATAATCAATTAATAGGAAGAGTAGCGGAACAAAAGATTTTACAAGAAACAATTACATCGAATAAAGCGGAATTAATTGCCATTATTGATAGAAGAAGAGTAGGGAAAATATATTAGAGTTTATTCCAAAATTAGTTTAAATTTCATCAATGATTTAATGCAGTAACCTGAAATTCTATATTTATCAAAAACTCAACTTAGTCTATCAGGGTATAATTGCATTTTAGTTTCTACTAAAATATTTATTAAAATTGATACCCTACACTAAAGTTATAAAATTCATGTTTTTTATTTGCTGTCAAGAAAATATTGTTTGGCTGCATATTATCTATTAAAGTTGAATTAGGTGCATTATCATAAAATAATGTGTAGTTAAAATTAACACTAAGTTTGTCACTTGCCTTAATATTAACAATAATAGGAAAATCAATCCTTATATCTGCAACATCTTTACCTTCTACATTTACTCTCCAAGATGAACCAAGAGGCATTTTTATATAGGGTCTTATTTTAAAAAAAACATTATTTGAAAGCCTAAAATCTAAAGTTGGTCTTATTTCCCATCTTACTTTTATAGAAGAATCAAAATCATTTTGGAAGAATCTTTTTTCATTTCTAATTAGCAAACTATCTGAAATAACTATATTCTCTACTTCTAAGAAAATGCCTGCTAATAAACCTAATCTAAGAGGGGTATTCTGTTTTATTATTGAATTTACAATTCTTTGACGAGATTTATTGATTTCATCAAAATCATTCTTTTTAATATTTTTTAGTTCAATTGGCACACAAATCTCCTCAGGTTCACATACTATAATTTTATCGGTTTCCGAACTTAAAGGTAACCTATCCTTTTTATAAAAATCATATTTTTTCTTTGCTGACTTGTATAATTTAGGATGCCAATAAGCAAGAATCAACCCTCCACCTATCTCATATCTTTGTTGAACACCTAATAGCTGATCACCTCTTCTATTAAGAAAGGCAAATCCTTCAAGTAGAAGAGGATTTTTAGGGTTTTCAAAAAATCTATCATAAGTTATATTTATGTTAGAAATATTTTCCTTTAGTTTGCCATTATCTATTTGAATATTTAAATCAGTCGAAAACTCAAATTCCTGTGGATATGAACCTTTACTTATTTTTATTCCTCCATTTGCTCTGGTAGACTCTACCTCTGCTGATTTATCACCTATAAAACCAAATTTTACATTACCTTTAAAATGTTCAAATTCTATTTCTGTATCTCTTACTTTTTTGAATATCTCCCAAAATTTATTTATTGAAGTTACTTCTTGAGCGCTTCGTTTTATAATCGACGTGTCAGGGGTTAAGCCTACTAACTTATCTTGTAGTCCTATAAGTTTATGCTGTGCTTTACCAAGATAAAAAATGTTAAAAAGAAGATAGATAAGGAGTGTTATTCTCATTTTAGTTTATTATATTTGAATAATATCTAAATCTAGTTAAAATTATTTATAGAAAAAGGATAAAATAAATGAATAGTGGTGTTTGTTTTATATATGGTATATTTTTTTTGTTTTAGGTCCATTTCAAGTTAAAATAGGGAATTTATTCTTTGCTCATTTCTACGGCAATCACTCCAAAATATCAGCAGCCCGAGGATATTCCCTCGCCAAATAATCGTATTTCTCTTTCTCAAAAGTTAAAGCTACTTGAAACCATGCTTCAGCTTGATAAACCTGCAAGCGCCTATCTGTAAAAAGGTCTAAGTAAATATTTCCTTGTGGTGGAGTAGCAGCTTGTTGGGCATAGTCAAGATATTCTGAAGTGGCCAATTGATAAGCTTTGGCGGCGGCGACGGTATTTTGATAAAAAGAATGGATGGTAAAATTTATGTTTGGATTATTGGCGTTTAGCTTGGCATCAATATATGCTTTATCCTCTTTGAGTAAGGCAATTTCTAAATCTAGTCCTAATTTACCTAAGGCAGTTGGATCAATCTGTTCCATTTTTTGTAAGGCGGAGCGGGCAGTTATCGTATCTCTTAAGAGAAAAGAGGCCCTAAATAAATATTCCAAGGCAGTCATATTATTGGGATCTATGTCTAGAAAAGATTGACATTGGTTGGCGGTCGCTTCGAGGTTATTTAAATAGAAATTACAGTAAATTTCCATCGTTAAACCCGACCTAAATAATGGGTCAATTTGTAAGGTTTGTTTTGCTAGTTGGAGGGCATCATACTGTAAGCCCATGTCTAAATATAAATTCGCCAAACCAATAATCGACTCGGGGTTTTTAGGGCTAATTTTATAGCTCTTTATAAAATGTTGAAAGGCTTCTTTTCTTTGACCCGTATGACTTAAAATATAGCCTCTAACTTGATTCGCATAAGCTAGTTCTCCATCTAGTTTTAATGCCAAAGCGCTTTCCAAATCCATCAACTCCTTATATTTTTCCTTGTCTTCAGGATCGCCAATTGGAATACGCACATAATAGGAGTCGTATAAATCAGCCAGCCCAGCATGGGCAAGGGCATAATTAGGCGATAAACTGATGGCTTCTAAGAATAATTTTTCACTTTTTTGAAAGTCTTCTATTTTATGACTGCTGTTATAAATATTTTTGTGAATATGCTTGGCTTTTAGGAAAAGTTCGTAAATTTTGCTACTAACACCAGCAGAAGCGGTCAATTTTGATAATTGCTCGGGTGCTAGTTTTTTTAATAATATTTCCCCAATATTCTGTGCCAATTCATCCTGTACAGCAAACACATCATTCATTTCTCGTTCATATTTATCCGACCAAATTTGGAATCCATCCGCTACATTAATTAATTGAGCGGTCACTCGAATTTTATCATTTTGTTTGCGCACACTTCCTTCCAAAACATTTTTAACTTGTAAGGCATCTCCGATTTCGGTAATGTTCGCAGTCTTATCTTTAAACGAAAAAGAAGAAGTACGACCTGCTACTTTTAAGGCTTTTAATCTGGATAGTGAATTTAAGATTTCTTCGGCAATACCATCCCCAAAATATTCTTGGTCCTTATTGATACTCATATCTTTAAATGGCAATATCGCAATGGAAGGGGTAGCCGATACGGCTGAAACTGCATTTTGATTGTTTAACCAAAAGAAGGAACCAATCGCTATAATGCCCGATAACAAAGCGGGAATTAGCCAATTGGCTTTGCTCGTTTTTTGTGCTTTTAATTTTCCTTTAATATTTTTCCGTTTGGGAACAGGGAAACCTTCATTTGCTAAAGCAAAAACTTCTAAAGACTTATCTACATTTTTGAATTCAAATTTGCCAAGACTAGCTAACTTAAATTGGGATTGGTTTTTTATCTGCGTCGCTACATGACTAGATAACAGGACTGCCCCAGGAATGCCCATAGATTCTACTCTAGAAGCGACATTAACCGTATGCCCAAAAACATTTCCTTCTTTCAGAATTATATCCCCTGCATTTAAGCCTATTCGTACAGGTACTTTGGGCGTAGCTTGAAAAATAGTTTGTAACTCTTGGGCACAAGTCAAAGCATCCACAGAATGATTAAAAGTACATAAACAGCCATCGCCATAAAACTGGATGATTTTGCCATTATTATTAGGTACTTCTAATTCTAATGCCTGCTTAAATTTCTCCAAGTGTGCCATAGCCATCCCTTCATTACTTTGCATCAAAGCGGTGTAGCCAACAATGTCGGCAAAAAGTACTGCGGCAAGCTTTCTATTTTCTGGAGCAGGCATAATGTATTTTTAAAACTTCAATTTCAATAACAACCTCAACCTCAAAACCGATATTTCAAGTCTCAGGCTTGAAATGGCTATCTGTCAGTCTATTGACCAGCAGTATAAGCCTATTTTTATTACTCACATTTCGCTAAAAAAGATTTAAGAAAATAAAAATAATTAAAAATTTTATTCTGAATAAAAACTATTTGGTATTTTAAAACAAAATTTAATTTTGACAAATAGTTTTAAAATATTCCGAATCCTAAGTCACGGTGGCGGCTGCCTGTTAAAAACTGCGGAGCGGTTGTTTTTAACTAGAATTTTTTGTTACTTTTTTTTTCAATGAAAAAAAGTAAAAGGATTTTCATCGAAAAAGAGGTCAAATCATTTTTTCTCATTTTAATTTCAGCGAAACGTAAGTTATTAGAAGGCAAAATACAAAAAGTTAGAATATATTAAGAATTTATTTTTGAAGAGGGAGGAGGAGGAAGTTAATATTTTTTTATTTCCCAATCATCGACATTTTTATTGGTACTACTAAAATTAATACCCAAAGCGATAATTTGTTTTCCTTGATTTTTGTATTTGTCAATATAGCCTTTCTGTTCAATCTGCTGCATAGCAACTGCTGCTGTTTCATCTAATTTGAATTCCAATACATAAATATGCGTAGCTGTCTCTACGACAGCATCTATTCGACCATTGGAGGTGTTTACTTCTGCATCTATATATTGCCCCAAATATTGAAAGATTAGAAAAACGATGGAGTGATAATAAGCTTCTTTTTCTTTGATAAAAATTTGAGAAGGAATAGATTTGAAAAGACTATTGATAATGGTAATAATTTTTTCATAGTCATTGACCAAAAACGCCTTTCTTAACTTAATGACAATCGGAGTAGTTTGTGTAGGGGAATCATTTCTATAACTGCCAATTAAGTGTCGTAGTAAGGATTGTTTAACTTCTCTGTTAGGGTAATCCAGTAAATAAATGCCAAATTCTTTGATGTTTTTAATAGTCGTATAGCCTGTTTGAAACAATAAGGGAAAGGTATCCAAATTATCTATATCATAGCTTTCAAAAGCACTATGGTCTACTTCTGTTTTGCCAAGGTCAATGATTTGTCGGTCTCTTAAAAGGCGGATTAAAAAAGTAGGTGTACCCGTAGCAAACCAAAAATTTCTAAAATCACTTTTATTGAAAAAATTTAAGACAGAAAAAGGATTATAAACGAAATGTTCGCCATCCCAACTATAACCATTATACCATTCTTTTATTTGGGCTAATAGGGTAGGGCGGTTTAATTTTAGACGTTCTTGGCTAAATTGTAAATGAGGCTCAAAATTGTCTTCTAATTCTTGTTGGGTGATGCCGACCAAGGTAGAATAGCGCCAATCAATGGTAATATCTTCTAAATTGTTTAGCTCAGAAAAAATACTGACTTTGCTAAATTTGGAAACACCTGTTATCATCATAAATCGAGTATAGATATCTGCATCTTTGATGATGGAATAAAAGGATTTTAGTATTTTTTGATGAGCTTTAGCTTGTGGTAAATCATCTAAATAATCAATAATTGGTTTGTCATATTCGTCAATTAATAAAACGACCTTATTTTTTTTTGATAATATCTCAATTAATTCATTGAATTTTTGGTCATATTCATCAGTCATTAAAGAAATACCCAACCTACTGGCTGCTTTATCTAGCGCATTATTCAATGCCTTTTCTAATCCTAATGTTTTGTACCCAATACTACTAAAAGAGATATGAATAACAGGATGTTGCTGTGTCCAATCCCATTGGTCTTGAATCCAAAGTTGGTCAAACAATTCTTTTTGTCCTTGAAATAGGGCTTTGATAGTAGATAAAGTCAACGATTTACCAAAACGGCGAGGTCTAGACAAAAAATAGTAATTGCCACTAGTTATTAACTGGTGAATAACTTCTGTCTTGTCAATATAGAGTAAATTGCTTTTCCTAAGTTTTTCAAAACTCTGAATGCCTATAGGTAAATGTTGCTTCATGTCACCAAAAATAAGCTTTTTATGTTAAATGCGCTAATGGGGTAATTTATAAATAGTTTTGTTGGTTATACTGGTTGCTAGTTACTAGTTGCTGGTTGTGCTACTGTAACTAGCAACTCAAATAACCTCGTCAACTGGCATCAACCTAAAAACAAGCCCAGGCGTCTCCACCGTAAAATAAATATAGCCATCCTTACCCATTTTTACATCCCGTAATCGACCAATATTTTCTACTAATCGTTCTTCACCAACTACTTTCTGCCCATCCATTTTCAAGCGAGAAATATATTGAAATCGTAAAGAACCTGCTAGTAAATCACCATCCCAAGCTGGATATTTATCGCCTCTAACAATTGTCAAACCGCAAGTTCCTGTGGAAGGCATATAGTAAAATTCAGGCTGTTCCATGCCATCTTTATGGGTGGTATTGGTAAAGGTGGTACCATTATAATTGATACCATAAGAGATGGTTCTCCAGCCATAATTTTTTCCTTTTTGAATAATATTGACTTCATCACCCCCTCTTGGGGCATGTTCGGTTTCCCACATCGTATTGGTTTGTTCATCAAAGACTAAACCTTGTGGATTTCTATGCCCATACGACCAAATAGAGGGAATAGCGCCTTCGGTATCCACAAATGGATTATCGGCTGGAATACTACCATCGGCATTAAAACGATGAATTTTCCCAGGGTATTTACTTAAATCTTGTGGATTGACATCTCTAGCAGCACGATCGCCAATCGTTACATATAAATGCCCTTCTTTATCAAATGCAAAACGAGAACCGAAGTGGTATTTCATTGTCGTATAAGGCTTGGCATCCATAATGATTTTTTGTTCCACCAACTCATCATTGACCAACTTGGCCATCATTACTGCTGTATTTGCTTCTTTGTTATTATTCGGTTTAGAATAGGAAATATAAATGGTTTGATTATTCCCAAAATCAGGATGTACTTTAACATCTAATAAACCACCTTGTCCATCATAATGAACTTTGGGTGTCCCTTTTATCAATACTTTTTCTGTCCCTTCTTTTTGTCGATAAAAATTACCATTTCTATCGGTCACCAAAATATCACCATTCGGTAAAAAGTCAATTCCCCAAGGAATTTCTAAACCTTTGACAACCGTATCTAATTTAAAACTAAGGTTTTCAGATTTGATAATACCTGAATAATCTGGGTCTTCTGCAAAAGATTCAATAGTCTGTTGTTCTAAACTAACCAACATATAATCGGTCAATTTATTAAAAGCAGAATCTGGCCAAGTTTTAACAAAATCAGCCTTTTCCATAAAGGTATGGGCATAGCGAATCGACCGATTCACTTCATTCCAAGAATTACCATGTAGAAAATCTTTTTGCATAAATTTGACTACACTTTTTTCATGGCAGGAGGCACAATTTTCTTGGTATAAATTGCTGGCATATAGATATTGCTCGTCTATTTCTTCTTCTTCCATTTCCTCGACTGCTTCAGTCGTAGTTTCTGCTACTTCGTTATTTTGACAAGCGGTGAATAGCGCGAAAAAGAGAAAAGTAAAATAAGTAAATAATAAAGTTGATTTTTTCATGATTGTAAATTTCTGTGGCTTATATCTTTGGTCTGAGTAATCTTGTATTTCTAATACTAGATAGTCAGGTAAAAAATTGATATTAAGAGAATATTTAAAATATCGTCTAGTTCGTCAAATCCCTGCCTGCGGCAGGCAGGCGTTGTTAACTTAATCCGTTGCTAATTTTTTTAGCAACGGATTATTATCAATTTATTATCTGATGCTCTAACCCAGACCAGCTGTCTAAACTACATTTTTCTAAAAACTAATAGTTCCGTTTTCAATTGCTTTTGCAATCTCAGGCGTCATTTTTGTATACCTATCCGATTTTGGTAAGAGAACATAAATAACATCTGTATCAGTAGACGGTGTAATTCCTTCCTTTTTCAAAACTGACTTTTTGATTTTATGCGTAGCCGTCTTTTCAAAATCGGATACAAATCTAAGGAAAATTGGCACAGCATAAGAAGGAAGGGCTTTTTTTGCGGCTTTGGCAAATTGCGTGAAATCAAAAACAGCTAAAGGAACAGCAGAATGAATGGTTGCCATACCTGCCTTCCCATCTGTATGTGGCAAGGCAACACCATAAACGGCCGAATGCGCTACTTCGGGAAATTGATTTAAAATAGCTTCCAATTCTGCGGTGGAGACATTTTCGCCTTTCCATCTAAAGGTATCGCCTAATCTGTCCACAAATTGTGCATGATGAAAGCCCAAATCTCTAATTAAATCGCCCGTATTAAACCATTGATCTCCTTTGATTAAAACGTTTCGCAGAATTTTTTCTTGATTTTTTGCTTTGTTGACATAACCAGGAAACGGAGTTGCTTCTGTAATTTGTCCCAATAACAAACCAGCCTCTCCAATCGCTACTTTTTCCATTAAACCAGCGGCATTTTGATAAGGGACTTCATTATCCACATCATATTTAACAATGGCATATTCCGACCGACATAGACCAACGGTACAATCCAGATTAAAAACATTGGTATAACTAACAATGCCGTCTGATGCGCCATATAATTCGTAAACTTCTGGTATATTAAATCGCTTTTTAAAAGCTTTCCAAATATCGGGTCGTAGCCCATTGCCCACTACTTTTTGAATGCGATGGGTTGTATCGGTTTCCGCAGGTGGTTTATTCATTAAATAGCGACAAATCTCCCCAATATAAATAAATGCGGAGACATTAAATTTAGTCACATCTTTCCAAAAATTAGAAATAGATAATTTTCGGCGAATTGCCAAAGCGGCACCACCAGAAGCGGCACTTGGCCAAGCAACAATCATCGCATTGGTGTGAAAAAAGGGAATCGGCACATAAAAAACATCATCCGATTGAATGCCCATATTGACTTGCCCATACCAATGATAACAGAGATACCATTTTTTATGGGTTTGGATAGAAGCCTTGGGCATGCCTGTTGTACCAGAAGTAAAAACATTGGCAAAGCGGTCGCCTAAAGTAATGGTTTTAGTAATCGGTAAATTTTCAGTTGAGGCGGTTTTAATTAATTCGGATAAAGGCACATAATCGGGTGGGGTAGGGGCTGCACCATGATTTTTTAGTTCAAAAAAAGTGGTATTTTCTAGGTTTTTTAATTCAGGACGAACGGCTTCAAAATCTGCAATCCGTTCTTCGCCAATAATAAAATAATCGCCTTGATCCGTTTCGATACTATGCTTTAAAACGGCTCCTTTTTGATTGGCATTAATTAAAGAAGCAACTGCCCCTAATTTGGCTAAGGCCGAAATGAGTACCAATGTTTCTAGGCGATTTTCTAAAAAAACAACAGCAACTGTTCCTTTTTTAATGCCATGCTGCTGAAAAACATGGGCATAGCGATTGATTAGCGCATTAAATTCAAAGTGGGTATAGCTTAAATTTTCGTAGAGAATCGCAGTTTTGTCTTTATATAGAATCGCATTTTTTTCTAAAATTCCACCAATGGAAATAAGGTCGCTATCATTTAATTCCAATAATTCATTGACGCTATTGGTCACCGCTTCTAGTCTGGGTGTTTTGATGGCTAGGCCTAATAGGAGGTCGATGATGGATAAAGTGTTTTTGGTTTTTGACATTTTGTTAATTTTCAATTTAAAATGTTCAATTTTCAATTTTCAAAATGGGCAACCTATTATGTTAGAATTTTATTTGAAAATTTTAAATTCTAAATTGAAAATTGAAAATTGTTTAAATTTACAATTTTTCATCAAAACAACTAAACAATGGATACGAGTAGACGAAAAACAATTAAACAACTCAGTACAGGACTAGCAACAGCGGGGGTATTTGGCTTATCCGCCTCCACTTTTTCTTGTGCCAATGATACTACAAAAACAACTGAAAAAATGGCAGAAAAAGTAATGGCTCCCAAAGCACCTTTTTTCAAGATTTCACTAGCGCAATGGTCATTGCATAACTCCTTTTTTGGTGATGCTTTGAAAAATGGAGATTTCCAAGGCTTTTTTAAGGCATTAATGACCGATTCGGATTCTGTCTTACAAGGAACAATTAATCCAATAGATTTTCCAGCTATAGCCAAAAAAGAATATGGTGTAGATGCCGTCGAATTTGTGAATACCTTTTATTTTAACAAGGCTAAAAACATGGACTATTTAAAAGATTTAAAAGGTCGATGTGATGGAGAAGGCGTACAACCAGTCTTAATTATGTGTGATGCCTTGGGTGATTTAGGGGATTTGGATGATGCGAAACGAAAAGCAGCCGTAGAAAACCATTACCAATGGGTAGAAGCGGCTAAGTTTTTAGGTTGCCATGCTATTCGAGTAAACGCAGCAGGGAAGGGTACAGCCGACGAAGTAAAAGCAGCGGCCGTTAATGGCTTAGGTTCGCTAACAGAATTTGGTAAGGCCAATGGCATTAATATTATTGTCGAAAATCATGGTAGCTATTCCTCTAATGGGGCTTGGTTGGCTTCCGTAATGAAAGAAGTGAATAGCCCATTTTGTGGCACTTTACCCGATTTTGGTAATTTCTGTATCGAAAGAACTCCTGACTATAGCAAATGCTTAGAAGAATACGACCGTTATAAAGGGATGGAAGAATTGATGCCCTACGCCAAAGGCATTAGTGCCAAAGCCCATGATTTTGATGAAAATGGGAACGAAATTCACACCGACTTTAAGCGTATGTTGACCATTGCTAAAAATGCTGGCTATACAGGCTATATTGATATTGAATATGAAGGAAAGAAACTGAGTGAACCAGATGGGATTCGGGCTACCAAGGCTTTGTTGGAGCGAGTGGGGAAGGAGTTGGGATAGGCTATTTCATTCGTAGCTTGGGCATTCTTGTCTGAGTAAATCAAGTAGGTGATTTTGTAAAGGAAGAATGCCAAGTTACGATTGAAAAAATGAAGCATCTAAAAATTTGAGATGGACTTCTAAAAGCGATTGATTTTTTAATTTGGTAAGCTAAATTTTACTGAAGAAGCTAGATAGGATGAAATCCTGAATGATATTTATTTTAAGGGAAAGCTTCAAATATCGGTAATTTGCAAAATTTTAGTTTTTATAAATTAGGTATCCTACAATGATGAAAGGCAACCAATAAGAGAGAATATGGAAGATGTGTAATTATTCCCATATTACTCCTCCTTGTTCTCATTCTTCCAGAGTTATTTGTATTATGCGTAGCGGTGACTTCTTTTGCTAGTATTCATAACCCAGAATGGGGTGAAATTGAATAGCACCGTATGAAATGCGGTAGATTTGATGATTTAGAGAAAATCGCCCAATCCTGTAAGGATTGAATATGAATAATGTTAGTTCAACTCTTTCAGAGTTGTGAAATCAGACCAAATCTTTACCCCGAATTGTAGATTCGGGGCTATTCGTGTTCAATCCCTTTGGGATTCTCATACATCAGGGTGAAAGTCAGACCCAAGTAAAAGATGATGAATTTGTAAAAACGTAGATTATTATTATTAACAACTCTCTCAAAGTCGTTTTTATATTCTTTCTTTCCTATATTCTTCAGTAGTTAATGTAACTGTCTTAAAAAGGGTGTGCCAGATAGCTAAAAGGCTGAAAAACAGACTTTTAATTATGTTTTTGCTTGTTGTCTTGAAAACCCTACTTTTTAAGACAGGAGAAAGTTAGAAGAAATACAGGCTTAATAATTAATTAACCAGATATTTATAGAATCCGTATATAAATAATTTTGGGAGATGATTTTTACAAAAAATTGAAGTAAAAGACGAATGGTGAGTTTACTCACCATTCGTCTTTTAAAATCTAGTGGTTATCATATCTATTTCTTCTTTTAATATCATCCTTACTAGGGCTATTGCCTCCACTAAACATTACGATAATCATTACAAAAATGATACCTACAATAATTTCCATGATTGTTTGTTTTAAAGTGTTATGAATTATGATTATCTATTTCAGAATTATTGGTATTCTTGGACGTTATAACTTATCCATCCTTGTCCAGAGTTTCTAAAAGAAACAATTCTAAAAATATAGTCACCGTCAGAAACTTCTTCACCTATCTCTAGCGGAGAATGTTGAATCATTTTTCCGACAAGTTTACCTTGCATAAAAAGTCTAATTTCCATTACAAAAAATTATGTTTATAAATTTAGTAGTGAGTATTATTAGTCAAAAGGGTCTTTTTTTGAAATTTTGGCTAAATGATTTAAGGCGTTAACCAATCTTCTAGCCGCATCGGAATTACCATATAAAATAATTCTTGGTGCGGTAATACCATTAAATCCATTATTTATACTTTTTCTTAAATGCGATTCACTATAAACCCAGTACACGTTATCTGTTCCAGAATTGCGAGCATGTATATTATCTACAGCTCTTCTTGCACCAGTACTTTCGCGAGTATCCTTTACATATTCTTTATCAAAGTCGGCTTTATCAAAATATATTGTTTCCTCAAATGTAGCAAGAAATGGCTTTCTATAAAGAATTAACTTATTTCTCTTGAATGAATATTCTACATAATCTTTGTTATTTTCTCCTATAAGTTCAATTATATATTCTTGTGTTTCTTGTATAGATTGCCCAAATAAAAAATTTGAGAATAAAGCTAATAATACAATTAATAAATACCTTTTTCTCATTAGTTGTGTTTGTTTAGTTTTGATATGAAAGAATGTTCTTCTAATGTCAAAAATTACTTTATTATTATGATATTCGCTTATTTTTCGACTAAATATCTTACACCATAGATATACATGTCTAACTAAAATAACTCTTAATTAAGAAAAAGTCACATTTTCTTAAGAATAGATGAAAAATATGTATCTCAAAACCAGTTCTTTTTAAGACACTAAAAACAAGAATATGAAAAGGCTGATTTTCAGAATTTTAACTATCTCATTTTGCATACCCTTTTTAAGACAGCTATTTTTGATGCAATCTACCACTCTCAAAAAGGAATTCTTTTTTGATAAAAAATCCAACCTCATAAAGTATTGGTTTTCAATATCCAAAAATAGGTATTTTCAGACACCCTTTTTGATAGAGCTGTTTTGCATCCTCAAATGGGCATTTTTTTATTTAAGCCTTCATTTAGATTTATTCAAATTTTCAGGAGTTAATACAATTGCATTCCTGCGTTCAAAGCTCCTTCAATTGTACCATTTAATTCAGAAGAGCCAGGGAACATCCAATCTTCGGAATCATAAAATTCTCTGCTGTATTTAAAAACAGCAAAATCCCAGTTATTCAGCTCCCCATTATATTTTAGGCGACCCAATTTAGTTTCTATTTTCCGACCTCCCTGCTTAGGCATTTTTTCTAATGGAATACCCATCTTCTGAGCAATCATTTGTCTAAAAATATTAGCCATTGGCTGTTCTTCTACTTTTGCCAAATAAGCAAACTTGCCACGAAAAGTCATCTGAAATGAGGTTTGATGCTTTTTATTAAAGGTGGCCACTATTTTTAGTACTTCTGCTTTAATATCTTTCGGAATTGATTTTGCCATTGATAGGATTTTATTAGGCTATAAATAATCAGCAATTTAAATAAAATAGCAATCAAACAAATATTTTTTTAAAACCATCCAAAAAAAATTAAAAAAAAACAAAAATAATTTGTCACCAATTCATTTTAAATGGACACTAATAAGTAAGGGAACAGGTAAAATATAACCTACCCATCTGATAGCTTTCTTTTGCCCTTCTTCTGCGTTGCAAAAATACTCATTATGCTACGGCATAACTCCGTTTTTTACGCCTTGAAGAAGAACAAAATAAAACCATCATTTTGGGTATCTTATTTATCACCTGTTCCCTAATTCAATTGAATTCCTCATTTATTAACAATTTAAAATCAATTATTATGACATGTAGCTTAAAGTTAAGAGATTTTACACTTGTTGGCTTATTAACATTATTATGCTGTGTATTTACCAATACTAGCAAAGCCTGCAGCCCTTTTTCAACAAAGATTTGTACGCATAGTCAAATTGTCCAAACTGCTTGTGCGGATGAGAATATCGAAACACTAAACGAAGTTATCCTATTTGATAATATTGCAACCATTAAAAGAGACAATTTAAACGTGGCACAATTTGGAGTAATCGGATTCTTTAAAGAGGCTTTAGAGACTTTAGCCATTTGGGCATCCATTAAACTAACGAGATGGGTCAATACCAAAATAGCTCAACGGGCAATGACTTATGATTATTACTATAATCTTGGTAACCCAGGGGTTGAGAAAGCATACGATCATTGGGGAGACTTATTGGTAGAAGCCAATTATAATAATGGCAATGAACCAGCAGATCATGATGTTCATACCTGTCCGATTTGTAGTAAACAAGTTAATGATTTAAAAAATTAATTCGTTACTAAAAAATATCCTATCTAGATGAAAAATTGATGATTATCCGTTGGGAAACTAATCCGTTGGGTGTATTTTTTGCCCAACGGATTTATTTCCCAATGCCTGCCGCAGGCAGGGATTTTAGATGTATTATTAATATAAATAATATCAATTTTTAACTTGACGCTCTAGACTGCGATTAAATTCGTAGAGATAGAGGTGCAGCGCACCGACCACCTTTGTATCTAGTTTTTAGCTACTTTTTT
>CAZXYA010000126.1:0-18706 GCA_964644655.1 uncultured Saprospiraceae bacterium | reverse complement strand
ACTCTAAGGTGCAGCGCACCGACCATATTTTTTCTTAGCCTGACGGCTATGGTCTCCAGACTTGAAATGCCTATCTCGTCGCCTCCAGACGACCGTATCTTATGAATTTGTTTGACAAGTCTGGTTAAATGTTCAAAAGCTTCTGCTAAACCAGCCCTATCATCTAGCAAAATATTATAGTATATTTTACGAGAATTGGTTTGATAAAATGGCGGATCTTCATTGATGCCATCAAAAGGAATTTTATGTTCGATGCAATAATCCTTGACAAATTGCTCATCGGTATTAGCCGTAAAAATGATTAAGTGACAACCAATCCTTTTTAAATCTCTTAGCAACTGAATGACTTGTGGAAATTGCCAACCATTTTTATGGTAATCATAAATGGTATTATCAAAATCATAAGCCACTACAAGCGAGGAATATTGATTGTATTCAGCTAATAATCGTTGATAAGTATTTTCTTTATTTAGATAATAATCCATGGTCAATTTTTAGCTGATTAAGCAATTTATTCGGAATGGTACTAAAAGAATCCGTACAGTAAATTTTATCAAAAACAGTTGCTAAGTCTTCTAATCCTTTACTAAATATCCCGTGGGTAACCACTAAGATTAATTTGCCTGCATTTTTGGCTTTTAATTTTTTTGCCAGGCCTAAAAAAGTTCCGCCACCATCACAAATATCATCGACTAGCACACAAGTTTTACCTTGTAAATCGTCGGCAAAAACTTTAAATCCACTTAATTTTCCTGTTTTGACGTCTCGGATTTTGCTGCATTCAATGACAGAAGGCTGTGGTTTTAGATATGCCAAATCTTCAAGATTTGGCATATCTATAGCCCCAAGAAATTGAGCTAATTTATAGACCTTTTTTAACGCCCCACCATCGGGTGCAATCAAACAATAATCGGTTTCCTTAGCGACTGCCTGTTTTATCAGTTGATGGTTATCGAATACTTTTACTCGATGCAATAAAGCTGGCGTTACTTCCGAATGAGGATCTAGAATAAAGACTTGCTCGTAATTAGCATTATTAATAATATCTGAATAGATTTTTACCGTCAATGCTTCCCCATTAACCAACACTCGGTCTTGTCGAGCGGCTGGAAAATAGGGGAGGAGTAAGCTGATTTTTTTGATGCCTATCCTCCTTAAAGCATCGGTGGCTACTAATAAAAATCCTAGGTCATTAAAACTGCGAATTCTAGTGGTGATTAAAACACCACCTTGGTATTCATTTGGTTTTAGGGGTGAAAAAATAGGTTTTTTTATAGGGGTTAAATCTTCCTTGATTTTTATGTGTGGCTCTCCACCATTAAAAGTAAACGCTTCATAAGCTACTGATTTTCCAAAGGGGGTAAAGTCATTATCAAGGTGTAAAAATTTCATTGATTTTTATTTTGTGTTATTTTTACACAAATATATAGGTTTATTAAACTAAGAAGCAAATTTTTTGTGTAATATTTACACAATTAAATTTAAATTTGGTTTTGTCTAAAAATAGCAATAAGTTTATTTAATTGGTTTACAGTTAGTTATCGTAAATTAGATCTTTTTGTGAAATTCTAATATTTTTTGCAAATTGATTTTATACAGCTTTTTGATTGGGAACTGCATCTTTTAATTAAGGCTAGACTAAACTGGTAGAAAAGCCTTTAGGCTTTCCTGTCAACGACCTTTAGGTCGGTTTAAATTAGTATGCAAATATATTTACAGGTCTGAAGGCTTTTCTATCATTAAAACTAAATAACATGAAAAAATCCCATTTTATATTATTGCTCTTTTTAGGTTTCATAGCGTGCCAAGAAGCTACTAGTTATAGCAAGGAAACTTCTATGTTAGAGATGGAAGATATGGAGGAAGCATATACTGACCAAGATGTGCCTCGTACTGCTGAACCTCCAGCGCCACCACCAGCTCCCGATGAAAGCGACCAAGCCCAGAAAATTAGAAAGTCTATAGAAAAAGGTACTAAAATCATTAAGGATGGCAATCTTAAAGTCGAAGTGGATGATTTAAAAAGCACCAAGACAGCCTTGGATTCGATTTTGAAAAAATTCAAGGCGTATTACGAAAATGAAAATTATACTTCGGGTACTTATCGCTCTACTTATCATTTAAATATACGAGTGCCTTCCCAAAACTTTGCTGTTTTATTAAAAGCGATAGAAATAGGCGATGGTAAAATTTTAGAAAAAAATATTTCTGCTCGGGATGTTACTGACCAATATGTGGATGTAGCGATCCGCTTAGATAATAACAAAACCTATTTAGGTCGCTATCGAGCTTTATTGAATAAAGCCAATTCTATTAAAGACATTTTAGCCATTCAAGAAAAAATTCGACGGATAGAGGAAGAAATTGATTCCCGTACGGGGCGCTTAAAATATATGGATGACCGAGTGCGCTTTAGTACGCTGCGTTTAGAACTGTTTCAAAAAAATGAAGTAATCGTTACTAAGAAGACTCGAAACTTTGGCGACCAATTGGTTAGAGCATTTACTAACGGCATTGACGGATTTTTAGATTTTGGCTTGTTTCTGGTTGGCATCTGGCCTTTTATTTTGATTGTTGGTTTGATTTGGGGTTTTCGGAAGCGGATTACATGGCGATTTTGGCGTCAAGATGAAAAGGCTAATAGAAGTTAATTAGCTAGGAGGATGGCAAACTGATTTAAACGGGTTGAACGGATACGGACGGATTCTTTCTTATGATTTGATTGAATTTATAATAACAGAAACGCTACTTTTTAAAGAAGCTATGTGTCCTTTGCGAACTATGTATCTATGTGATGAAAAATAAGCTGTGTTTGACAAAAAAGGGAAATGACGAGCTAATAGGATGGCAAACTGATTTAAACGGATTGAACGGATATGGACAGATTCTTTCTTATGATTTGATTGAATTTATAATGACAGAAACGCTATTTTTTAAAGAAGCTATGTGCCCTTTGTGAACTATGTAACTATGTGGTAAAAATAAGCTATACTCGTTAAGCAATAGCGTGGACAAGCTAGGAGGATGGCAAACTGATTTAAACGGATATGGACGGATTTTTGACCTTGTGATAATCCTGTAAATCCTGCATAATCCTGTTATCCTGTAAATATTAGATCTCGAAAACCATTCCTTTCTTTTTCAAGGCAAAGTACTTTTCTTGATTAAATTTGTAGAGTTTACTTGGACGTCCTCTACCAGCATGCGACTGAAATTTATTTAAATCTTCAAGTATATCTAGTTGTAAAATCTTTTTGCTGAAATTGCGTCGGTCGATTTTTTCTCCATAGAGCGTTTCGTATAAACGATGTAAATCAGGTAGGGGAAATTGTTCATCTAATAGCTCAAAGCCAATGGGTTCATAAGCAATTTTACCTCTTAATCGTTCTAATGCCATATTAAAAATATCTTGATGGTCAAAAGCTAAAGGAGGTAAATTATTGATATTGAACCATTGAGCGTCTTCTGCATCGGTAGCGGCATATAATTCAAATAAACTCCGTTGAACTAATCCATAATAAGCAACCGTGACAATGCGACTACGTGGGTCTCGATTTGGTTGACCAAAGGTATATAATTGTTCTAAATAACTGACTTTAATGCCTGTTTCTTCTTCTAATTCTCTTTCAACAGCTGTTTCCAAACTTTCTCCTGTCAAGACAAAGCCACCAGGAATGGCCCATTGTCCTTTGAATGGCTTAATTAAACGTTTGATTAATAATACAGATAAGCCATCTTTGGCATCGTAACCAAAAACTACGGCATCTACGGTAAGGCTGACATTAGAACGCTCCATTTTTTGTGTAATTTTTACAATAATAATTGGTATGGAGGTATTTTTCAACTTTTAGGAATAATGATTTGTCCTTATTCGTTTTTAATAACTTATTTACTAGCTAAGGGTTGTTTTTGTTTTACTTTATATTGCTTTACTTTCATATATCTTGGGACATTTATCTTCAACTGAACCTCCTCGTTAAATGGGGTATTATTAATGGTAATTTCTTTTTGAAGGTCGGACATTATTAATTGTATATGCTTATGTTGATAGCTGGCAGTTATCTTATATCTACCTGTTTTAGCTAAATGTTGGATAATTTGTGATTTTCTATTACCAGTAGTGACTTTGATTTCAAAGGTGATAATAGCTATATCTGTATATTGGTAATGAACCGAAACATTGCTATGAAGGGTATCCATCTAATATTGTTTTTTGACACGGAAGGACACGGTTTAAAATTATGATTTATTTATGTTTTTATTTTGATAAACAAACAGTTATAAAATCAAGTGTCTTTCAGTAGTGA
The DNA here is from genome assembly GCA_964644655.1 of uncultured Saprospiraceae bacterium. Taxonomy (GTDB): domain Bacteria; phylum Bacteroidota; class Bacteroidia; order Chitinophagales; family Saprospiraceae; genus JAFMDF01. The sequence continues at coordinate 14,399 of CAZXYA010000126.1, read as the reverse complement.
ACAACGTTAGACGGGTAGCCGCTATGAATATGTATTTCTGTTAATTGTTTAGTAGCGATTTCTTGTAGAAAAATAGCAGATGTTTGTGCTTGTCCAAACTGAGTAACAAAAAGAATGATAAAAGAGATGAAAATTATTTTAAACTGACGCATAAGGTAAATTTAGAATATTGAATAATGTTTGTTCTGTATGATTTATCCTACTATTGCGGAAAACAAGAAATGTTACCACTTTGCCAGATTTTTTTTACTGAAATAAAAAATGAAGTAATATCACTAGCCTACTAGATAGTCAGGTAAGAAAGGGAGATTAAGAAAATATTTAAGATATCACCTAGCTCGTCAAATCCCTACTTGCCGTAGGTAGGAATTTTTATCAATTTTTTATCTGACGCTCTAACTATTAACTTTATCATTTTTGATTAGACAATAAAGAATTTACCTTAAATTTGTACCTATGAAAATCTACTTAATTCGACATACACAACCAGATGTAGAAAAAGGCATTTGTTATGGCAGTTCCGATTTAGATGTAGTGGCTACTTTTCCAGCAGAAGCGGCTGCTGTTAAGGCAGTTTTGCCGACGATTACCAAGACTACTAAAATATTATCTAGTCCTTTACAACGTTGTCATAAATTAGCGCAATTTATAGCGGATGGGTATCCCATAACAATTGAAGAACGTTTAACCGAAATTAGTTTTGGAGATTGGGAAATGAAGCCTTGGCGCTCTTTTGGGAAGGAAACGTTGATTAAATGGAAGGATAATTTTGTCCATACGCCTTGTCCAAATGGAGAGGCTTTTCAATCTGTTTTTGATAGAGCAAAGGCGTTATATGGAGAAGTAATAAAAATGGATGCTGACCAAGTATTTTTGGTGAATCATTCAGGGGTGATTCGTGCTTTTTTATGTTTGCTACAGGATATTCCTTTACCGAATGCTTTTGATGACCAATTTGGTTTTGGAGTAGTCTTTGAGATAGAAAATGGGGTAGTGAAGCGATTGAAATGAGTAGGAAGAGTTTTACAGTTGTTGGTTATCAGTTGTCGGTTGACTAGTCGTGAATCTAACTGATAACCGACAACTGACAACCCTTTCAAACTGTCAGAACTATTTTACTGGACTACAAACGTATGTTCTACCATATTCTCTTTATCATGTGCATCACCATCTGATGCTCCATGTTCATGGCCATCATCACCCAAATGCAAGTCCGTCGTTGCGGCTCTTAGAGTGTATGTTCCCGGTTGGTCAATAGCAATATTTTCTGCACTAAAAGTGAATTCATTAGGGACATGTGCATGTCTTTCTACCAAATTCATTACTTGATTGCCATCGGTATCCAGAATTTCTACTTTGATATTATGGATGATATTTTCTTGTCGAGCATAATCTACCTCCACATTAAAATTTTCACCAGCAGTCATCGTCGCATTATTAGCAGGAGATATAATTTCTACATCGACTACATATTCTGTTGCGGTTTCTTCTGCGACTTGATCTTCACTACAACTTACTGTAAAACAGGTAATAGCGATTAAAGTCATAAATAATAGTGGGGTTGATTTCCAATTTTTCATAATACAATTTTTGGTTAATAAAATGCTTTTTTAGCCCAAAACCTGTCCCGATTTTCGAGAGGATAAATTGTCAACAAGCTCTAAATGACAAGTTACAATTACAAACACTCAAAGGAAAGTTTTTATTGATTAAATAACTTATTAATTATGTCATTTTGCCAACAGGAAGGGGAAAAATTATAATTTTTGTGTACATTTAAGGCGCAACGAAAAACAGTTATTTATGATGATCAATTATCAGCAGCAAATTAATTACTATTTCCTACCTAAAATAATTACTTTATTTACTTTTTGTGTATTATTTTTTTGCCAATGTGTTTCTTCTGAAAAAAAGGAGATTTTCTCCATTGAAAAAGATACGCATATTGTTTTATTGGGGAATAACCTTTGTTCCCGAATGATGAATTTTGGACATTTTGAAACCGAAATGCACCTTCGCTATCCCGATAACCAATTATTTATTCGGAATATGTGTGATGGTGGAAATACACCCGGTTTTAGACCGCATTCTGGTCGATTTTCTCCTTGGGCATTTTCAGGGGCTGAAAAATTCCAAACCGAATTGACTAATTTTTCTAATAGTCAGGGACATTTTCGAACGCCTGACGAGTGGCTGACAAAATTAGAAGCAGATATTATTTTAGCCTTTTTTGGCTATAGTGAATCTTTTGCAGGAGCAGAAGGATTAGCTAATTTTAAAGGGGAATTGGATGCTTTTATTCAACATACTTCTATTCAAGAATATAATGGAGCCACAGCTCCACAATTAGTATTAGTTTCTCCAATTGCTTTTCAAAACTTATCGGAGAAATATGACTTGCCCGATGGCAAAAAAGAGAATGCTAACTTAGCCATGTATGCAGCAGCCATTGAAGAAATTGCTGCTAAAAATAAGGTGCCTTTTATCGATGTCTTTAACCCTTCTAAAAAATGGTTTGCAACGGGCGAACAATTAACAAGGGATGGATCTCAATTAAATGATGCAGGGTATAAAAAATTAGCGAATTTATTGGCTTCAAAAATATTTGGTGGAACTGCAAATAACAATCATGAAGCATTGGTACACGCTGCCGTGATGGAAAAGAATTGGTTTTGGCAGGATGATTATAAAAGTCCAAATGGCGTACATGTTTTTGGTAGACGATACAATCCTTTTGGACCAGAAAATTACCCAGATGAAATTCAAAAAAAATGGGAAATGACGGCAGTTAGAGATCAAGCCATTTGGCAAGCTACTCAGGGACAGCAAATGGATGTAGCAGCGGCAGATGCCAACACCCATCCATTAGCACCAGTTTCCACTAATTATAAACTAGGAGATTATGGGCGGGGAGATAATAAATATTTATATGGGCAAGATGCTTTAGATAAATTGGAAACAGCACCTGGTTATAAAGTAGCATTGTTTGCAAGTGAAAAAGAATTCCCCGATTTGGCGAACCCTGTGCAAATGTCTTTTGATAATAAAGGTAGACTTTGGGTGGCAGTTATGCCTACTTACCCACATTATCGACCAGGAGATCCGAAACCGAATGATAAACTGATTATTCTAGAAGATACGGATGGAGATTATAAAGCAGATAAACAAATAATTTGGGCAGATAATTTACATATTCCAGTTGGTTTTGAATTTGCGCCAGAAGGGGTTTATGTTTCGCAAGGAACCAATTTAAAACTATATACAGATACAGATGGGGACGATAAGGCAGATAAAGAAGAAATCATTATGAGTGGTTTTGATGACCATGATACCCACCATGTAATCTCTGCTTTTTGTGCCGACCCATCAGGTGCCTTATATATGGGAGAAGGGGTGTTTTTACATACCAATGTAGAGACTTCTTATGGGACAGTTCGAGGTACGAATGGTGGATTTTATCGCTTTAGCCCCCAACGTAGGCATTTAGAAAGAACGGCTCAACTATCTATTCCCAATCCTTGGGGTATTGCTTTTGATGATTGGGGGCAAAATATTTTTGCAGAAACTTCTGGTCCTGCTGTACGCTGGATGATGCCCGGTTCGGTGAAGCCTAGGTATGGAAAAGCGACTCATAAATCTTTTGATTTAGTGCAACAGGAACATAAAGTAAGACCTACTTCTGGTTTAGAATTTGTATCAAGCCGCCATTTTCCTGATGAGGTGCAAGGAGATTTATTGTTAAATAATGACATTGGCTTCTTGGGCATGAAGCAACATCAAGTGATAGACGCAGGAACAGGCTATCAATTCAAATTTAGGCAAGATTTGATACAAGGAAGTGATACCAATTTCCGACCCGTAGATATGGAATTTGCTCCAGATGGGTCATTGTATTTTCTGGATTGGCATAATGTATTGATTGGACATATGCAGCATAATGCCCGAGATCCATTACGGGATCATGCACATGGGCGAGTATATCGGATTACTTATCCCTCTCGACCCTTGGTTGAACCTGCTAAAATTGTGGATGCTAGTATTGAAGAATTATTAGATAATTTAAAATTGCCAGAATATAGAACGCGTTATCGGACTCGTCGAGAATTGCGGGCTAGAAATACGACTGAAGTATTGACTAAATTGCAAACTTGGGTAGAAAAATTAGCTGTAAATGATGCTAGTTATGAACATCATTTACTGGAAGCTTTGTGGGTAACTTGGGGCTTAAATAAAATTGATGCACCTTTATTAACTCAATTACTAAAAGCAAAAGACTTTAGAGCGAGAACGGCTGCGGTTAGAGTATTGCGCTACGCAGGGCATCAAATTGATAAGCAAGCTGATTTATTATTAGAAGCTGCTAAAGATGCGCATGGACGAGTACGTTTAGAGGCTTTAGTCGCTGCCTCTTGGTTGGACAAAGCAACTGGACTGAAAATTGTGAATGAAGCAGGCAAACACAAATTAGATGAATGGATGGTGTATGCTCATAAAACGGCTTTGGCACATTTAAATGGCGAAAATGTCAAAAAAGAGGATGCGGAAATTAAAACCCATTTGGAAGGAGTTGAACGAGATTTATTTGTTAAAGGAAAGGAATTATATGAACGAGAAGCCTATTGCGGAACTTGTCATCAAGAACATGGACAAGGCTTGGCAGCAGCAGGCTACCCACCTTTGAAACAATCTAAATGGGTCAGAGAAGATGTGGAACGATTGATAAAGTTGACCCTTAAAGGTATTTATGGACCGATGACGGTTATGAATCGCGATTACCCCGGAACTGTTCCAATGACCCCTTTTGAAGGACTTATGAATGATGAAGAAGTAGCAGCGGTACTGACTTATGTTAGAAATACTTTTGATAATAGAGCGGGCGTTATTACGCCAGAAAAAGTAAAAGAAATTCGTGCTAAAATAGCGGATAAAGAAGGGTTTTACACGGCAGCAAAATTATTGAAAACACATCCTCATAAAAGCGCAACAGGCAACAAGAAATTAGTTAATTAACCATGAAAAAATAAGCATCAAATGCAATACAATGCCCAAACCCCAGTCGAATATCTGGATATTCTAGAAGAAGATTGGCGGAAAGAAAAATTATTGGAATTAAGAGATATTATTCTAGATAAAGCTTACGACTTTAAAGAGCGTATTAACTATAAAATGCTCTGTTACACAGACGATAAAGGAGATCTTTTCCATTTAAATGCTCAGAAAAACTATGTCAGTCTTTACGTTGGTGACTCCTCCAAAATAGATGCTGATGGTACGCTATTAAAAGGCTTAGATATTGGAAAAGGCTGTATTCGGTTTAAAAAGTCCGTTAATATAGCAGAGACCAAAATTGATGAATTTATAGCAAAAGGGGTTGCCTTGTGGAAGGCTGGTAATGTTGATTTGAGTTGTTGACCAATATTCATCAGCCATTTTAATGGTTCATTCTTACTTTTCCCCGTTTCATCTCTCCTATGCGTGTTTTCCAAAATATATAAAGCTTCCAACCAGTTTTTCTAATGTATTTTAAAACAGATAAATCGAATGTAATTGCACCATACCTGTCAATGAAGAAAAAGAAAAAACTCTTCTACTGAGATTGGTTTGCAAAATCTAAAGGACAGATGCCAATTATTGCCTGATTTAACGCCCTCTTTTGGAACGCTGAAAAAATGAATTTACAAGTTTTTAGATAATCAGATTAAAAATTGATATTACAAAAATTATTATTATTAAATAATCACGTCTAATATCCGTGTTCCTTCATTTATCTGTGGTAGAAATTAATACCACGGATAAATGAAGGAACACGGATAATTATCATTTTTTATCTAACGCTCTATTAAATTATAAACAACTGATTCTCAGTATGTTTTTAATTTTAATCGCTCTGTTCCAGAATTTTGTCGGTAGTCTAAGTGACTGATTTTCAGCAAAATACTATGGAATATGTCAGCTATTTTGGATTTTTAAAAACCGAATTTAGAAAAATTTGTTTTTGTATAACCCATTGATAATCAACCCGTATATTTTATAACTAATTGATTATCAGTAGTGCAGCCACCAACATTTTTCTGGAACAGCGCCATTTTAATTTGCATTTTAATTTTAATTCATTCCTTTGGTGTTAAAGACAATCAATATTTGGCAAAAATCTCTATTATTTGATGAATAATGGTTGGGAATGTCGGTTTTAGAAAAAAAATGAGACGCTGGTGAAAACCAATTCCAGTAAATTTGCTCGATTTTTTTCAACAGGCAACCCACCCTTAACTAATCACCGTAAGGGTTTATAATGAATGTGTTAATGGCAAAAGATATAATCAACGTACCTTTATTAATTAAGGGATGCCGAGAAGGAAATCGGTCAAGTCAGTTACGATTGTACGAGCACTTCTATAGATATGGCATGGGAATATGTTTACGTTATTGCAAGAATCGAGAAGAAGCATTGGAGGTATTGAATGATGGTTTTTTAAAAGCTTTTACAAAAATTGAACTGTACAACCCACTTTATCCGTTTAAAGCATGGTTGCGAAAAATTTTAATTAATGCTTCTATTGACTATCATCGGAAATATCATAAATTGACAGGCAGAGAAGTATTAGGGCACGAAGCAGAAATGAAAGCCTCTACGCATAATCTTGGTTTAGAAAACTTGGCTTATGATGATTTAATTAAAGTAATGCAAAAATTAACCCCTGCTTATCGGTTAGTTTTTAATTTATATGTAGTAGATGGTTTGACGCATAAAGAAATTGCTAAGAAATTGAATATTTCAGATGGCACTTCAAAATCCAATTTAGCGAAGGCAAAAAGAAAAATTCAAACATTCTTGGGTGCGTCTCATGGGATTTACTATAAACCCACTTAAAATGGAAAGACACAATACAGACGACTTATTTAAAAAAATGCTAGAAAACCCGCCTCCAATGAGGCCAGATATGGAAGCCCTAGAGGATATGAATCGACGACTGGATGGAGTCCAGACGGAGGAACGAGAAGGTGTTTGGTGGCGGTTAGTGCCTTTATTGTTTTTACCATTTATTGGCAGTAGCATTTTCTTTTATTGTAAATATCAAACCGCACAAAATAAGCTGAATGAATTAAATATACAATTAACCAATCAACAACGAAATACTCAAATTGATACCCTCACAGAAAGCATTACTATTTATCAATATGACACTATTTTTAATCGGGTTTATCAAGAGGTAATCATTCAAAGAAATAGACCAGAAATACCTGCTTTGATGGCTAGTAATGGAGGTTATTTTGTACCTACTCCTTTACCAAATTTCGGTGCACCAGAATTGTTGGCTAACTCAGTAGCAGCAACTTTTAACACATTCGATAAAAGCAGTTTACAGCCTTCCCAACTTGAACTGCTCAGGAGTGGGAAGGTTCTTTCTTTGGGGCAAATAGCCATTATTTTGGATAGTACTGATGAACTTGGCAATACTACTAATAATGACGGAATAGCAACATCAAAAATAGGATTACCAACTACTAATATTGACAAATTATCCTTTTTAGGAAATCGTTTTAACTATGAACACCCATTGCCCAAATCAGACCATTTCTTAAATTTAGCCGCTAAAAGCAATGTAGATAAAATCAATCCACTTTGGTATTTAGTACCAACTGGTTTCCAAGCAGGGGTTAATTGGAGTCCTCTTGGAATCATCAACTTGCCTACTGGTAATAACAACCTGAAAACCATTGGCTTTTTAGGCGAAATAACATTTACAAGAAATACTCACTTGCAATTCGGGATTGACTATTTAGATGTTCCCGTAAGCGCCGAGACAGCGGAGGAACTAAATCAATTTCCTACTGCTATTCCTAATGACCCAGGAGATTTGTTAAGCGAATTATATGGTGATTTTACTTACTTACAAATACCTTTAACTTTAAAATATATTTTCCAACCTGACAAGAAATGGAAACCCTCTATTGGTGTAGGAATGATCGCCAGATTACCTATAAAAGAGCAATTAAGATATGAATTTATAAGCATGCAAGGAGGCGAATATACTCAAAATCAGCCTATTAGCGATGGTGCTTTCTCTGTTCGTAATGTACGAGGAACGGTCGGTATAGCCTATAATTTTTATAAAAATTATACGATTCAAGCAGAAGGATTCTATAATTATCAATTTGGGGAGCCCACTAATCCTTATGTTCAATTCCGTTATGGTGGATTGAATTTAGGGTTAACCTATAAATTTTAACTCAGAGGTTCTGCAACAAATATTCTATTAAAAGCTACTTAAAATATAATGCAAGTACTCCTGAAAATGGATTGGGCTGATGGTATTTCTTTGCCTAAAGTGTAGTTGATAACTCGCCCAATTTACGCTATACTTACTAAGTGTAATAGATAACAAATAATCATCAAAGTCCAACTTTGACAGGTAACCACTATTGCCTAATTTCAAAACAAAACCTATGGTAGCCGTGTATAATAGAATCCAACTTTTTACCGATTATGTCCAACAACATTTAGCAGAGCCGATGCCTACTGCGGAATCTATTGCGCAGGAAATTCATATGAGTCGTTCTACTCTTTTTAGGCTAGTTGAAAAGGAACTAGGCATGTCTCCTTTCCAATATATTCGGCAAGAAAAATTAAAAAAAGCACTAGAACTATATGAAAGTGGTACTTGCCAAAATATCAAAGAAATTGCGAATATGATTGGTTATCTTAGAACGGATTATTTTGCTAGTATTTTTAAAGATGCTTTTGATATTGATTTAAAAGAACATTTTTAAGTAATGTATTCAAGGAGACTACTATTATTACCTAATCACATCTAACATCCGTGTTCCTTTTTTATCTGACGCTCTATTTTCTAAGAATATATTTACATCCAAAGCAACCCAGCCTATTCTTCTCACCGTATTGGGCTATAATCGAAAAAATCTAAAGTAGTTATGTGTAAAAAATAACACTTTAGAAATGTTTAATTATCGAATGTTGTAAACCATTAAATCAAAAGTGTTATGTCGAAATTAGCACATCGTATCTATATCTCCATCTTGGTGACTATTGTGATTTTGACAACTATCTACCTTTTTTATATAGGACTTCCTTATTATGTGACCCCTTTAGAAGAACGGTTTTACCATCCTAATCACGACTATTTCAAACCGAGTGGTCTATTCGGACATGGGCTAGGAATCGTTGGTACTTTATTGATTTTAATTGGCGTTTTTGGCTATATCGCTAAAAAGAGATATAAGTTTTTAGCACGTTTTGGTCGTTTAAAATATTGGCTAGAGTTTCATATTTTCTTGTGTACGCTTGGACCTGTTATGATTTTATTCCATACCGCTTTTAAGTTTGGTGGTATTGTATCTGTCTCTTTTTGGAGTATGGTCGCAGTTGTATTGAGTGGTGTCATTGGACGGTATATTTATATTCAAATTCCGCATACAGAAGAAGGAAAAGAAATGAGTTTAGCTGAAGTAAAAGCCCTAAAATCAGAAATAGACCGGATATTGAGTCAAAATTATCATTTTGATATTGCTCAATTTAATGGGGCGTTAGTTGGAAATGGCAATGCAGGAAATTTAGGCTTTATTAGACGTTACTTCGCTGATAGAAAAACGATTAATAAAGTCAAACAAACTTTAAAAGCCAGTAATTTACCTAGGAAAGAAACAAGAGAAATTATCCAATTAGTCAAAAATGAATTGGCCTTAAATAATAGATTGGAACGACTACAAACCATGAAGCAACTATTTAAATATTGGCATGTGGCTCATCTGCCCTTTGCCATAATTATGCTGGTGATAATGGTCATTCATGTAGGTGTTACTTTGGCTTTTGGATATAAGTGGATTTTTTAAAACGATGAAAGATAAATGATGAACGATGAATGTTATAGGGCAGTTTGTTCATCATTTATCGCTCATCATTCATCATTAAAACATGCTTTTAGAACAATTAATCATCTACGGTATCGTCTTTCTTTTTTGTGGTGGAATTGTGTATTTCTACCTAAAAAAACTAAAAGCGGAATCTCAAAAAGTAAAGGCAAAAATTGAGCAAGCCAAGGAGGATGGTTTGCACGAACCTGTTTCTTTGCATCCAGTTATTGATCTCAGTACTTGTATTCAAAGTGCGGCCTGTGTAACTGCTTGTCCAGAGAAGGATATTATCGGCATTGTCGATGGTCAGGCAACTTTAATCCAATCTTCCAACTGTGTAGGACATGGAGCTTGTTTTCATTCTTGCCCTATTGAAGCTATTTCTTTGGTGATTGGTACGGCCAAACGTGGGGTTGACCTCCCACATGTCAACGAGAAATACGAAACCAATGTAGGCGGCGTTTATATTGCAGGAGAATTAGGAGGTATGGGTTTGATTAAAAATAGTGTAGAACAAGGAAAAACAGCGGTTGAAAACATTGCTAAACTAAAGACTAAACGAGGCGAAGCAGAATATGATTTAATCATTATTGGAGCAGGTCCTGCTGGTATTGCAGGGTCTTTGGCGGCTAAAAAATTGGGCATCAAGTTTTTGACTTTAGAGCAAGATACTTTGGGTGGTACGGTTTATACTTTTCCTCGCAAGAAATTAGTCATGACCACTCCGATGGATTTACCGCTATATGGAAAAGTCAAACTATTTGATACCAATAAGGGCGAATTATTAAAAATCTGGGAAGATGCTTTGAGTAAAAATAACATTACAATTCGAGAAAAAACAAAGGTCGAAGAAATCAAACCAGTCAAAGATTTTTTTAAGATTATTACCAATACCGACGAAGTCATTTCTACTAAAAATGTCTTAATAGCCATTGGTCGAAGAGGGAGTCCTAGAAAATTAAATATCCCTGGAGAGGTTTCAGAAAAGGTGGCTTACCGACTGCTTGAACCAGAAAATATCAACGATGAAAAGATTGTTGTTGTAGGTGGTGGCGACTCTGCAATCGAGGCAGCTCTTTCTTTAATGGACCATAATGAAGTCATTTTATCTTATCGAAAAGATAAATTTAGTCGATTAAAATCTAAGAACCGAACAAAAATTTTGGCAGCGATTGATAATAAGGAACTAACCATCAAATATAATAGTAATTTAGTACGCATTAATCCAGAAAATGTGTTATTATCTACTAAAGGAGAAGAAACTATCGAAGTGTTGAAAAATGATATGGTTTTCATTTTTGCGGGCGGAGAATTGCCGACTACGTTTTTGCAGAATGCTGGGGTAGAGATTACTAAGCGATTTGGATATACTATGATGAAGTATTGATGGGATCTAGTGTTTTTTGTTTTTTACCACAGATAAATGAAGGGACACGGATTTAGAGGGGATTTTTTAAAGAAATACGGATATATTATGTTTTTTAATTAGAATTCATTAGATTTATTTCAAATTTACAAAAAACTGAATTTGAAAAATTATGGGATTACTTTATGAAGAATTAACCTACACTATTCAAGGATGTATTTTTGATGTCCATAACTTATTGGGAACAGGATATGATGAAGAAAGTTACCATCTAGCATTAGAAAAAAGATTGGCAGAAGAGAATATACCTTTCCAAACAAAAGTAACAAAATACATCATACATCGAGGAAAAAAGATTCATAAATTTGTAGCAGATTTGGTAATTGACAATAAGGTTATTCTAGAGCTAAAATGTATTCAGAATAATTTTCATCCTGCTCATTATTTACAAATTTTATCTTATTTAAAATGCTGGAAGATGGAGATAGGTTTCCTTGTAAACTTTGGACTACCATATGTGAAACCAAAACGAGTAATCTATACTCCAAAAGCACCAAAACTTGTCGAAGATTATAACTATATACAAGCACTCATTAACCCAAAAAACAGATTACTTTTAAGGAAGATAAGAAAAGCTATTTTAACAGTTTTTGAAATTCATGGAATCGGATACGAAGCGGCTATTTATAAAAAAGTATTAACAGAAGAATTTACCTGCCAAAAGCTATCTTTCAATGAAAAAAATATTATTCCAATAAAATATAGAGACCATATTTTATATGATTTTAAATTAAAAATTCCAATTATCCAAAATCATATAATTTGTAATCCTATTGCTCTAAAAGAGCATACCAAAAATGACCGATTGAAACTAAAAAATTACTTAAAAGCCCTACATTTACCCATAGGTTTACTAGTTCATTTTGGAAAAGAAGAACTTGAAATTATAGGAGTATGCCCCTAAAAACATCCATCTCTTTTCAACATTTCATAATAAATAATGTAAAAACCTAAATCTGTGTCCCTTCATTCATCCGTGATACAATTCAGAAAACAAAACATCCGTACCCTTTCAATCGTCCATAAAAAATAAGCCTAAATCCGTGTCCCTTCATTCACCCGTGGTAAATAAAAAATCCTAATATATTTACCCCAGAGGCAACCACCCCCAATCTCTACCCCGTAAGGGGGTATCATAAGTCTATATAAAGGCAATTTCTAAACATCCTATCCAAAAATAAAAAAACCACGAAGCATTTACATGAAAAAAGGCATTATCCATATCATTTTTAACTTATTCCTACTAAGCAATGTAGTCGGGCAAATTTCTCCTGGGAAATTAACCAACGCCCATGCCGAATTAGAAGGAATAATGAATTGTACTCAATGCCATGATATGGGCAATAAGGTGACCAATAAGAAATGTTTGGCTTGCCACGAAGAAATACAAGAATTGACCGACCAAAATAGAGGGTTTCATGCTTCGAAAGAAGTAAAAGGTAAAGATTGCGCAACCTGTCATAGCGAACACCACGGTCGAAAATTTGATATGTCTCGATTTGATGAAGAAAATTTTGACCATAATTTGACCAGTTATGAGTTAACAGGAGGGCATCTAAAAATTGATTGCCGAGAATGTCATATTCCTGAATTTATAGCGGATAAAGACATTAGAAAAAGGGAAGATACTTTCTTAGGTTTAGAACACGATTGTATTTCCTGTCATGAAGATGTGCATCAAAATACCTTATCGACTCAAGATTGTGCGGCTTGTCATGATACAGAGGCTTTTGCACCTGCTACTTACTTTGACCATGATGATACCGAATATCCGTTGACTGGCAAACATATTGACGTAGAATGTATTGACTGTCATCAAAAAGAAACACGAAATGGCAAAGAATTTCAGGTCTTTACAGGTATGGAATTTAATAATTGTATCAGTTGTCATGATGATGTACATGATAATAACCTAGGCACAAATTGCAAACAATGTCATTCTACTGAATCTTTTACTTCCTTGCGGAGAATTCGCCGATTTAACCATAACTCGACCAATTTCCCACTCAAAGGAGCGCATCAACAAACCGATTGTTTTGAATGTCATAGCCAAAATGAAGCTTTAGTAGATATTTTTCAAGATAGAATGGGCATCCAAACCAATGATTGTGTGGAATGTCATGAAGATGTGCATGATAATAAATTCGGAACCAATTGTGTGGAATGTCATAATGAACAAGCTTGGGTATCAGTAGATTTAGACGTTTTTGACCACGATAGAACCAATTATCCCTTAGAAGGTTTGCATAAAACAGTAGATTGTAAGGAATGTCATACTACCAATTTAACAGATCCCTTGGCACATAGTCAATGTGCAGATTGCCATGACGATTATCATGAAGGACAGTTTACAGTAGTTGCTACTAATTTTACGCCCGACTGTGCAGAATGCCATACAGTCGATGGTTTTGAAGGGTCTTTATTTACTATCGAAGACCATCAAGAAACAAACTTTCCATTAGAAGGGGCGCATATCGCTACGCCTTGCTTTGCTTGTCATTTGCCTGATGATAAATGGGAATTCCGAAATATTGGCGAACGCTGTGTGGATTGCCATGAAGATGTACACGAAGGCTATATAGCTGCTGAATTTTATCCCAATCAGGAATGTACTACTTGTCATACCAATGATAATTGGGTAGATAATTTATTTGACCATACAGTTACTGAGTTCGCCCTAGAAGGTGCACACGCAACGATTGCTTGTATGGAATGTCATACTGCAGATGTAGCCAATGGTGAAAACCAATGGGCGGGTTTTGTAGAAATAGCTATGGAGTGTGCCAGTTGTCATGAGAATATTCACGGTGCTCAATTTGAGGTGGAAGGCATTACGGATTGCGCTCGTTGTCACGGCGTCGAAAACTGGGAAATGGATGATTTTAATCATGATAATACCGCTTTCCCCTTAGAAGGGAAACATATAGAAGTGGCTTGCGAAGGCTGCCACAAACCGATAGAAGTCAACGGAGAAATAATTACTCAATACAAATTTAAAAATTTCGAATGCGTAGTTTGTCATCTATAGATAAGATTTCAAATCACTATGATTTTAAAAATAATGGTGATTTAAACCGATATTTTAAGTCTCCAGACTTGA
>CAZXYA010000125.1:0-18748 GCA_964644655.1 uncultured Saprospiraceae bacterium | reverse complement strand
GCAAAGATATAAACATCTTTACCGTAGGGAAATATGTACTTTAAAGGATGCTTACTTCTTAAAAAACGAACTTGGGCATATCGAAGTAGTTGTTCCAAGACTGTTGAAACCGAAACAGAGGTTGCTGATTGCTCAAAAAGTAAGGCATCATTGGCTTTAATCATTTGAAGGAGTCCGTTTTCATCGGTTAATAAAATATCAGATTGACTGGCTGTAATTTTTAGTGTTCCATATTGTTTTAGCTGTGATAATAATTTCTCTTTAAAGACCTCATTATTGATGATTAGTTGAAGTTTTAAAGAAAGATGCTCATACTGTTTTTGAGTAATGATTACTTTTAATTTATGTGCCTTAATTGGGTTTTCAATTGGTTTGGTGAGCTTTAAGGTGCTAGTCAATAATTGGGCATGATGGATAGTTCCAGTCGCCAAAGGTTTTGTGGTATTTAGAGTGGATTCTGTGGCCTCATAAAGAGAAATTTTGGAATTTTCAGAAACATTATGGAGTAATCCAGCATTTATTTTTAAAGTATATCCATCCAACCATTCAATCACTTGATGATATTTAGTATGGTTGATGCTTTCATTATTAAAGATGGTCAAATTTAATGCTCCTGCTGCTTGTGGGCTTTGATTTAAAGCATATTCACTAGCGGTTAATTGAATCGTTTGCAGTAAATCGGCATAATTGGTCGGTTGAGTCAAATTGGCTAAAGCCCTACAAAACGCATGAGTCAATAATCCATAATTAGCCCCAGTTATTTTTATTTCAAAACTTTGTTGGTTTGGGGCAGAGCTAAAAAAAGCAACCATTGGTGCTAGAACTGATGAATGGTTTGGTATTTCCTCTATTTGTGTTACATCTATTTTTTTTGCTACCTGTTTTGCTTGATACAACTCGCTCGCCATCTTTATACTTGTTCCTCTACTTACTGATAAATCTCTTGTACCTGTTCCAGAATGACAAGCATCCAATAACACTAATAAATGACCTTCATTTCCTAACTTACTCCTAATTTGATTTAATAATACCCCTAATTCTTCGTCTCTCAATAATTTGTCTCCTTCATATTTTCCTTTTAGGTATTTCTGAGGCGAATCATAAGATACCAGAGCTTCATCATACCCATCTCGTTCATCTCCATTATCGTCTGCAACTTGTTGTCCATGTCTTGAGAAATGAAAAACAACAATATCCGTCGGTTGGATTTTTTGAATTAACTGTGTTTGTATGGCTGTTATAACTCCATTTTTTGTAGCTTGTTTATCAATTAAAGTAGTAATGTTTTGTGTAAGAAAACCTTGGTTTTGTAGTGTTAGAGAGAACTTTTCTACATCATTTCTAGCCCCTAAATCATGCCATCCACTATCTGTTGGATAATCTCCGAGACCAATTAATAAGGCCCATTTATTTTTAGCCAATCCTTGCTGAGCAGCAAAAAAAAGTAAAAAAATAAAAAATAGGATGATTTTAAATAGTAACTTCATTTTCCCTGTCTTTATATAGTGAAGATATGTATTGTTTATTAATGTTTACTGCAAGAAATCCGAATATATTCAACAAAGCAGCATAGTAAAAAAAGAGTATTCCTAATCTATGGATCGATTTAATATCCATTTCGGCGTTTGTATCGTGCTTCTCTTCTTAATTTTCGCCTTTCCAAACGGGCTACTTTTCTTTTCTTTCCCTTGTTAAAAGCAGCAATTATTTTCCTGTCTATTTTTAAAGACCCTCTAGTAAATCTATAAAAATTTCTATTCTCTGCTTTTGTGATGGTGACTATATCAACTATAAATTCTCCTGCGCCAATCGTCCTTTTATTAGGTATTTCTCTAGAAAATTGCCAGACAACACTTTTGTTATTTCCACATCGAATTGGATTAAATTTATTTGCACCGACTACTGCTCCTTCCGTAGGATAAGTACGGTAGCCAATTTCAACAACTGCATAATAATAATTAGCATTATTACACCCCCTCTAAATCAAAACTAATTCTAACATCACCTGTAAAACCAACATGCTCAAAATAGACATTTGTTACCGAAGCATTTTCACCATATTGAGCCATACTTTTAGTTAATAGCATCAACATAGAAGTTGATACCAATAAAATATATTTTGTCATTATTGAATAATTTTGGAATCGAATAAAATGCAACTTGAAAGATTGAAATCTTCCAAGTTGCATTTTAATCATAAATTTAATCAACAATTATCGTTTCATCCGAAAGAGAAGAGGTATCTAAAAATAAAGTTCCATCTTCATTTCCACCAAATTCTTCCACACATAAATCGTCAATATAGAAAGTAGAGTAAGTAGAATAAGCATAGTAATTGATACCTGCTATGCGGTTATTGCCATAGGAGGTTCTACCTGATTGAGTGCGTAGATCCCAACTAATGACACATTTTCCATCTACCCACAAATAACCTCTTTGATTATCTAAATCAAAATCCATAAAGACATCAAACCAACGATTTTGGGGATAAGTATAAGGAGATTGGTATAATTGACCTTTAGCTCTTACAGCAATACCTCTACCCATTCTTAAATAAGTTTCTAAGCCATATTCTCTTCCCAATTGTTGAAATTTCTGAGTATTAAAATGAGCATTACTATTTGAAGGTATATACATTTTCCAGCTTACATAATGTCTGCCACTTGTTCTTTCTCCTAGCATTTTTACCACATCTGGTTGGTCTGCTGCAGCTACTCCTGATCGTCTATCCAGGTACAACGATTGACGACCGCTATAAGATCGATTATTTCGTACTTCCGCATCATACCGTGCATAATCATTCCATTTAATTAAATCTGTAAGTTGAGAAGAAGCTTCTCCTCTATATAAATTATCAAAATCTTGGCATCCTCCATCTTCACTACAATTTGCAGATAAAGTGAAATAACTTTGTAACCCACCTATATAACCATCTACGATTACAGCATACTCTCCGCTATTTAAATTTAATGTTAAAGACTCGTCACTTCTATAAGCATTGATGCTATAACCAACACATTGATCTAAATACCCATATCTGTCTACGGTAAACACAAATAAATCCAAATCAGTAGTCATTTCTGTTAGCGTTAAATTTATCTCCCCTTCACTATCTAAATACATTGGATACATCACATCATTAGAGCGAAAACTGTAGTAATTATTCAAACAACCTCTTTGATAAGTATTTCCTCCAATATTGTTTCCTGTATTAAAATTATTTCCTCGTATGGAACTACCACAATTCAATCCTTGACTACCAACTAATAATACTTCTGTAAAACGGGCATTAGCTTGGGCAGATGGTAAGGTAGGAAGGCCTTGTTTCGTGGCTAAAATTCCACTTCCTTCCAATTGTTTTTCTTGTGTTGGCAACCCTGCTTTACTTAATTCCAATAATTCTGATGCGGACTCATCTCTATCTAGCTGTTCTACTTCATCTTCATTAACTAATTCTTTTTTTTGATCTTTTTCACAGCTTTGTAATAAAAAAATACTGATTAAACAAACAAACATTAATTGCAAACTTCTCATGATTATTAATTTTTAGTGGATTAAAAATGTTATTTTTTTGAAGCATTAAAGATTGTTCTTTGCTTCTTTACATGAGTTGATTGCTAGAAAAGGAAAAGGTTAACAGGTTTCCTGGAAAAAAATCATTTTTTCTAGGGTAAGTGTTTTCAATTAGTTTAACTAAATTAAAATATAGTGCTAATAATCAATGAATTAGGTCAACTACAATTTTTTATTAAATATTTCAAAAGTATCTCCATCATAATTTTTAAAGGGATTGGTTAAGCTTAATTTAGCTTTGAAATAATTATTCCATTTAGCTTGTCTATGCGCTGAATTCAAAGTGGTATGTCTATTTTTATGATAAGCCGGGCATGAATTTAAAAGATATGGTGCTTTTAAAATGGGATAATATCATAGATGGAAGAATTGAATTTAATCGGTCTAAAACTAAAAAATTCTTTTCTATCAAAATTATGCCTCCTGTTAGAAAAATTCTCAGATTCTATAAAAGACATAATGAAGGCAATCCTTACATCTTTCCTATATTCAAAAAAAACACTATCTGTATATCTGTATATTCTTTTGTATAACCAACCCCAACAAAAAAAGCCCTGCATTTCTGCAAGGCTTTTTAGTGTAGTGATCTGGCTGGGGCTCGAACCCAGGACCCTTTGATTAAAAGTCAAATGCTCTACCAACTGAGCTACCAAATCAACTTATTTTGTTTGCTTTTAAAAGATTTTTAGGCTTACTTCTAAGCTATCTTTTAATTGCGAGTGCAAATTTACAACCTTATTTTATAAATGCAAGGAATAATAATTACTTTTTTTCATTTTTATATAAAAAAAATCTTTTTAGTGTTTGGATTGGAATTATTTCTATAGAACTAACAACAGTTTATCGTTTTATAAATTTAGTCGATAAATTACCTTGTTCCGTTGTTACCTCAATGAAATAAACGCCCGTTATTAGATGGTTTACCTGTATCTCTTTTTTAAATGGCTGATTAACAATTAATTGTCCTAGTCCATTGTAGATTTGTAGGTTTGTAGGTTTAGTAGACTCATCTATTTGAAGCGTCAATATTTGGCTGACAGGGTTGGGGGAAATGGTAAAAGCTAATTGATGGGCTACATTTTGGGTGCTGGTTAATTGTGATTGCAAATTTGTTTGGAAAAAACTAAGCCCGCCTCTAAAATTACCAATCGCCATTTCTAAAAATCCATCGGTGTCAATGTCTGCAAAAGTGGGGTGAATTTCTCCCCCTACTTTCACATTGCCTAAATTAGCGATGGTTTTTGTAAAAGCCCCGTTTAGATTATCCTCAATATCCTCATAAACCAATATTTTTCCTGTTTCGTTCCCTACATATAATTGATAATTGCCTTCCATCTCTATAACGGTTGGCACACTATATCCTGTCACTTGATTAATCTCTCGAGCATCTACTTGTCCAAAAAAATTATTAGTTGGGTCTTCTGAGAAAATTGGATTAGTAGGACTACCCGTATTTTCAAAGTAATTTAAGTTTCCATTTCTTTCGCCAATTACTAAATCCAATAAGCCATCTCGATTCATATCAATCATTTGCGGGCGGCTCGATTGTCCGACATCTATATTTTGATACCCAAAAATAGCTGCATTAAATTGAAAAGGTTGCCCTTCCCCTGCGGTATTCTCTGCATAAAATAAATTACCAAATGCTTCTCCGATGAGTGCATCTAAATCACCGTCACCGTCCAAATCACCGAAGGTTGGGGTAAAACGCCAGGCATTTTGGCTAAATACATTCAATCCAAATAAATCATCGTTTTTCAATTCATACCTAGGCTTAGTTGTTGTTCCTACATTTTCATATAAATAAATGCGTGCATTTCGATTCCCGCCCGGTACAAAAAAACTTTTATTCCCGACTACTAAATCTAATAAACCATCTTGGTTATAATCTACGAAAACGGGCTGCGCTCCTGTTCCATAATCTATCATATCGGCTGTCAAAA
This sequence comes from uncultured Saprospiraceae bacterium, assembly GCA_964644655.1. Taxonomy (GTDB): domain Bacteria; phylum Bacteroidota; class Bacteroidia; order Chitinophagales; family Saprospiraceae; genus JAFMDF01. The sequence continues at coordinate 13,232 of CAZXYA010000125.1, read as the reverse complement.
GGTCTTTCTGTCTCAATTCAAAAACTGGATTTTCATTGGTGCCTGTATTTTCATAAAACCATGCGACTTCAAAAGTTTCGCCAATATCATTTCCTAAATTGGGAGAAGTTACCAAGTCTTTAAGACCATCATTATTCACATCTAAATAAAAAGCCGCAGGAAATAAGGGAATATCTGTTGAGACATTATTACTAGGAAAAGCAATGTCTTGGTCGGTCATAAAGGCATTTTCTGGCGTACCTCCATTGACCACTAAATTTAAATTGGTAAAGGAGATATCTCCTAAAATCACCTCTTTGTCTCCATCATTATCCATATCCAAGGTCAATAAAGTAGAACCTGCATGTACGCCACTTTTAGGTTCATTTGCTCGGAAATTCAAGGCACATTCATCAGGATTGCTACTTAAATCCACTTCTTTACTAATGCCACTTTCAAAAAATCCTCCCCAACATCTATCTGTGATAATAAAATCCAAGCTATCTGTACCAAAGCCTCTTTCTACCGATTGATTTTCGTATAATTCGACAACCCCACCAGCCACATTAAACGTTACTATATCCAAATCGCCATCGCCATCAATATCATCTATGGCAGGATAATCCACACTACTGACAAATAAATTATTATTGCCACTACTGCCTGGGTAATAAATGATATTAAATTGCCCGCCTTGTAAATTATTTTGGCGAAAAGCAATTTGATTATTTTCATTATAAAACCCAGTATATACTTCTATCCCTGGAATACCAGGGGTACTAGAATAAGCAAAAATATCTTGAATGCCGTCTCTGTTATAATCTCTTAGCAAAACCCACTCTACTAAATCGGGAAAGTTGGCTTCAAATTCAGGCGCATATTGATAATCTACTTGATTGGGCGTGCCTCCATTGATATAGGTCAAACTCAATCCTCCTATTTTATCATAAATATAAAGGTCTTGAATGCCATCATTATTTAAATCTACTTCAGAAAATTGCGGCGAACTCAAACCACCAGCCGTTGCCTCTGTTAAGCTAGTTCCATTATGAATAAATTCAGGGTAGAGTCGTTCGAAGGTCTGTGCAGTTACCCCATTGATAAGGTAAAAACATAAAAAGGTTAAAGTAAAGATATTTTTCTCTTTCAATTTAATTGTTTTAGGTAGCATATTATCTAGTTAAAATTGGCGCTAAAAGATACGATTATTAAACGTAATAAACTTAAGCATCATACCTGTTTAGCCGACATAAGGAATCAATTAAAATTAAAATGCAAATTAAAATTAAAAAAAGTGCTGACAACCAGTAATTTATAATTTCAAACTTGTAAATTTATTTTTTCAACAATAGACTTAAAAGATACTTTGCCCGTTATTCCTATTCCTCTAAGCTCACCAGATGCAGATATTTTAATCGACTTACAGCAGGCGCTACTAGAAATTTATCGAGAAGCAGCTTATAATATTTCTATTAATTATCAGGCAGAACCACCTTTACCTAATTGATTAAAATCCGTTGCTAAGTTTTTTTTAGCAACGGATTAATATTAGCAACGGATTTGACGAGCTAGATGATATTTTAAATATTTTCTAATCTGACTATTTAGTAGTTTGCAACTACAAACATTGCTTTTTTAATTTTTATCTCCTTTTTAGTCGCAAATTAATTTCCTTTTACTAACTTACTGCGGTTATTTTTTAGAGGCTTATTTAAGCCTCTATTCTATATAAATTTAGTGTATCGTCCGCTTTGCGGTTCATTTGCTTGGGCAATCCCGTCCACTTTGCGGTTCATTCGCTTGGGCAATCCCATCCGCTTTGCGGTTCATTCGCTTGGGCAATCCCATCCGCTTTGCGGTTCATTCGCTTGAATGTCCACAGGACATTCACCCTTCGGGGTCGCTCATTCATCTTAAAAATCTTGTCATCCTGTCATTATGGAAGAAAATAAAATTATCGAAAATAAGGAATTGAATATTTGGGAAGCATTGATTCCCGTGATTGCCTTAGTGGCTATCCTAGCCTATAATGTACTCGTCTATGGCGATGATGCTTTAAGTGGGTCGAATCAATTTGTTTTATTATTGGGGGCCGCAGTAGCAGCGATTGTCGGTTTTAGAAATAAAGTGAGTTATGAACAGATGATCGACGAAGTTGGGAATAACTTCAAATCTACGACAGGGGCCATTCTTATTTTATTATTTGTAGGAGCTTTGGCTGGAACTTGGTTGATTAGTGGCATTATCCCTACGTTGATTTATGGTGGGTTGAAAATATTGAATCCTACTATTTTCCTACCAGCCACCGTCATTATTTGTGCGGTTATTTCGCTGGCAACAGGTAGCTCTTGGACGACTTCTGCTACCGTAGGTATCGCCTTAATTGGTATTGGTGGCACAATTGGTTTCCCATTAGGGATGGTTGCTGGTGCAGTTATTTCAGGTGCTTACTTTGGAGATAAAATGTCCCCACTTTCAGACACGACTAATTTGGCTCCTGCTATGGCTGGCGGAGAACTATTTTCCCATATCAAGTACATGACCTATACAACAGTACCAACAATTACGATTACCTTAATTATTTTCAGCATTATTGGCTTAACAAGGGAAACAACGGGTAATACAGATACGACAGAAATATTAGCCGCTATTGATGCTAGTTTCAATATTAATGGTTGGTTGTTATTAGTTCCATTAGCTGTCATCCTATTAATCGTTAATAAGACCAAGCCTGTAGTTGCTTTATTAGCGGGTAGTTTATTAGGTGGTCTTTTCGCTATTATTTTTCAGCCAGATATTGTTGCAAAAATTGGGGGTTCAGATACCTTGACTTTTGAAGCAGCCTATAAAGGCATTATGAATGCCTTGACCGTTGATACCGCAGTAGAAACAAGTAATGAGACCCTCAATGATTTATTTACAGCAGGCGGGATGAAGGGCATGTTAGGTACGATTTGGTTGATTATGTGTGCTATGGTTTTTGGGGGTGTAATGGATGCCATTGGTGCTTTAGCTAGAATTAGTAGCGCTTTATTATCCTTAGCAGATTCCGTTTTTGGTCTTTTTGCTAGTACAGTTGTGAGCTGTTTGGCACTAAATGTAACGGCTTCTGACCAATATTTAGCGATTGTTGTTCCTGGGAAAATGTTTTCTAAAGCCTATGAAGAAAAGGGATTAGCACCCGAAAATCTAAGTCGTACGCTAGAAGATTCTGGTACGGTTACTTCTGTATTAGTGCCTTGGAATACTTGTGGGGCTTATCAAGCAGGGGTATTAGGCGTTTCTGTACTTGATTATTTTGTTTATGCAATTTTTAATTATCTCAGTCCTTTTATGACTTTATTATTTGCTGCTTTTCATATTAAAATTAAACAATTAAGTGACAAGAAATAAGATAAGTTTATCCCAAATCTAGTGGTTCTGGAATTAAATTGCTGATAGAGTAGAAGGGTTGTCAGTTGTCGATTATCAGTTAGATTCGCTACTAGGGAACGGACAACCGATAACTGACAATTCTTCAAATTAAACTGATATTTATTTTTTTATGCTTCATATTTAAAACCACCTTAAAAAATGCTTGTTATTTGTTAAAGAAATCTTAGCCGTAAAATAAGCCTACCAAATATTAGGTAGTTAAATTTTAGAGGAGTTTCAAATGCTTCATAGTAGGAAAGTTCAAAAATAAAACATATTCAAAAAATAACTAATTTAAATTAAAAACTTTTTGTGTTTTTATAGGTTCTAACAAAACATTTAATCTGTCCATAAAAATGCAGCATCATATTTTAAACGGCGACGCTTTAAAAACTCAATTTCCGATTGACCAAATTGGGGGTCATTTAATCATCTGTAGAGAATGTTTGATTGATGGTAATATCAAAGGCGATTCTTTGATGGAATTTTGGGATAATCGAGCTGATTTTATTCATCAAGCTTATGGTAAGAAAGCAGGTCTTCGATATAATGATGCGGTCTTGCCGCAATTCCAGAAAATTCTATTATTAGCTCCTAATGAAGTCGTCAATTTATGGTTTGGCGATGACCTTTTTTGTCAAATGAATTTATGTTTTATCATTTATTTACTGGACATTATTGGGCATCGAGATAATATTTATTTGGTCAAAGCACAAAGAGATAATTGGCAGGAATTTGGAGGGATGTCCGCAGAGGAATTGGTGACTGCTTATGAAAGCAGACAGGCTATGACCGCTTCTGAGTTTCAATTAATGCTGGCTTGTTGGGAAGCTTTTCAAAAAAATGATTTAGCGCAGTTACAAACTTTGGCGACTACCCAAACGACTAATTTTCCGCTTTTGCAAAAAGTCCTACAGGCGCATATTGATCGCTTTCCAATTGACGGGCAATTGGGAAAACCGCAACAGCAATTAATCGCTATTCAGCAACAATTGCAAACGGATGATTTTGGAGCGATTTTTCAGCAGTTTACTCAAGAAGCTGGGATTTATGGATTTGGGGATTCGCAGGTCAAGGCGATGTGGGAGGGACTAAATCAAGTTGAAATTTAAAAAGAATATGGAGAATGATTTTATAGAATACTTACATAATTATGCTGTGTGGACAGCTGCAAGAGCTGCCCAACGAGGTTTTACTACTACAAAGAACATAAATGATGCGATTAACACAACCAACCTAAGAAATTTAGTCAATAAAGATACTATCGTAAGTGCCAATGCATTTGATGAGTTTCATAAAGAAACATGCACCAAAATTATTTTCCACTTGAAAAAGGTTTTGCAAGAATCTAAAGGTTTAGTTGATAAAGTAACTTATGGAAGAGCGGCAAAAATTGTTAATATTTATTTGAAAACGGCGGTTGTAATTAAGGACTTAGGACAAAGTCAATTATCGAAAATAGTGCATCCTCCAATAGATAGTATTCTCTTGAAAAAAATTGGTAAAGAAGTATCAACATTTCCATTCTCAAAAAGAAAATGGACACAAATGACAGAAGTAGAATATTTTGAGGTGATTAACGAAATAAGAAAAATCGAAACAAAGAGCCTTTGGAAAATCGAAAAATATTGGTCACCAATTGTTTAAAATGAAATCTAAAATCTACATCCACGAAAACACCCAAAAAATCTATAACCTTCACAAAACAACCATTGAACAAATCAATGAAAGCACTACTATTTTAGCCCAATTAACTGATTTCGCTAATAATCTATTCGCTGCATTTCAAGCCCGAAATCCTGTTTGCAAAGGACAAATCAATAATTGGCATCCTGATTTTATCGGTAAAGATTTATCGGTCATTTTTAAAGCTAATTTTACGTTGGCAGATGCCCGTTTGTCAATAGCCAAAGATTGTGGATTTGCCAATTGGGCAATGGTAGTAAAACATAGTAATACTACCTTTAATTTAGCTTTTGAAAAAGCAGTTAATATCCTCTTGGCAGGAGATTTAACTAAGCTGAAAACGCAAATTGAACAACAACCAGAATTATTAAGTATCCGCTCTCCTTATGGGCATCAAGCCACTTTATTGCATTATGCAGGCAGTAATGGCGTAGAAATGTGGCGGCAACAAACGCCTTATAATCTACCAGAAATTGTACAATTTTTATTGGATGCGGGGGCTGACAAAAATGCCAAAATGAAAGTTTATGGTGGGCATTTTACGACTTGGGATATGGTGGAAACTAGTGCGCATCCGCATGCGGCAGGAGTGGTGGAGGCTTTGAGAAAAATATTGGTTAATTAGAACGATAAACGATGGAACGATGAATTCGGCAGCTTGCAGCCATTGACAATCAATACGATTTATTGCGAATGGATATAATCACTCATTAGTGTTTATTCTAAAAGTTTTCGTATTTGACCGACCGTGAACCGTATACCACTTACCGTGAACCGAATAAAGTCTATTTCAAAAACCTATAAATCCTACTAAAATCATGTTTACTACTAACACTCCTTGGAATAAATTTGTGCTTCGCATTCCTATAAATGCTCCTAAAAAAGCTTTGTATATGGCTTGGGCAACTGCCGAGGGAATTAATACTTGGTTTCTAAGAAAATGTAGGTATTGGGATGCTGACGGGCTTGAATTATCTCCTACTACACCTGTTCAAAAAGGTACATATCATTGGGTTTGGCATGGACATTCCGATGCTGTTTTTGAAAAAAGTGAAGTATTGGATAGTAATGGTCTTGATTACTTTAAATTTGGTTTTGAAGGTTGTATTGTGACCATTCATATTGAAGAAAAAGATGGTTATTGTTTGCTAAGTTTAACGCAAGAAGCAATCGTTTTTGACAAAAATCCAGCGGAGAATTTATATGTGCAATGCGGTTTTGGATGGACTTTTTATTTAACCAATCTAAAATCTATCCTAGAAGGTGGTTTGGATTTACGGAATAAGGATATGGCGTTATTAGGGGTTTTAAATGCTTAATCTACAAAAGCAAGATGGAACAACTAGACCTGTAATGACTAAGACTTTTTTCTATGCCTAATTATTCGAATTCACATTGGAAACTTTAATAATCAACTCATGAAAATACAAGCAATTCTTTTTGACATGATTGGCACTACTGTCCATGAAAAAACACCCAATACTATTCGAAATTGTTTTAGATTGGCTTTTGAAGAATATGGTGTAACACCAGATAATGCGGTCATAAAAGCAAATAGAGGAAAAGATAAAATGGTCATGATAAAGGTAATTCTACAACAAGGAAATCATCCACAGGCTTTGGCATTACCCATTTTCAAGTCTTTCCAACAACAAGTAAATGCCCATTTAGCTAATTTTGTAGCTGCTGATGGTGTGGAAGAACTCTTTCATCATTTGCAACAACTAGGTATTAAAATAGGCATTGGTACTGGTTTGCCTAGAGAACAATGCGACAAAATAATCAACCATTTAAAGTGGCAAACCACTAATTTTCAATACATTGGTATCTCTAGTGAATTAGGAAAAGCTCGGCCCCATCCAATCATGATTTTGGACATGATGCAATCATTGGAGCTTACAGATAAAAGTGCTTTTCTGAAAGTAGGAGATACTTTAGCAGACATGGAAGAAGGTAAAAATGGCGGTGTAAAAACAGTAGGCATTCTTTCGGGAACTCAGCCCAAAGCTCTGCTAGAAAAGGGAAATCCAGATTTTTTAATTAATGAAATTATAGAGATAACCGAAATCATTAAGTAATACGGATTAATTAGTTCGCATTACTTAAGACCTTATCTTCTTAACCAATACGCTAAAAATTGGAACTAAAATATTTTAAATTAATAGCCACTATAGTCGCAGAAGGTAGTCTTGCAAAGGCTGCTGTGTATTTTTTTACAATTCTTTCATCACCAATCTAGGATTATCCAATATTGCCTTGGTCAACTGATAATGCTCCGTTTCTCGATAATCTACTTTGGTAATTTGTCCATCTTGAAAATAGAACACTTCCGAATCAGGTACTGCCATAATAATCGGTGAATGCGTCGCAATAATAAAGTGCGCTCCTGCTTTTTTAACTTTCTCTAATATCAAAGATAATAAACTCAATTGGCGAGTAGGCGAAAGTGCCGCTTCTGGTTCGTCAATTAAATACAGGCCTTTGCCTGTAATTCGAGCAGTAAAAAATTTCATAAAACCTTCGCCATGCGACATCGCTTCTAAGTCTTTGGAATACCGCTTGATAAAACTATTTCGTTCCCCTTCCAAAGTACCTAAGGTTAATTTTATATCACCGCCTGTAAAAGTCGCTTTTACCTCCGCTATTTCATCGTCTAGTTCTCGAATTTGTTTTTTAATATTTCTAGAAAATCCAATAAAATCTTCTGCTCGCACAAAAAAGCCATGATGCGTTTTTTCCGCAAATCGCAAACTTAAATAATCCGCTAAGCGATTCGACGCCGCCAAGGATTCATCATCTGTTAATCTAAAACTTCCTGCCAAAGGTACTTCGGTGTAAGCTGCAATTGCTTCTAATATGGTGGATTTGCCGCTGCCATTTTCGCCTACAAAAAAGCTGATATTTTTTTCAAATTGTAGGATTTCTAAGTTTTTGATGAGGGGTAAGTTCCAAGGGAAAGTTTCGGATTCATCTTCAGGGTAGTTTCTTAGTCGGAGGGTGGATAGAATCATATTAGCGGGAAGTTATTTTTTCTAACATCCGTGTCTCTTCAATTATCCGTGGTAGAAATAATCAATACCACAGATAAATGAAGGGACACGGATAATTATCCTATTTATCTGACAGTTTATGGTCTAGCTGTTCTCTTCTTATTGCTTCATCTCCGCATAATATTGAAAGAAATAAGGAATCGTCTCAATCCCTTTATAATAATTAAACAAGCCATAATGCTCGTTTGGCGAATGCAACCCATCGGAATCCAAACCAAAACCCATCAAAACAGATTTGACCCCCAATACCTCTTCAAATAGCGCCACGATTGGAATACTACCACCGCCTCTTTGCGGAATCGGTTCTTTGCCAAAAGTCGTTTTCATTGCCTTTGCTGCTGCCTTATATTCTACGGTATCGGTAGGCGTAACGGCTGGTTCGCCTCCATGATGTGGACGGACTTGGACCTTGACCGATTTAGGCGCAATTTTTTTGAAATGTTTGGTAAATATTTCGGTGATTTTATCGGAACTTTGATTCGGTACTAAGCGCATACTTATTTTAGCAAAAGCTTTAGCAGGTAAAACTGTTTTTGCCCCTTCTCCGATGTAACCGCCCCAAATACCATTGACATCCAAAGTTGGTCGAATAGACGTTCTTTCTAAAGTAGTATACCCTTTTTCGCCTCGTACTTGGAAAATATCTAAGTCGTCTTTGTAGGCATGAATGTCAAACGGTGCTTCATTCATTGCTTTTCGTTCAGCTTTAGTGACTTCTGCTACATCCTCATAAAATTCTGGAATCGTAATATGATTGTTTTCATCATGCATAGAAGCAATCATTTTACACAAAATATTGATTGGATTGGCGACTGCCCCACCATATACGCCTGAGTGTAAATCTCTATTTGGTCCTGTTACTTCTACTTCCAAATAGCTTAATCCTCTTAAACCTACAGAAATAGATGGGCAATCATTGGCAATAATCGACGTATCCGAAATCATCACCATGTCACAGGCTAATTTCTCTTTATTTGCTTGACAAAATATCCCCAAATTATCTGAGCCTACTTCCTCCTCTCCTTCAATCATAAACTTCACATTACAAGGTAATGCATCTTCCGCTATCATGGCTTCAAAGGCTTTGACATGCATATAAAATTGTCCTTTATCATCCGCAGAACCTCGCGCAAAAATAGCCCCATCTGGATGCACTTTAGTTGGTTTGATAACAGGTTCAAATGGACCGGTTGTCCATAATTCTAATGGGTCTGGTGGTTGCACATCGTAATGTCCATAAACTAAAACGGTTGGTAGTGCGGGGTCAATGATTTTGTCTCCGTAAACAATTGGATGACCTGCTGTTTGGCAAATTTCTACATTATCTGCCCCTGCTGCTTTTAATTTCGCTGCGGTATATTCTGCAGTTTTAGCAACATCGTCCTTATATGCTGGATCCGCACTAATGGAAGGAATTTTTAAGATTTCAATTAATTCGTCTAAAAATCGCTGTTTGTTTTTATTGATGTAGGCTTGTACTTTTTGCATGTAGTGGTTATTATTTAGTTATGAGTTGTCAGTTGTCAGTTGTCAGTTGTCGGTTATCCATTGTAGAAAATTGACAACGGATAATTCCACAAATATAATAAGCCTATTTTACAAAAGTTGAAAGTTTGTCTAATTTGCTGTTTTTTTGGAATGATGTGAGGGATGATGGGATAAGATGTAATTTCCCCAACGGATTTTTTCCAACGGATTAATTGATGAGAATGGATTTAAATCCGTTGGGAAACAAGGTAAATATATACTATTCAACAAGCCTTCTTCACCTTCCCCAACTGATAAAACATCCCTCGATCAATGGGCGTCCAAAGCGGGGTGCGTACCCCAATTTTTTTCAAGCCTTTGTTGACCCAATAATTACAAGTATGTAAAGCATGATAAGTGCCTTTTCCTTTATAGAAATTATCATTTGGGGCATACCCTAAATTGGGTAATAATTGGATGGCTTGTTTATCATTATAATCAAAACCAGTTTGAATGAAAGTGCAAAGTTCTTGGTATTGCTGATTGGTCAAGCTCACTTTTTCAACCCGTCGTTCTTCTGATGGTAATTGATCGTAAGCGGTAATATGCATTAAGGTTTTAGTCTTAGGATTCAGTAAGGTTTTGGCAGCTAATTTAGTCGTTAGGTTCTCCCATGCATCTAGTTCTATATAAAACCCCCAATCGCCCCAACCAATGCCTAAGTAGGGATATTGTATTAAGTCTTTTTCGTAGGGTTGGCTATCAATTAAAGTAGTCCAGTTGAACAAACTATTTTGGGTGGGAACTATAAAATCGGTGTGCATACCATTGGTTGACAGATAAATATCTACGCCGTTGATAGCAGGTTGATATTTCCGATTGACAGGAATGATGGTCCCTATTGGCACTAATAAAAGATAAAGCAAGATAATGCCGATAATCACTAACAAAAGGATGCCTAAACTATTTAAAATAATCATTTTCGGACAACATAAGGAATTAATTAAAATACAACACAAATTAAAAAACGCTCTATTGACTAAGGGCTTATAACATTTGAAAATGTGAATTTATTATAAATGGTTCCTAATTAAAAAAACGCAAGGTAATAATAATAGCTGAATCTCGTGTTAAGTATAAGCTATTTAAAAATTAATTATTGAATAAATTTAGGTACTTTTTTTAATAGCAATCTTTAAAACCACCCTAAAAAATGCTTGCTATTTGTTAAGGAAATCCTAGCCGTAAAATAAGCTTAAATGGTGGGCGATACTTTCAAAGTATCGCCCACCATTTAAGCTTATTTTATTAAATATGCCTACCAAACATTAGGTAGTTAAATTTTAGGGTGGTTTCAAAATAGCAATCAATCAATAATTATCCTAAAAAATCTTATTTTTGACTTATGAGGTAGTAATTTATATGATTCTGCCGACGAATTTGGTGTACAATTAGTAGATATCTTCGACGTAAGTATACCGAATGCTACGAATGAAAAATACAGGTTTAATAAAGGAATAGGTTATGGAAGTATTCCTTTTCAACCCAGATTAGGCTTAGGTCCTATGCCTATTACTTTTTCAGAATTTATTTCTTGGGGTGGTGAAGTCAAATTTGAAATGATGGACGGTCAACCTGTATTTGGTGGGGGCTATGAGACAACTAAGGAATGGTTGGGGCTTTTGATGATGACGTTAGGTATGAAAGAGACGGTTAAATATTTACCTAAGGAATCTTGGTCTGAAGTTTTGTGAATTTTATCGCTTTTTTGTCTTATTCTTTTTACTACTTCAATCTTTAATTATTGGTATGAAAAATTTATTAGTGTTATTTCTTTTAAGCTGTATTATTTCTTGTCAACCTAAAATCAAAACCATAATTCCCGCTTGGACAACTTATGATGAAACAAATGAAATAGCACAAAATGCCGACCACCAAATCGGTCGAATGCAGTATAAGCTAATCCAATCAAAATTTTTGGATAAAAATGAAATTTGGAAATCAGTTGCCGATCAAATCGCCTATTTTTCGGAAGCAGATTACCAAACATTAATGCCCTTAATTTTAGAGCAAGATATGTTGACCATGCAAGGGCATATTAAAACAGGAAAACTAACCTATGAAAAAATCACTCAATGGTATTTATATCGCATTGTGAAATATGAAAATGATAAAGATAAATCCCTGCATTCCATTATTTCGCTGAATCCAAATGCAGTAGCAGAGGCTAGAGCAAAGGACAAAAATAAATCTGCCAATGATCATCCACTTTATGGTATGCCGATTTTATTAAAAGATAATATCAATACGGCTGGGATGAAAACTACGGCAGGCGCTCATGCTTTGATTGACAATCAAACCAATGATGCTTTTATTGTGAAACGGATTAAGGCGAAGGGAGGCATTATATTAGGCAAAGCTAATTTAAGTGAATGGGCATATTTCTTTTGTAGTGGCTGTCCAGTAGGGTATAGCGCCATTGGTGGACAAACCTTAAATCCTTATGGTCGGAAAATCTTTGAATCAGGTGGGTCTAGTGCAGGAAGCGGTACGACGATGGCCGCTAATTATGCGGCGGCTGCTGTTGGGACAGAGACTTCGGGATCTATTCTTTCGCCTTCTAGTCAAAATTCCATAGTTGGTTTAAAACCGACGATTGGCTTATTAAGTCGCTCTGGAATTGTCCCCATTTCTAGTACCTTAGATACGCCTGGACCAATGACTCGAAATGTATCAGATAATGCAATTTTATTATCGGCAATGGCTGGGGAAGATGCAGCAGATGTTGCGACTAAAGGCAATCCAAAAGATAAAACCTATTGGGATGATTTAGCCAATGCCTCTTTAAAAGGGCTTCGACTAGGTGCCAATAAACGATTTTTGGAAGATTCTATTTATAATTTAACCATTGAAAAACTAAAAACCTTTGGGGCAACGATAGTAGAATTTGAACTTGTAAAAATTAATTCAGAAGGGTTTTTGACTATTCTAAATGGGGATATGAAGGTTGATTTGCCTGCTTATTTAGCCCAACATTCTACCGCTTCTAGTAATATTAAAAAAACGCAAGGGGTCATCGAACATAATTTAATAGATACTTTATTACGTTCGCCTTATGGTCAAGCTCGATTAGAAGGTGTCGTAGCAGAAGACATCACCCCCGAAGATTTTTTGGCGTTAAAAGCAAGATTATTAAAAGAAGGTCGAAAATATTTTAATACGCCAATGGACGAGCATCAATTGGATGCTATTTTGTCCATCAATAATTATAATGCAAGTCATGCGGCAATGGCAAAGTATCCTTGTTTGACCATACCGATGGGGTATAGGGAAACAGGAGAACCAAGAAGTTTGACTTTTATCGGAAAGACTTTTGAAGAAGATAAATTATTGCGGATTGGCTATGCTTTTGAACAAGCGACTAAAGTTCGGAAACCGCCAGCGGGGTATTAATTATAGTTACTAGTGGTTTAAGGATTAAATTCCTAGGAGTTTGTAAAATGTTGTCAGTTGTCGATTGTCAGTTAAATTCGTAACAGGAAAACTGATAACCGACAACTGACAACTATTTAAACAGTAACTATTTAGTTCTTGGAAGAAAACTCATAATCGACTAATAATCAGTAAAATAAGTTC
>CAZXYA010000124.1:0-18786 GCA_964644655.1 uncultured Saprospiraceae bacterium | reverse complement strand
GGTATTGTGTTACATGATGTCATCAATGATCGCTATGCACATAAAGCAATTGAAAAGGGGGCAGATGGATTAATTCCAGTAGCGGCTGGAGCAGGCGGACACGCAGGGACTATTTCTCCCTTTGCCTTAATGCAGGAAATCAGAGCATGGTTTGACGGGCCAGTAGCCTTGTCTGGCTCCATTGCTTCTGGAGCTGCCATCTTGAGTGCGCAATCCATGGGAGCTGACCTTGCCTATATTGGTAGTGCTTTTATATCCACTAAAGAAGCCCGAGCAAGTGAAGGTTATAAGCAAGGCATTGTAAACGGCAAGGCAGCTGACATCGTTTATTCTAATTTATTCACGGGTGTCCATGGCAACTATTTAAAAAAATCAATAGAAAATGCAGGTTTAGACCCTAATAATTTACCAGAGAGCGATCCAAGTAAAATGAATTTTGGTTCTGGAGGTAATACCGAAGCAAAGGCATGGAAGGATATCTGGGGATGTGGTCAAGGAATCGGGAATATTGATGAAGTCCTGTCGGCAGGCGGATTGGTGACAAAGTTCAGAAATGAGTATAATACTGCTGTTAAAAGGATGAATGTTTTAACTAGTTAGCATTAAAAAAAACAATTTAGCCATCCAACCATCTTTATACATGCAATTACGAATGATTTTAAGGGACTATGACAAAAGTCGAGATAGTTTTAAATCGGTTAGAGTCACTTTTGGAGGGGGAGAACGCACCCCAAATAGTCTGTTAGAAGAGTTACAATCTATAGGTGTTAATATGCAATTAGGTTTTGGTCAAACAGAAAATTCCTTTATGGCCTTGCAACGCCCTGAAGATACCATAGCATATAGTGGCTCGGTCGGTAACCCAGGCTTTTTTACAGATATTTGGATTCAAGATGGGCAAGACCAAAAATTAGGGCCTGATGAAAATGGAATTATTTCCGCTATTGGTCCAACGGTGATGAGTGGCTATTGGAATATGCCTGAAAAAACAGCTAATACTATCGTTGATGGTGTGTTGAATACAGGGGATGTTGGGTATATGGATGAGCAAGACAATATTTATTTAGTGGACCGAGAGAAAGATATGTATCGTTCAGGAGCAGAAAATGTTTATCCTGCCGAAATCGAAAAGTTATTGATGAATCATCCTAGTATTTTCAATGTTGCTATTATTGGTGTACCTGATGATACTTGGGACGAAACAGGGAAAGCATTTGTGGTTTTAGCAAAAAATAAAGCCATTGGTATAGCACCATTTTGGAAGACTTAGGATTTGACCCACTACCTTATTTTAGAGAGGATCCACCTGCACCTGATGGTTTCCCATTAAAACTATTTACAGGCGTACGAGAAGATGCCTTTTCCCGCGCGAAGCTTAGGATGAAGCAATGTACGCTTCGGAATTGAAGGACGGGATGCCTAGTGCATGACTCAGCTAAAAGTGTACGGGCGTATACCGATTTGAAGTTTTCTCCTCAGCATGACGGCTATGGTTTTCAACTTAGACCCAATATCATTTACTGCTTGCTCTGAAGCATTTCGGGGTTTTTAATGTGATTTTTGATAAATCTACTTTTTATAAGAAAACCCTTTAATAAAAAAGCAACCAGTTCTAAAATTTATTATTTTTCTGTACCTTGGGGAAATTATCCTTGAAGTGTTTAAATATTAAAAAAGTACGATTATGAACCCAAAAGTCACTATAGGAGCACGTATCCTATTTGGTTTACTATGTCTTCTTTTTGGAATTGATAAATTCGTTCCTTTTTTGGAAGTGCCACCTATTCCAGGGGACGGAGGGGAATTGATGCGCATTTATGCTAGATCTGGTTTTTTGAAAATTATTGGTGGCTTAGAAATTTTAGGTGGCTTGGCTTTATTAACTAATAAATTTATGCCATTAGCAATAGTCACGATGTTGGCAATTATGTTCAATGCGTTAATTATCCATTTACTATATGACCCTATAAATTCAGTAGGCGCATTAGCTGGTATAATAATGGGTTTTGTATTGATTTATTCTGAGAAAGAGCGATATTCCTCTTTACTGAATGCATAGATCATTGAAATACTAACAATTCTATTTGAAACCATATACTTTTTATTGAACCCCAGATTTTGAGAGTTGTTCGATTAAACTAGGGTAATTAAGAAAGGAGCTAAAATCACGGGGTAACTTCCCGTTACGAGATGATTTTAAGGATACCCTACTTTACTCGAACACTACTAGGTTTTGATGCAGGAACTTATTTTATAAAATTAAAAGACAGTTATCAATCATTACAGTAAATCAACCAAATAGTAAACAGAAAAAGCAACTAAGGAAAATAAGCCTAAATAAGCCATTCCCAGCATTAATGCCGAAGGCCGATGGGAAGCTGGGACACTTGGACTTTGAATAGCTCTCAAATTAAGAAAAGCAATTACAGGGCTTGTTAAAAAAGCAATGATGGTGGCCGCATCTAATAATTTTACCATACTAGTTGCGGAAAAATAAAACAAGGCAAATCCACCTAATCCTACTGTAATCAACGTCCATTTATAAGCATTTTCTAAAAAGGAAATTTGGGTATTATTTTTTTCAAGTGTATCAAATTTTAATATCCGCAAACCTCTGACAAAACATCTAGGAAAAGCATCTAATACCGTAATCAAAGTGCCATAAATAGTCCCAAAGGCAGCAATGGCAATAATGTAATAAGACCAATCACCTAAATTTTGGGTAAAGACATTTAGCAGTTTATTAGAAAATTGGGTAGCATTTCCATCTAAGACGATTCCTGTTCCATAAACGGTATAAGCACCAATGGTCATAAACATCAATGCCAAAACTAAGGCAAAAATATATCCCAAATTAAAATCAAACAGACTTTCTTTTAAGGTAGGTTGATAATTGGTAGCCCTTGCTTTTTCAACAGTCCAAATACTATTCATAGTGGAGGCTTCCATTCCTGCGGGCATCCAACCCAACAAACCTATTAATAAGGCTAGTCCTGCACCCTCAAATATTGGAGGGGCTTGAAAGTTAGCTGTATGCCTTGCTGGACCTTTAAATAAAACAGCTAAGAATGCTATCGTTACCGTTACTAATAATACAATAGAAATTAGTTTTATTAAGCCATCTAATCCTTTATAGCCACCTAATAAAAGTAACAATACAGAAACCCCAATAATGAGACCCGCTAAAATAGGAACTGGCACGACATGTACCCCAAACATAGTTGCCAATAAACCTGCACTTACCGCACCTATTGCCCCTACCACCGCAAACATATTGATAGTGACAACTAACATGAATAATAGAACTGCCCAAGTCCCTTGGTCATTATAGCCTTTTACCAGACTATAACCCGTTGCAGTTGCATATCGAGGACCCATGTCATAGAATGGATATTTTAAGATTAAGGCGATTAAAATAATCCAAAAATAAATCATTCCATGCGTCGCTCCGACTCTCGTAGATAACACTAAATGAGAAGTACCGATGGCAGTACTGGCAAATAATAAACCTGGACCAATAGTTTTTAGTAGTTGTTTAAAATCGTTTTTTTCGTTTTGCATAATTTTTATTTAGGTATCAAATGTCGGGATGCATATGACTTACTACTAATTACTTTGTATTTATTCAACAAAGGGCTATGCCCTCTGCACTTTGCCCTCCGAGCAGTTGCATTATTTTTTCATAAAATCATAAGTAGCGGGAGGCCCTGCCATAAATGGCCCAATATTTTCTATTAATGTCAAGTGTATTGGATGCTTTTGATAGCTTTCATAAGCAGCTTTATTAGCAAAACTCATTTGCAGTAACATCGAATAATCAGCTAAAGCACGCTCATCTCCTAAATCCTCAAAAGGCCCTATTTCCAAATCCATTACTTCTTTAATGCCTGCTAATTTTTTGACTTCAGCCACTAATGCAGTTTGGTCAGCATCTGGTTTCATTTTAAATAAGACCAAATGTACCAATTCGCCTTCTGGTTCTATTTGAGTTTCTAATTGGCTTATTTTTTCATTAGCTGTTGCTAATTGCTGCTTTATGGCTACTAATTCTTCTTGTACCTTAGTATCCGTACAAGCAAAAAGTATCAATAGACAGCCTAAAATAAAATACCTCATGTTTTGATTTTTATCGTTTGAAAAGGCTGTAAATTTTCTATCATTCCGAAATCATCTCATCCTGTTAAAAATTTATGCATCTTGATTTCGATTTGGTCTGTTGTAATATCCACTATAGAAAAAAGTCTGTTAGGCCTTAAAAATTTTTCCACTATTTAGAATTCCTTTGGCATCCATACTTTGCTTTATGATTTTCATTAAAGCGATTTCAGCAGGGCTTCTTGAATAAGGTAAATACTTCTTTTTGTCCAATCCTATCCCATGTTCTGCTGAAATAGACCCTCCTAGATTTTTAAGTGGTTCATACACCACTGTATTAATTTGATGAATTAACGCTTCATTTTGTTCTGTTTTGCCAACTGAAAAATGAATATTTCCATCTGCTACATGTCCTAGCGCATACACCAAATTGACTTCTGGAATAGCGTATAATTTTTTAATGGTTTGTTCTACATATTTTCCGATTGTAGGGATGGGAATGCTTACATCAAATTGTTGGTCATTTTGACATGCACCAATCATTACTCGGACATCTTCTCTAATGCGCCAAAACCATTCTAAATCAGCAACGGTAAAGGCAATAGCAGCATCTTCGATTAATTCTGTTTCTAATGCTTGTCCTAATAAAACTTGTAATTTTTCTAAGTCTGCTTCTTGATTACCTCCTAATGTTTCTACTAAAACATAATAAGGATAATCATAAGCTAAGGGAGATTTAACTAAAGCAGGAGGGGAAGATAAGGCGATAAAGGCATCTTTCCAAACCAATTCAAAGCCACTTAAAGTGCCCGCCAATTCTTTGTCTAAATATTTTAATAATTGAACTACCTTTTCGTAAGAAGCTACCCCTATCCATGCCCCATTTCGACTTTTCGGTGCTTCTACTAATTTTAAAACGGCTTTGGTAATAATACCTAAAGTTCCTTCCGACCCAATAAATAATTGCTTGAGGTCATAAGCAGCATTGTCTTTAATGATTTTTTTCATAGACGAGATAATCGTCCCGTCCGCCAATACTGCTTCTATTCCTAAAACTAAATTTCTGGTCATCCCGTACCGAAAAACTCGTAATCCTCCAGCATTGGTAGCAATCAATCCCCCAATTTGGGCAGAACCTTTTGCGCCTAAATTCAAAGGAAATAGTAAGCCTTGTGCTGTTGCTGCCTGCTGAATAAGTTCTAATATTACCCCTGCCTGCACCGTCATTGTTCGGCTATTGCTATCTACTTCTTCAATCTGATTTAATTTTTCCGTAGAAATCACCAATTCTTCTGCTGTAGTTTTGGTACCTCCTACTAAACCCGTTAGCCCTCCATGTACGACCACCTTTTGATTATGTGCATAACAAAGTTTCATAATCTCCGAAACTTCTTTGGTCGTTGATGGTAGCACTACGGCTAAAGCATTTAAGGGCGTATTCATCGTCCAAATATGCTCATATCGATCTTCAATGTCTAATGCAGTTAGTACCTTAGATTCGCCTAATTTTTGTTTCAGTAAATTAATTAATTCTACTTTCATTAATTAGCTATTTTTAGCTTTGTATTAGTCCTGAATCCTAGCGTTAGACTAAATTTAAAATGATGGATTAGTTAGTCAAAACGCTTGGAAGTCTAAGAGACACTCCAAGGTAGGCTGTTCAGAATTTCAAATTGAGTTCCCTTACTTTTGGACTCGATGAGCCTGTTTGGACTAGAATAACCCGAGAATATATTTAAAATATCGTCAAGTTCGTCAAGTTCGTCAAATCCGTTGCTAAAAAAACTTAACAACGGGTTTTTATCACATTTATCTGACGTTCTATTTAGCCAATTCCTAAACCGTCGCAAATGGTTCTAAGTTACCAATAGTATTCAAATCGTCTCTACTCCATAAGAATTTAAACATTTTTACAGAAACGTTTCGACTATCAATATCCACAATAGAAAAACCATTCTCCTCATAATTATCAAAATCTTCCTCAATTCCGATAGCGGAAGGAGTAGAAGCTTTAATCTTTCTAAAAGTGGAAGGAAAAACATTACAGCCTAAAGGCCCAGCTAAATAACAATGGATAGGATTATCACTAAAATCCATGTCTTCATTTCTATGCACCCTTCCAGAAGCAAAAGCATGTAAATCTCCACTAATCATAATGGGCTTTTTATGTTTGGCATTATACATATTTTCTAAAATCCTATCATGTTGTAATTTCCAACCTTTTTGCCAATAGGATTTTCCTAAATCATCATGTAATTTGCCATCTTTTCCTAATAAATCAGGATACCATTCGCCCCATTTTCCTGCCGACCAACCAAATGGGGTAGAAGGTACATGGAAGGTATGTTTGACATCTTGAGCCGCCGTTCTACTATGCAACCAATTTTCGGTACCTTGTGGGATGAACTGAGCATTTTTCCCATCCAAAGTTAAAAATCGGCGACAATCATACATTAAAAACTCAGCTAATTTACCGTAGCGCAAAGTTCCAAAGGCTTCTGATGTCCCTGTAACCCTATCGGTGGCACCTGACCCAGGTAAATCCATCGGCCGATTTTTGTCAGGCAAAAATTCAGGGGTGTACAATCGTTGTACAGTTCGAGCCAATTCTAATTGAAATGGTTTGGGAGGAAAAGTAATTAAAGCGTCATTGGCCTCATCATTTTCAAAATAATCATGGTCGTCATTAAAAAAGAAAACAGGAGTAGACCGACAAGCTGTTCCATATAAATCTATGATTTGAGGGTTGACCACCAATTTAAGGGTCTCTTCATTTTCTGTACCTAAAACGGGTTTGGTTTTATCAAAAGCAGGAGCAAGGGCTCTTGCTTCTGGTGCTTCTTGAAACCCTTTTCTACCTTTTCCATTCCCAGTCAAATCCCAATAAACCGTATCTCCTATGATGATTAAAGCATCTGGCTTAAAACTTAGCCCTCTATTTAATAGTTGTACTCTACGTTCTGCAAAACTGTCAGAAGGTTCTTTTAGATGTTCTGGTAAGGGATAAAGTCTAGTACTCATTGGATGTCCGCCTGCACAGGTATAAACCATTAGTTTCATTTGCTTTGCATCTGCATTTGGAGCAGGAAAGGTTTTCAACTCCCAAGCATCGCAAAGCGATTTTTGCTGCTCAAACAACTGCAATTTATAAGCAGTAGCTGGTGCTAAACCTGGACAATCAAATAGCCAAAAATAACCTTTGCTATCCGTCATTTGTCCTTGAATTACGGTATTGCCCACTTTTAAAGTAGGCTGTTTCACCACTCTTTTATAAGAAGTGGTCACCAACATTCTGTTGTGGTTGACAGTCGGTAGAATATGCGCCACATCTCCATCTTTCCAATTACTTTCTACTACTCCGGTTTGGGTCTTGTCACTCAGACAACCGATGAAGGACAAGCCTGCGCCAAGATATATACTCGTTTTTAAAAAGTCTTTTCTGTTCATATCTTTTTTTTCAAAACAATTAAAATTAAAATACAAATGAAAATGAAAATCGGCTTTAGGACATTTTTAATTTAAATTTTTATTTTCATTTTAATTCTACTGCTAAATCGGCATTTCTTAATTCATCCAAATTAGCCACACCTAATTGTAGCATATTATTCTTCAAATCATCTATTAATATGTGAGCAGCGTGGTCGCCTCCGTATTTTCCAAGGGCGGCTACAGCAGCCACAAAAGCTCTCCCTGCCAAAACAAAGTCTGCTCCTAAATATATAGCTCGCATTACATCCAAGCCAGTCCGAATACCACTATCGAAAATAATGGGTAATCTGCCATTTACTTCTTTTACGATAGCTGGTAGGGCTTCAATCGCTGCGGGTGCAGCATTAAATTGTCGGCCACCATGATTGGTTACACCCACACCATCTAAACCTATTTCTATCACTTTAGCTGCATCTTTTGGGTGTAAGACCCCTTTAAGAATAACTGGCCCTCCCCAAAAATCCTTTACTCTTTTGCAATAATCCCAGTCAATAGCTCCAAAGCGATTTCCGACAAAACCACTTACCAATTTCATGTCGGTATTATTGGCATAACTTTCTACCGTTCGAAGTCGAGGAATTCCATTAGCTAAAGTATAAAAACTCCAAGTAGGATGAGTAATGCCTTCCCAAATCATTTTCGGCGTAATCTTAGGTGGCATCGACAAGCCTGCTCTTTTAGTTCGTTCTCGTCTACTGGCTATGGGCACATCGGAGGTAATTAACAAGGTATGAAAACCTGCAGCTTTTGCTCGTTCTAATAAGGATTTAGTGATGTCCCATTCTTTGGGTGGATATAACTGAAACCAGCCCATATCGCCTACATGTTGCCCTACCGTTTCTGGTGTTTCTGTAGCCAATGTACTTAAAGAATAGGGTATTTTAATTCGATTAGCAGATGCCGCCAAATAGTGTTCTACTCTAGGCCACATTAATCCTGTCAAACCAACTGGTGCCACACCTATTGGGGCATTATATTTTTTGCCAAAAAGAGTAGTTGATACGTCAGCTTCCAATGCTCCCTTGCAAAATTGAGGTAGAAAAGTAATTTTTTGAAGGGCTGTTATATTCCTGTCCAATAAATCTTCATCTCCTGTTCCAGCAGATAAATATTCCCAAGCCACCTTGGGAATTCGCTTTTTTGCTTTTTTTAATAAGTCTGAAATGGCTGGATATTTATTGGACAGTTTTAATTGCTGGTCTTGGTAAGACATTTTTTAAAATTGTAGTGATAGATGGTCAGATAAAAAATTGATTTTGCGAAAATTTTTAAACTATCATCTAGTTCATCAAATCCGTTGCGTGTATCTTTTGCATAGCGATAGTTAGGGAACAGGTAAAATATAACCTACCCATCTTGCGGCTTTCTTTTGCCCTTCTTCTGCGTTACAAAAATACCTGCCTGCCGGCAGGCAGGCTCATTATGCTACGGCATAACTCCGTTTGCATCCCGTCCGCAAGCGGTTCAGAAATATATTTCTTCATGCCTTGAATAAGAACAAAATAAAACCACCATTTTGGGTACCTTAATTTATTACCTGCTCCCTTATCAATTTTTTCACCTTTTTTAGTAAACAATATTAACTGATTTTAAAGTAGTATAATTATAGATACCAACTTTTCCCAATTCTCTTCCGATTCCCGATTGTTTATATCCACCGAGCGGCAATCCTGGGTCAGATCTAACAGGCGAATTAACATAAACAACACCTGCTTCCAAACGATTAATCATTGCCATCGCCTTAGAAATATCTTTAGTCCAAATAGTAGCGGCTAAACCTAAATGACTATCATTTGCCAAGCGCAATGCATCTTCCATATCATCAAAGGGTACTGCGGCTAGGACAGGGCCAAAAATTTCTTCGGTAATGATTTTCTTTTCATTATTCGTAGCACTAAAAATGGTAGGAGCTAAATAAAAACCTTTTTCTTTTGGACTTTCTGTACCTCCTGAAATAAGTGTTGCGCCTTCCTCCATACCTGAATCTATGTATCCTCGTACCTTTTGCAAATGTCCTTTTGACACCAAAGGACCAAGTTGGGCTGTTTCATCAAAGCCATGTGAAATTTTCATTTTTTGGGCCGCATGACTAATATCTGTCAAGACTTTATCGAATACCTTTTTTTGAATATAAACTCTTGAGCCTGCCACACAGACTTGCCCTTGATTTCTAAAGATACCAGCAGCTACGCCTTGGGCGGCAAAAGCTAAATCCTCGGCATCCTTAAAGACAATGGCAGGAGATTTTCCACCTAATTCTAAGGAGACACCTGTGACATTATCCATTGCTGTTTTGCCGATGATTTTCCCAGTAAAAGTAGATCCTGTAAAGGTTATTTTTTTGACATCAGGATGTGCCGTTAGCATAGCACCTGTCGTTCGACCATCTCCAGTAACCACATTTAAAACCCCAGGTGGCAAACCCGCCTCGCTGGCCAATTCTGCCAATAATAAGGCGGATAATGGGGTTTCTTCCGAAGGTTTTAAGACAACTGTACAACCAGCTGCTAAAGCAGGCGCTATTTTCCAAGCCGCAATGGATAAGGGGAAATTCCAAGGGACAATAGCTGCTACTACGCCAATAGGTTCTCGCCTGGTAAAAGCAAAATTTTGCCGACCGCCTTTTTGAGGCTGAGAAATATCTAGGGTTTCGCCTTCTATTTTTGTGGTCCAACCTGCGTAATATCGAAACGTTTTTGCCGCCCCTCCTGCATCAGAAGATAGAGCATCTTTGATTAATTTGCCATTTTCTAAGGTGACTAATTGTGCCAAACTTTCGGAATTTTCCGTAATTTTTTCTGCTAACCGATACAGAATTTTGCCTCTATCATCTGGGCTCATAGTTCGCCAATCACTATTGTATTGGAAGGCTTTTTTTGCTGCTGAGACGGCTTGGTTGACTATTTCTTTCGAGCCTAAAGCTACTTTCCCAATGATTTCTTCGGTGGCAGGATTGACGACTTCAATTTGTTGATCTTCCGCTGATTGGGTATAATCGCCATCGATAAAATGTTGGTGGTCTTTTTTGGCTAAAAATTGAGTTAATCTATTGGTGAGTTGTATCATTTTATTCATTTTCTGTAGTTTAGTAAATTGGTCGAAAACTACTGATTTGCTAAATCTAACAGATTTAGTAAATCTTTTCTCAGTAATATCAAATCCAATAATTTAGATTTACTAAACTTTGAAAATTTAGCAAATCGCTCCTGTTGCCCTTAAAGTTTTGGCAAATAATCTAGCATCGCCAAAATATGGCAAGTTGCACAAATCAAACTCAATACCAAAACTATAATTAAAAGTGGTTTCCCGCCTGATAATTGATATTTTGTAGCCGTATTAGCTGCTCGAAGCTTCCAAACCATTAAAAAAGGAAGGACAAAATAACCAAGGATAACGAACAGACCAGCAAACCCTATAGCTGCAATAAAGCCATGTGGATAAAATAAACTAGCTAAACCCGGCGGTAGGAAAGTGATGGCTGCCGTATAAAATCGCCCTTTTGCGGTATTCTCAAAACCAAACCTATCAGCGATATAATCAAATAAATTTAAGCCAACTCCTAAAAAAGAAGAAATAATCGCAAAGTTAGAGAAAAAGTTTAAAGCAGATTGAATGGTAGTATTGCCAATTTTTGTTTCTAAAGCGCCGACTAAATCTCCCATATTACCGCCTGCCGCATTAATGGGAATAAATGCTGGTCTATCAATAACGCCAAAACAAATACTTATCCACGCTAAATAAGTAATTAAGGCTAAAATAGATCCGTAAAACAGACTCCCTTTAATTTTGGGAATATCTAAACCATAATATTTATAGAGACTCGGCACCATCGAAGAAAAACCAAAAGAAGTTATAAAATAGGGGAGTGCTGCCCATAAATAAGGCATATAGGTTTCCCCTTCGGGTGCAGCTTGGAATAATAAATTTGGATTGACATGACTCAATGTCCCCGAAACAGAAATGATAAAACTAATGACCATTCCAATGACTAAAATGGTTGAAATTCTACCAACGCTTACCGTACTCAGCCAAACAATCCCTGCTAACAAACAACCCATTAATAAGCCTAAAAGTCCCTGCGTGCCGATCGTATGGTCAGTTGTTGCTTTTAGATCTAGCGTATGTGCCATAATATTGCCAAAAGCACTAAAATACGCATATAATAAAATGTATAATAAAAAACCAATAGATAAGCCCATAACGATACTTCCCCCTTTCCCTAATAAATCAGCCGTATATCTATTGAAACTAGCCCCAACTGGAAATTCTAAGGCCACTTCCATTATCATCAAAGCAGACAAATAACTCATTGCCCAGATGACAAAAAAACTCACTACCGTCAGCGGGAACCACATACCAGAAGAGACAATTGGCAAAGAAAACATGCCTGCGCCAATGGCAGATCCTGCGGTCATCATTGCACCAAATAATAAGGGTTTTTTAGAGGAAGTATTCATTATTTTTCGTTGTTTGTTTTTCATAACTTAGGCTTCCAGTCTGAGTAACTAGACTATCCAGAGTAGGAGATAAAGTTTCTCTGATTTTGGAAAGAGCGACAAAAAAATCATAAACTTGAAATCATACCTGCCTACCGGCAGGCAGGCATCACAATTCATAAATCTATCTAATTTTTATAGGATGGATTTATGATTTCAGATTTATGAACTATGATTTATGATTTTTTTCAATCCCAAAATATAGAGAGAAAAAAATTCCTATATCTCTTTAATTCTAAACAACTTAGCTGAAAGCCTAAGGTACGTTTAATGCAAAATTATCTTTAATGCCACTACAAAAGCAGTATTTGCTTCCCTAGTACCAATGCTTACTCGTACGCAACCGGGCGCACCAAAACTAGCCGTGGGTCGGACCATAATGCCTGCTTCTAACATTTTAGCTTCAAATATTTCGGTGTCCATATCAGGTTTTATCAAAAAGAAATTTGCTTGTGTTTTCCAATAGTTGATGCCCAATTGATCTAGTTTGGCATAAAGGTAGGCTTTTTCTCTGTGGATTAATGCAACTGTCTGCTCAATAAATTCAGTATCTTCTAAAGCAGCAATCGCTGCATTCATACTTAACGAATTTATCATAAAGGGACGCCGTAATTGCTGTAAATAGGCGGCAATTTCAGGTGTCGAATAAGCATAACCCACACGTAATCCTGCTAAACCGTAAGCTTTAGAGAAACTATTGATGCCAATTACATTTTTTCCTGCTTGTACATAAGGGAAGGCACGTACATAATCGGTCGCTTCTACATATTGGTAATAAACCTCATCATATAATAAAACAACATGTTCTGGTAGCCCATTAATTAGTTCATCAATTTGCACTTTTGGTAAATGAGTACCTGTTGGATTATTTGGGTTAGTCACAAAAACTAATCTGGTCTTTTCATTGATGGCCGTTAAAATGCCTTTGACATCTAATTGGAAATTAGGACCAATTAAAGGCACATCAATACTTTTTGCGCCGACTTTTTTGGGGAAACCTCGATAAGGACCAAAAGCAGGATTGGAGAAAATACATTCACTTCCTTCTTCTAAAAAAGCCCTGGTAATTAGTTCTATACTGGCGACGCCACTATTAGTAGTGATAAATTGGTTGGCTTGCAATTTGCCCTCATAGAACTTTTCTAGTGCCAGCCGAAATTTATTATCATTATAATCAGGATATTCATTAAGACCACCTAACTGTTGCTGAATGGCTGCCATTGCTTTTGGAGAGGACCCAAGCATATTTTCATTAGAGGAAAGTTTGAATATTTTTTTGCCTTTACCTGTCTTTGGTTTTGATTTTCCGCCCTTATAAACGGGCTTTGCTTGTAAAAATGATTTAAATTTAAGTGGCATAGTTTATTTTTTAGGTCAAATACCAACCATCAACTACCGTATCGATAGCGGCTAAACTTGGATATTCGGTCGCAATCATTGCTGCATATTGATTAGCAGTTTGGGCATCAGCAGCCAAACTGCCTGTATTATGCAAATCTGCCTCATTTTCTATTGAAATTGGATAGATTTCCTCAATATATAAAGGTATAAAATGGCGATGTTTTAAAATTTTACTAAATACAAAATCATAAATTTCAGGATCATAGGGTGGTTGCCCATCCATTGGTATAGTTCGCCCAAATTCATTG
Source organism: uncultured Saprospiraceae bacterium (assembly GCA_964644655.1). Classification (GTDB taxonomy): domain Bacteria; phylum Bacteroidota; class Bacteroidia; order Chitinophagales; family Saprospiraceae; genus JAFMDF01. The sequence goes on along the minus strand of CAZXYA010000124.1, from coordinate 5,057 downwards.
GCAATACCACATATCATTTTCCAAAGCATGAGCATGACAGACGGTTTTGCCCCTGTCCAGGTTTTGGCATCTTCGGCAATTTGTGCGATGCGATCTGCTTCAATTTTTGCCCTAACTTTTTTTGAAGGAATAGGAACAAGCATTTGAAAGGCAGGACTTTTAAAAAAGGTTTCCAATGCTTCATCTGCTTGTATAATAGCCAATTCCAAAAAACGATGTCCAACCAATGGGGCTTCGATTAATAATAAATTATCCTTATCTGGATGCTTGATTAACCACTTTTTTACCGTATCTATTAACCACTTTCCTACGCTTAGTTTTACGCCATTATGGACAACCCCTGGTCCCATCGGAAAACGAGCCGCAATTTCTTTGGTCTCGAATGCTTTGCGGGCAATATCCCATTGGATGACGGTTATTTTTTTACCTTGAGTAGCCGCAATTATTTGGAACTGATTGATATATAAACTTTTTCCAACCCCAGGCAAACCAGAAAAAACAACCGCTTTAGCTGTTTTAGCTGCCTTGGCTAAAGTTTTATATACAGAACTAGATTCAGGAATAACACTTTTTTGATAATTCATAAGTCCAAATGCTCTTTTAGAACGCAAGCCCATTTTCGCTCCATTGGCTTTAAAATAGGCCTCCATTAAAGGGGTCTTTAAAGAAATCGAATTTTTTAGTAGAACTATTACTACTTCATTTTTGATGGTATCGTAAACAGCAAATGTTGCTTTTTTTGTTTTTCCAGCCGCAATTTCTCCTGGATTAACGACCCAGCAATTATTAATTTTTTCTTTTTGTTGAATATGCGTATGCCCATAAAAGACCGCATCATACTCCCCAGATTTAGCCATTGGTTGTGCTAAGTCTTCATAATGCGAAATAAAGATTTTTTGTCCACCAAATTCTAGAAAATCATAAACATTTGTACTAACGGTTAAGCTACTATTTTCTTTTTTTGAAGCTAAGGTGATTTCCACTTTTTCCCCATCATTATTCCCCCAAATCATAAAGACTGGGATTTTTTGAGCAGCTAATAATTTAGCTACGCCACTATTCATTAGATCGCCTAAACAGATAATTTGTTCGATGTGCTGTTTTTCCATTTCTTGTAAGGCAAGAACTAAGTTATGGAAATTTTCATGGATGTCGGAAATGATGGCTATTTTCATTACAAATGCGTGAATGATTAATGTAATGCTTTGGTGAAATTATGAATCCATCAGGTAAGATTTTCTTTTCCAACGGATTTCTTTCCCAACGGATTTTACCTAACTTTAGGCAATGCTTTAAAACGATTGGTACTAGGCAAACCTGTTCTAATAGGTACTTCAATCACGGTTGGCAAGCTTTCGCCTTTAGCATCTTGTATCGCTTTTCTCATATCTTCATAATTCTTGACTCGCACCCCATTTGCCCCAAAAGCATGTGCCATTTTGCTTCCTTAAAATCCTCTCACCTCGCTCCGATTTATAAGAACGAGGTGAATATAAGTAAACTTTTGAACGTTGTACTAAATTATTTATTAATACTCCCTAATGGTCGAATTTCTGTACCTTTAATACCAGTAACTTCATCCCCTAAAATTTGTCTTATACTATCTGCTTTTATTTGGAGTTTTTGGACTATCTCAGGATACATCGCTGCTACATTATTCAATTCTTTTTCATCTTGGATTAAATCATAAAGTGCCAACTCTGTTTGAATTTTCTCGTAAATAGCTAATCCACCATCTTGACCACCCTCCTTACCATTTAAGGAATTAAAAGCATGAGGTAAAACCAATTTCCAACGTTGTGTCATGACCGCCTCCAATTGATTTTTATTCATATAAAAAAAGTAGGCATCAGGTGCCATTTCTTGGTCTTTACCTATTAATTGAGGTAAAATATTTTGTCCGTCTATTTTTTTAGCTGGTAATTTAGCATTGGCTAAATGGGCAAAAGTGGGTAATAAATCTATGCCGTTAATTGGCGTATTAATGACTTTTTCCGCTGGTATTTTTGTAGGATACCGAATCAATAAAGGAGAACGAATGCCTCCTTCAAAAGAAGTTTCTTTTCCTTCTTTTAAGCCGCCAGTTGAACCACCATGATTTCCATAAGCAATCCAAGGACCATTATCAGAAAAGAATAAAACCATTGTGTTTTCCGCTAAATCATTTTCTTTTAAGGTGTTTATAATTTCGCCCGTAGACCAATCCAACTCCATCATCACATCACCATATAGCCCTCTTTTTGATTGTCCCTTAAATCTGTCAGATACATATAATGGTACGTGTGGCATCGGGTGAGACAAAACCATAAAAAATGGATTTGCCTTATTTTTTTTAATAAAATTAATACTTTTCTGTGTCAAAAGACTAGTCATTTCTTGCTGTAATTGTTCATCTACAGTATCTATAGCAGTTGTGTTTTCTATTAAAGGAAGGGGAGGGAAGGTATAATCTTTTCTAGGATTCAAAGGCCACATATCATTGGAGTAAGGGATGCCAAAATATTCATCGAAGCCTTGGTTGGTTGGTAAAAATTCGGGATGATGCCCTAAATGCCATTTGCCAAAATAAGCAGATTGATAACCTACTGGTTTTAATATATCTGCAATGGTTTCTTCGGCTGGATTTAAGCCCGTTGTAGAATGTGGTAAGAAAACCCAATCAACACCAACTCTATTTGGATAACAGCCTGTCAAAATTCCTGCTCTAGAGGGAGTACATTGGGATTGGGGGACATAGAATCGAGTATATTTTGCCCCTTCCTTTCCCAATTGATCTATATTAGGGGTTGGTATATCTTTTGCCCCAAATGCTGATAAATCTCCATATCCTTGATCGTCCGTTAGTATGATGATAATGTTTGGGACTTCATGTTGATTTTTCTCTGATTTTTTCTCTAAAGTAGACTCACAATTTAGTAATAGAAAAAAAGAAAGAAAAAATAGAAGTATTTTCATAACATCTGTTTTTGATAAAGTTGTGAGTAAATAATAAACCTTTCAAAAAGTTTATTGTAATTTAAACTGTCCTCCGAGCGCCTGCTTATCGGAAGGTAGACAGCTTTGTTGCTATTCTGAGGGAAACAGCAAGCAACTTTTTGAATGCTTAAATAAGCAACTTAGAATAAATAATTATCTACCTCCTTCCAATAACTAATACCATAGATTATTGAAGAGACTTGAAACTCAACCATAATTGTATGCAAAGCAGAATTTTTAAACGCTAACTCTTATTTGCTATGCTATGATTGCAAAAGTACCCTAATAACGGAAGAATACATAGTGAAAAAAATATACTTGTAAGACTTTTTGACTAAATTTTGAATTGATAATTTCCTTGATTAAAGGCGATTGTTTTATTTGTTTCGGATTGTAAATAAATAACTTGGTCCTTCATCACTTTTTCAACAGTTCCACTTTTAGACATTAACGGCATTCTGACTTCTTTTAAATATCGTTCTTGATTTATCGGCTCTAAATATTGTAAATGAATTCTATATAATTCGGTTTTTTCTAATGCGACCTGTAGCCATTTTTTTCTAGTCCAGAAATAAAACATAACCACAGCATCTAATGCCCTACCTGCAATAATGCCTATCCAAGCACCTTCATAACCCATTTTCATAGGAACAGCGAGTGTATAGGCTACACCTAATTGTACTAAATTCCGATTTAAAATAGCACTATACATTGCAGGCTTAGTGTCTCCTGCACCTCTTAATGTCCCTGTGTGGATAATGGCAACTGCGGAGAAAATTAAAGAGAAAAGAGAAATTTTAAAATAAGAGATACCTCCTTCCATAATACTAGGATGACCTGATGGATCAAAAAGGGAGATAATCTCTTCGGCATAAAAATAGGTGGGAAGGACTAATAGAACCGTGAGGATTACTCCTAAAATCATCATAATATTTCCTTTTTGATAAGCTGCTTTGGTTTGCCATTTGCCTAAGTCCTGACCAATTAAACTGGTGGCTGCTACATTCAGACCGACAATTGGTTGAGCGATTAGTTGTTCTACTTGCATGCCGATCGTTAGTACTGCTGCACCATAAGTACCCAAAGAAGTGGCGGTAACAATACCAATGATAATTAGATTGGAAGCATGCCTAAATATACCTTGAATACCAGAGGGTACCCCAATGGATAGGATGTCTTTTATCATGGACCAATTTGGCCGCCAAGAACCTGCCAAAATATGTACTACATTTTTACCAGAATGAAATAACCATAAGGTAAAAACTAATAAAATGGCTCGGGATAGAATGGTACCAAATGCCGCCCCTACAACTCCATAGGCTGGAATAAATCCCCAACCAAATATAAAGAGGTAATTGAAAAAGACATTTAAAATTAGAACAGAAATGGTAATTAATAAGGGAGTCATAGTATCGCCAGCCCCTTGCATCAGTTTATTAGTAATGATGTTCAATAATAAAAACGGCGTACCTAAAAATAAAACATGCAAATAGTCGGTTCCTAAAACTACTGCTTCTATCTCTCCTCCTTGATCCATTAATCCAAGCATTGGACCAGCCAAAAAATAACCAAGAAGCCCTAATATTAGGGATAACATGATTCCTGATACAATAGCTTGCCGGACGACTAAGCTCATTCGTTTTGAGTCTCGACTTCCTTTTGCTTGCGCCATTAAACTAATAGCTCCTCCTGCTACTGACAAAATCATGATTAGTAAAAATAATCGCAAAGTATTTCCCATACCTACGGCAGCAATGGGAATAGGTCCTAATCGGCCAATCATTAGAGTGTCAATAACCGCAATAGAAGCTTGCAACATATTGGACAGCATGACTGGAACAGCAAGGGTGCCGATTTTTTTTAAGAGTGAAGGATTGATGTAATTTTCAATTTTCAATTTATAATTTTCAATTTATAATTTTCAATTTTTAAAAGGAGAATAATGAGACAATTTGCCTTAAAATATAAATCGCAAAAAGATAGCAAGGCACATCGCAACTTAAAAAAAGTAGCTAAAAACTAGAGATAGGAACGGTTCAAAAATAACTTTACATTTTAAATGTTGCAACTTATTGATTGTC
>CAZXYA010000123.1:0-18842 GCA_964644655.1 uncultured Saprospiraceae bacterium | reverse complement strand
CAAAGGTAGATGCATTTTTGCGATAGGAAAAGATGGGGTTTAAAGGATGCTTACTGTATAACGACTATCTTTTCTTTTTTCTCAAAAGTCGAAAAAGCTATAGTATTACCTGTTTTTAAAGCAGGATGAGCAGATTCTATGACCTTTTCTATATCAGCAGGATAATAATTTTTTCCATTAAGAATGATTAAACCTTTCATTCTTCCCGAAATGTAAATTTCGCCACTATATTCAAAGCCTAAATCACCTGTTCGTAAATAACCTGTTTCTACGGTATCTTGTATGGTTTGATTAAAGGTATTTTTTGTTGCTGTGGGATTTTGCCAATACCCTTCCGAAACACTATCTCCTTTGACCCATATTTCGCCTACTTCATTAGTAGCTACAAGAGAAAGGGTATCTGGACGAACGATTTTTACAGAGAGTCCAAGTCTTGGATAGCCACTACTTACGAAGGTTTGGCCATCTTTCCTTTCTAAAATTGGTAGGATGTAGTTTTCTTCCAAAGCGACTTTGTTAACAGTTAAGGTGGCAGGTGGAAGCCCTAAATCAACTCCGATTACTTGTAAGGTCGTTTCAGCTAAGCCATAACCAGTATTAAAAACTTCTTTCCTGAGACCTGTTGCCTCAAATTTTTGTGGAAATTTTTGAAGTGTAGTTTGTCTAATCGGTTCTGCGCCGTTAAATAAGCATTTTACCTAACTTAAATCGAATGCTTCAATTTCTGAAGCTTTGATTTTTTCTACACATAAGTCATAGGCAAAATTAGGTCCACCTGATTTAGTCGCCTGATATTTGCTCAATGCTTTTAGCCACCTAATTGGTGGTTGTTGGATAAAATCAAAAGGAGACATTAAGATTAATGGATAATTAGCATAGATAGGAGTGAATACTCCATCTACTAAGCCCATATCATGAAACATTTCAAAAACAAGTGGAGTCGTATTTGATCTATCAAGAATCTAGTATCCATGGCCTAAGCAGTATAGGGGCGAAACTTGCTTAATTGTAGTATTTTTAGCGAATTTAAACTCGATAATATAAGTTTTGTCAGGCAATGCTAATAAAGCATTAATTCTATCTTTATTGGCTTCTTTTTCTATTAAGGGTTTAGCGCTAACTAATCGCAGCATAAACTATTTTTTAAAATTTTACGAGGCAAACCATAATCAACTTTTGTTACACGTTACTAAAAATCAAAATAAATAAAATCATCTGTTTTAATATTACGACTATATAAAATCAAATTGATAGTTACGATATAAAAAAGCCATCTAACCCAAACAGATTTATCCTTTAAATATTGAAATAATTGTAGTTTACCTAATTGGAAATTGAATAAGTCTGTAAGAAAGACCATAAGAAATAGAAAAATGGTATTAAATTTTCCAATTCCTATGTCAATATAGAGGTGTTGCCAATCAAAAGTCATAGAAATTAAATGGAATCCATCTTCAGTAGTTGCTGCCCGAAAGAACAGGACAGGAAAAAAAAAACAAGAATTAATGAAAATAAGACATAAGAAATTTAATGCCCTAGGATATTGATTTAGCCCTATTCTTTCGAAAAATGATTTTCTTGATTTTAGAGTTGCATATTCAATTACTAAAAATAAGCCATGTAGCCCTCCCCAAAGTACATAAGTCCAAGATGCTCCATGCCAAAGTCCAGTTAAAGTAAAAGTGATAAATAAGCTTAAATACCAAAACCATTTTTTTCTATGAAAATCAGTCAAAGGGAAGAAGACATAATCCCTAAACCATTCAGTTAAGGTAATATGCCAATTTTGCCAGAATTTGATAACAGAAGTAAAATAAATATGATTGCTAAAGTTCTTTGACAAACGAATACCTAATATCCTAGCGATGCCGATGGATATATCGCTGTAGGCTGCAAAATCATAAAATACTTGAAGAAAAAACAAAAAGGTTGCTATAATAATGACTGGTCCTTGGTGTTGATTTGACACTTCGAAAACAGGGTCAACATATATTGCTATATTATCTGCAACCACTAACTTTCTAAAAAAACCCCATAGTATTAATTGTAACCCTTGAACTATTCTAGTGTAATCAAAGGAAAAATTGAAATGAAATTGGGTTAATAAATTTTTTGCCCGTTCGATTGGTCCGGCAACTAATTGGGAAAAAAAACATACATATAAGGCAAATTTCCCAAAATGTGATTCTGGTTTTAGGTATCCTCTGTAAATATCAATTGAATAACTTAGTGTTTGAAAGGTATAAAAAGAGATGCCAAGCGGTAATAAAAAATTATGTTTAGGAGGTAGATAATTATAGCCAAAATATTGAAAGATATTTGTTATCTCTGTACTGAAAAAATTAAAGTACTTAAAGAAGAATAACAGTCCGAGATTAGAGAATAGACTTATATATAACCAATTCTTTTTATTTTTTTCTGAAGAGGCTGTATAAATTTTTTGACCACAGATAAAATCTATACTAGTAGAAATTAATAATAATAATACATAGAAAGGATTATGATAACCATAAAAGAAATAACTAGCAATTAATAACCACAACCATCGCCACTTAATCGGTAAAATAAAGTAAAAAATGACAACTAATGGTAGAAATAAAATAAACTCAAATGATACAAAGAGCATGAATAATCAATTTTTATCTGCTAAGTAACGGCATAAGAATTGGCTAGTTACCTGTAATACAACATAGTTGTTGTCAAAGAGCCATTATTTTTAAATACTCGAAACTCTTAATAACATTATACGGTTTATATATGGGAATTTCATCAGGAGAAGCCAATTCTAAATTAGGAAAGTGCTCTAATAAAGCGCTAAGACCAAGTTTAAGCTGAATCCGTGCCAATTTAGCACCGAAGCAGTAATGTATTCCTGCACCAAATCCTAGATGTGGGTTGAGCCTTCTATCAAGCTGGAGAGTATCTGCATTTTTGAATCTACCCTTATCTCTATTAGCAGCTGCCAAACAGATGGCAATCAGCTGACCTTTTTTAAGATCAAGGCCATTAAGAGTCGTATTATCTATTAATTGCCTCATCGTAAATTGAACAGGCGGCTCAAACCGTAATAACTCTTCTATTGCAATTGGTAATTGGTTAATATTTGCCCTCAAATGGGTCCATTGAGTGGGCGTCTTCAGTAGCGTATATACCATATTACCTATGGCACTTACTAATGTTTCTGTACCAGTAACAATTAGCATGGCGACTAGAGAAATGATTTGTGATTTTGCCTCATCAATCGGAGTATTCTTTTTTTTGTAATAGGATATTAAATTTTTTATCAGCCCTGCTTCATAAGGATAATTACCCTCAATTAACTTTTGTAAGTAAACCTCTATTTCATTTGATGTTTTCTCCATTTCTAGAATAACACTACTTCCGTAAAAAATATCTACAACTGATATTAGGCTCGACCATTTATTTAGTAGTGTTCTGTCTTGTTTAGGTATACCAAGTATTTTACCAAGAACATTACTAGTTAATGGAATTGAGAAATCCTTAATAAGATCAAATTTTGGTAAGGTTTTTAAATGTGTGATTAATGGTTGAATATTTGAAAGGATTAACTGTTCTAAACCTTCGTTAGGAAAGGCATTTTGTGTGATATTCCTAAGGTGTTTATGTTGTTCAAGATCTTGGGTAAATGAAACAAAATATTTTATTATTCTTTCATAGGATTTAGATCCATATTTCTTTGAAGAAGTAGGATAGGTATTGATATACAAATTTGAGTTTGATAAAATTTTTTTAGCATTATTATAATCTAGCACATAGACTAAATTCATATGCCTAAAGACAGACATATGGGCTGCAGTTTGCTCATAATGAGGATATGGATTATGCTTTACTGTTTTATCAAATGGGTGCCAATCTATCATTTTCTACTTTTTTATCAATAAAAAGGGCTATTTTTTCAATCGTTTCCAACTCCCAGAAAATTGATGTGGTAATTTTTACACCTAATTTTTTCTCAATTTCTACTGTTAAATCAATAGCATATATAGAGTCAATTCCTATATCTAAAAAAGAGGTGTTTGGAGTAATTTGTTCAATAGGTAATTCTGATTTTTGAGCAAAGAGCTGAGTTAGAAAGGTTTCAGTTGTAGTAGCTTTATCCTTTAAGTTGTTAGTAAATTGGTTAGGTGATTTTGATGCTTTCCATATACCAATTACGGAAAGATTACTCTTTAGATAGTTAACTTGACATTCTTTTCTCATCAATTTGCCACTTGTAGTTTTGGTTATGCTTAACGGGGTTACCAAAACTATGGCATTTGCGGCTATATCTAGATGCTCTGCCATCTTACTCTTTATGGCATTAAATACTTCTGTTTCCTTTAAATCTCGAATAAAAGTTCGCTTGATTTCTTGGACAATGATTAATTTTTCTTTTTCTTCAAGGATGGAGAAAGCGGCCGTTCCATTGCTTTGAAGTGCAGGATGGGCACTACGGATAATTTGTTCAATATCTTGGGGATAATAGTTTCGGCCTCTAATAATAATGAGTTCTTTGATTCTTCCTGTAATAAATAATTCATTTTGATGGATAAAGCCTAAATCCCCAGTTCGATAATAACCTGTTTTTTTTGTATTACTGATTACTTGATTGAAATTTTCTTTTGTTATTTCTGTATTATTCCAATAACCATTACTAATACTATTTCCCTTTATCCAAATTTCTCCTATTTCATTTGATTTTGTTAAATTCTTAGTTGTTGGGTGGACTATTTTTACCTGAGTATCTAATCGTGGATAACCACATCCAACAACTGAAATACTATTGATTTGATTATTGTTTATTTCAACAAGATTTTTTCCAAAATGACTTTTACTTAAATTCAAAATTGTTGGAGCGGTCTCTTTTTCTATCCCTGTTATTTGTAAGGTGGCTTCCGCCATTCCATAACAAGGGTAAAAAACCTTTTCATTTAGCCCTGCTGGCCTGAATTTATCAATAAATTTTTTAAGGGTTATTGCTGAAATGGGCTCCGATCCATTATATAGGCAGGTCACTTTAGACAAATCTAATTTTTCTAAATCATTATCATTGATTTTGTCAACACATAAATCATAAGCAAAATTAGGTCCACCTGTTCTAGTAGCTTTGTACTTTGATAAGGCTTGTAGCCATGTTACTGGGCGTTGCACAAAAGTAGCAGGTGTCATTAAATAGACAGGATAGTTTGAATAGATGGGCTGTATTACTCCGTCTATTAAACCCATATCGTGAAATAAAGGTAGCCAAGAAACACAAGTATCTTGTTCGGATAATTCAAAAGCAACTCTTAAGAACTCTGAATTAGCTATTATATTTCGATGACTTATTATTACACCTTTAGGTTGTCCTGTAGAGCCCGATGTATATTGCAAAAAAGCGATGTCACTTGGATCTATTTTGGGGAATGCTACGTTTTTTAGTGGAGATAAATTATCAGTAATTAGCCAATCCTGATCTTGTAATTTGCTTGCAAATTTTTGAGATTTATTAAAAGTTTTTTGATTAGACAAAACAATTTTTGCTTCACTATTTGCCAAAATATTATCTAAACGGTTTAATTTATTTCGGGTAGGGGGATAGGCTGGTATTGCAATTACCCTTGCATAAAAACAAGCAAAAAGTGTGACGATAAATTCTAATCCTTGGGGAAACAATAGTAAAGCTGGTTGATTGGATATATTCCGATTAACTAAATGCTTAGCTAATATTTTACTTTGGATTACTAATTGCTCATAAGTAAGATTTGCTGTTTCTTGTTCTCCATCTTTTAAGAATATAAATATTTTTTTATTAGGATATGATTTGGCTCTTTCTTCTAAGAGTTGAATTATTGTAGTTGTTGTGGTCATAAATAACTTCCATACGTTCTATAATAAATACCTACGCTACCTTGCTAAAACTCCTTCTTTTGTCCAAGTTGTGGAGGATGGCAATCTTTATTTTTAGTAAGGTAGAATAATAAGTACCTTAAGTGTTTACGAAAATTATTGGCTTTAAGTTTTCTGAATTCAAAAAAAAAGAGATATAATTATTAATTACATCTCTTTTTATTATTGGCTGAAATTTTATTGGTGCTAATTCCTTGATGGGAATATACCTTGTAAAGCAATACACCAATTGATGGCTAGATAAGGAGGCCTATTTTCGTGCCCTTGACTTCCTCCTGTTAGACCTATTACAGCAGAATTAAGAGAAAAATCCGGAGTCCCAGTTCCATAGAGAAATCTATTAGCAGGCACATGATTTGCTGCAGGAAGTGTTTTAAGCTCATTATCTACATGCATAGTATGATTATGTGATGGTATTTCACCAATGCTAAGTGTAACGGTTTCTGCCCCTCCTATTTGGCCTTGTGGATGAGAGCTAGAAAGACCCATTGGGGCTCTTCCTCTAAGATCTGGTAAGGCAAAAGAAGTTCTTCCATCCCCTCCATACATCGTTCCTAACAAAGAAAAAAGGCTTTGATTTTGACTAATTGCTAGCATCTGTCCATCGCAGAGTGCGAAGCCTCGTGGGGCAAAATTAAAGCCTACAGGCATAATCTGGCTCAAATATGGTTCCATTATATTATATTTTTATAATATTAAAATTATTTTCTAGATTTTTATATGGTTTAAGTATATTGAAAATAATTAATATTAATGATGTTCAAAAATAAAGTTATTAAGCTTATTTCTAAATTTTATTTAGTTAGCCAAAATAATGGTTATTATAGCTAATAAAATTTTATATTTTAATACAATCTAGTCTAGTAATAACTTTTCATTAGTTCTAATTTTTAATATAAAGTAGGGGTATGTGCCCTTTTTTATATTAATCGCGAGAAGGATAAACTCCTTGAAGTGCTATAATCCAATTGATAGCCAATACAGGAGGCATATTAGTATGAGACTGACCGCCTCCCGTATTGCCAATTATTACGGGACTCATAGCTGTAGCTGGGGCCGTGTCCGAATAAACTGGACTTATATCTAATAGATTATTTTGTGGCGCTAAATCTTGATTTACATTTACTCCTCTATGGGTATGTCTATGTTGAGGCATGGTGGCTGTTGTAATTGTAACATCTTCTGCCCCCCCTTTTTGTCCAAGTGCGTAATTTCCTAAACCTGGCCCATTTCCTTTATGAATGGGAACTCTGCCTCTAAGATCAGGCAAAGCAAAAGTTGTTCGACCATCTCCTCCGTATATCGTTCCTAAAAGTGAAAATAAAGCATCGTTTTGACTAACTGAGAGAAGTTGACCATCGCATAATGACCATGCTCTAGGGGCGAAATTCCCGGCAAATCCAGTTATTTGTCCTACAAAAGGTGAAGCTGGCATAATAATATTTTTTAATTAATTTAATTTATAATAAATAGCCAAATGTTTTCAGCTATGCAAATGATTAGGAATTGAATTATTGATTGTCAATGTATGATAATTATTTCTAGACAACCTTTTCCACCTACTCATTTATATTTTTAACCTTTAAATAACAGTACCTATTTTAACTTCTAGAAGGATATGTACCTTCAAGAGCAATACAGATGTTTAAAGATAGATATGGAGACAGGTTATAATGAGATTGACCTCCACCAGTACTTGTCATTGATTGGCTGTTTAAAGTTTGATTGGCTGTATCTGCATAATAATTACCATTTGGGTAGGTATTATTTACAGGGCTAGAACCGTCAATATCTCCACTACCAGCAAAGTAGGTATGCGTATGAGAGGGTATTTGAGATTCAATAAGTGTTACAGTTTCAACTCCTACTCTTGTCCCTAATGCTCTCGTGGTTAATCCGGGGCCTCTTCCTGCATGCATAGGCAATCTGCCTTCAAAGTTAGGTAGGGCAGTAGTGGTTCTACCATCCCCTCCGTAAGTTGTACCTATTATAGAAAACAAGGCAGTATTTTGGGCTATTGGTAGTAATTGACCTCTGCATTGTGCCCATCCTCTAGGGGCAAAATTACAACCAAATACTGATATTTCAGCAACAAATGGATCCATTATTTAATATTTTAAAGTTAAAAAATTATAGGATTTTGAATTATCCTATTTGTTATTTTTCGTTAAATATAACTGACTATTCATGAGTAGTGAAAAAAAATATCTTTTTGTAAACTATTGAATACCAGTTTTTTGCTAAGCTTTTGAGCATTTAATATTTAATCCCTCCTCTATCCTTTTGATCTCAGTTAATTTTAATTGCTCATTAGGGAGACAATAGAATTCTTTTAAGGTCTTTTTATGATCAGGAATAATACCATGCAAATTCACTAATTTATTATAGTTGCAATAGAAAGAAGTCAGATTTTTAAGATATTTTGCGGGAATAATTGAGTTTACTTGATTCGCATTTATATATAGATTCTTTATTTTTTTAAGATAATAGATAGGCTTTACACTCGTCAATTTGTTAGAATTTACATAAAGACTTTCTACCATAGATAAATGCTCAATTCCATTTAAATTCACTAAAGATCCATGAGTAACAAAAAGATATTTTAAATTTGTTAGATGTTTAATCCCAGATAAGTTTGATAATTCAAATGTAATATTCGGGTACATACCTCTTGGACCAACAGCCCTAAATGTAGGAGATTCAAATAAATCAAGTAATTCCTCGTCTGTCGGTAGATCTTTGGTTTCTTTCTTTTGTAAAAATGCAGCGTTAAAAGCTTTTTTCCATTGATCTTCCAGGTTTTCCCACCAATCCTTCCTTTTTTCTGCCGTATCAAAACTATTAGCCATTGCAATGGGTTCTAGTTTAGGATATTCAGTTTCAGATTCCAATTCAGGATTGACAATGATGAAATTTTGATCTTTTACTCTTTTCATATCAGCTTCCAAACCATCTAGCCGAAAGCTCATTTTTTCTAAAACTTTACTCTGAATTTGCATGTGCTGATACACCTGATTAAAGCTGCTAATCATTTGAAATTGTTGCTTAGCACGACTTAATTCTATTGAATATTGAGGAGTATCTTTTAATGGGAAATACCATGCACAAGTAGTACAATGGACATTATTTAATTCATTACTTGTATTACAGACAGGGCAATTATGGGCTTCTAACGTACCGTTTTGCGTAATTTTTTCTGACGGATTCATGTGCAATTCTAATTTTGTGGAATTTAAAGTAAGTATTCAAAATAACCTTAAAAGAAAGTTATTTAATAACTTAATTTTCTCCTTGCCCGACATTTTCAAATCCACTAAATAATAAGCCATTTTCATAAAAAACAGGTGTTTCATGGCGCAACATATGTAAAATTAGAGAAGCTTCGGGAGCACTATCCACATGAATTTGTTCTAAGCCGTCATCTGCAGTATGAAGAATAATTGTGCCTTCATCGACTTTAGCATTCCAAGCAATTTTATAGGAATCTACTTGTTTCATAAAATAATTATTTTGTATTGTGATTAAATATGATTTTAGTATTTGAGATTAATGACACTTGTACAAAAAATAATTAAGATAAATACACTAAGGAGTTTTATGGGGGGAAAGAGGATTATCCAAAACTCATTACCTTATAAATCTAATTAACTCATTGCCCTATATCGTATCGATTATTTAGGTAGAGATACGTTGCTTTATTTCCTTACTTTCCCACCATCCAATTCATCCTGCCATTTTTTCAATTCATTCATTTTTCCACCAGCAGCCAAAGCTGCTTGATGCCCCCAGGTACTAGGATCATGCATTTTATAGCGATTACCAGCAGCGGTTAAAATGGCTTTTAACGCACTAGGTGCTGCAGCTTTCAAGTCCCGAAAGGTTAAAATACCACCTTCATTTAGCAAGCCTTCAATCTTCGGTCCGATTCCTTCTATTAATTTTAAATTATCTTTAGTGACTGGTTCTGATTCGCCTACAGGTTCAAAACCCGTAAATAATAGACCGTCTTGATAAAAAACAGGCTTTTCATTATTCAAAATATCTAATAATAAATTACTTTCTGCACCACTATCTACCTGAATACGTTCTATTCCATCTTTTTTATTGGCAGTATATAATATCAGAACGCCTTCATCTTTTTGGGCATTCCAAGCTATTCTGTAGTTTTCTATCTGTTTCATTATTTATTTATTTATTTATTTTAAAGTGCTATTTTAGTCTTTTAATAAGGGCAATAGGATATTATGATAAGCCAGTACGTTTACTGTTATCTTTTTTGATAAACTTAAAATAATTCCAAGATATGTTAGAATGACCAATAACTTTGAATTGCTATCAATACAATAACACTAAAAGGAAACACTTTAATTTTTTTATTCTAAATTGTTTATCGAAAACCTATGCGAGTTTAAAAAGGAGGCATGGGTTTTCGGGGTTTTTATCTTTTAAGAACAATCATTTGGTATTAAAAAAGTAAAATAATATTTTGTTATTTATTTACCTGAATAAGTAAAATATAATTTTGTTCCATAGGTGACGACAATTCATAGTTGTTTGAATATTTAGCCAATTAAAAAAGAAAATAATTAAAGTAGATAATCCCATTAATTACTAATTAAAAAGGCATAAAAATCAAACAACAAAAAAATTATTGTTAGTTGTGTAAATTTTGAATTGGACTGCTATTGAAAGCCTTCAATTTGGTTAGAATGATTTTTAAAATATAGTGTTAATATTTAGGATTAACCTATTAGACTTAATTAATTCTATTATCATTGAGAGAAAAGAGTACAGCGGAATTTGCTGTATTATTGTAAATGAAATGAAAATGGTTGGAATGTAGCCTTCATTTTCGAGAGAGTCTCATTTACGACGGAAAGTTATATCTTTTAAAGAAATAAACAAAAAAAATAAACATTTTTTTCTTATTTTTTTATATGTTATATTAAATAAAGTAGTGTAATTGTCATAAAATCAATATTATATAAGGATTTTTTTTAGGATGATAATAGAATAGGTTATAATTTAAGGTTTTTAAGAAATTTAATAAAAATATAAAAGAATTACCCGTTGACTGAAGTCAACCAAGCGATTGGAATACAAAAATTGCCAAAGAATTAAAAAACTCAAGGTACTATTAAAAAAAACTTGTTTTTTTTAATAGTACTTTGGATTAAAAAATAGAATTGCTAATGACTATTACCCTAATCGGCGCAGGAAATGTAGGCTACCACCTTGGAAAAAGGCTTTTTAAAAAAGGGGTAACAATCCATCAAGTGTATAGCCGTAATTTAGAAAATGCTCGATTGTTAGCCAAGAAAATAGGCGCTAAACCAGTTAATCTATTCAATAAAATTGACGCTACTGCTGACCTTTATATAATAGCGGTAAAAGATGATGCCATCAGTTCGGTAGCTGCCGAATTACGCAACAATAAGGGGATGAAAAGAAAGTTTGTGGTGCATACTTCAGGAGCAGCAAATAGCCAAATTATTGGGACTCATTTTAAACGATATGGCGTCTTTTATCCGCTGCAGACTTTTTCAAAAACGAGAAAAGTTAATTTTTCAAAAATCCCTATATGCGTTGATGCTGGTAAGAAAAAAGACCTCAAAAAATTACAATATTTAGGCCAACAAATCAGCAAAAAAGTAGCTAAAATTACAGATAAAGAAAGAGCTATTTTACATGTAGCCGCAGTAATGGTTAATAATTTTAGTAACCACTTATTTTATTTAGGGCAACAAATAACTACAAAGGAAGGAGTAGATTTTAATTTATTAAAACCTTTAATTCTAGAAACAGTTTTGAAAATTGATACCCACACAGCTTATGAAATGCAAACGGGCCCTGCTCGAAGAAATGATGAAAAAACGATAAAAAAGCATTTAAAATACCTCCAAAAATTCCCTGAATATGCTCACCTTTACACTTTACTAACTAAAAGTATTCAACATGCGTATCGTCGGTGAAATTTCACATCCTACCTTAAAAATCACCCTTTTTTTACATGATAGTAAATACTCTGCTAAATTTGAATCTGGGCTTTATGAGTTGACCTATAAATTCCGCAGCGGAAATGATATTGATTCCGTAGAAGCGATTAAAACAATTATTGACCAACAATTCATTGCAGAGGTCATGGAGACTTTACCAAAGATGCATCAACATAAACTGGGAGGAATAGGTCGATGGATGCAGGATAAAGAAGCAGAACTATTTGACGAAATTATTTAATTAAAATAAAACCCATTCACCCCAACGCCTGCTCTAAAAGAACTTAATTCATTGCCATTACTATCATGTATAGTAACCGTTCCTCTTTGGACAAAGTTACCTGATTCGCCTATATAAATATTTCCATTGCTAGGGTTTACACCGATTCCATAAATTTCTCGATCATTGGCTGGAATAATGGGCGTAGTTGGTAAGGCAGTTGCGTCTATGGATAATTCAAATACATCTAATTTTAAAAAATAGAGCTTATCTTTTTCTCCATTCATTACCAATCTTGGTGCAAAACTTACTGGACTGTCTGTAAAGGGAAGGGCTAATTCTACTTCTCTAGTATTGGGATTAACCTTATATAAACCACCTAATTTATCTGGTTGGCCAAAATTTCGTTCCCCATTGCAAATAACCCAAAGTTTATTGTTGGCATCTACTTCTATCTCACTAGGATTATAGCCAACTTGAATACTATCCATTACCTGATTGGTATTGGTATTAATAACAAAAATTTGATTGCTAGATTTTTTGGTATTAATACTTAGAGAGGGTTGTGCAACAAACATTTCGTTACTAATTTTTACCATTTCCTCGGAGGCACTACCAAATGGAATTTTAGCCATTTCTTGTTGAGAAGTTAAATCAACAACAGAAATAGCAGCACCGAAAATATCTGAAACATAGGCAGTTGTTTCGTTAACTGGGGTCAAATATCTTGGGGTAATTAAATCGCCAATTGTGCCAACCGATGAAAAATCATTTAGATTGACCACCTCTACTTTTTGAGAATTATTGAGTACTAAATAAGCTTTATCTTCAATGACGGTCATACTTTGCAAAACATCTCCCAAAGATTGATTATTAGCGGTTTCAAATATTTTTTCTTGGACTGCCTGCGTTTCCAAATCATAGAAAGTAACAGAGGCATTGCCACTATTAAAATTACCTTCATTGGTGATAAACACTCCTTTTTGAAAACCTACCGCTATTTCCATTTCAGTTGGAATAGTAATAGTGGTTTCTTGTTGGCAACTAAAAAATGATAGCAGACCAAATAGCAGTATAGTAATTTTAGCACTTAAAGTTTTGGAAGTACTTCTTACGTAACCGCCAAATTTATTTGGCTGGTTAAAATCGAAAGTAGAATTAGCCAAATAAATTTGGCGATTACGAGTAATATTATTCAAAAACCATAATTTTTTTAACAATCGACTGTTCATTATCATTAATTTTTAGGAAGTAAACACCTTTCGGTAAATCGGAAAAAGAACGAGAAAAACTATTGTCTTGTATCGTACTAATACTCCTTAAACTGCCATTTGCAGAAAATAGTTCTATTTTTAAATTTGATGGAATGGGTGTAGGAAAATCAATATGTAGTAAATGATTTTTAGTTAAAGGATTTGGATAAATAGTAACTAATTCAATTAATGGTTGGCCATTTATAGCGGTACTTGTATTTTCATGAATTACCCCAACCGCATCCAAATCAAAACCACCCGAATCAAAAGGAGTAGGGAAGGGGTCATTAACTTTATGCCCATTATCATCAACAGTAGCTAAACTATCAGCTAAACTTCCTATAACATCTATCAATTTAACATGGGTAATAGCAGAAATATCTAAATTCGGAATGTTGGCTAATTCTGCCAAATCAAAGGGCGTCCCATATCCGCCTACATATTTGCCCGCCAGATTATTAACCTGAGTAGGATTAACCAAGTCAAAAGTTTCCAATTGCTTAGTGGTATCCGTCAAAGACGTAGCCGGAAACCGAACAAAAAAGTCTCCATCAGAACTCACTTCTACAAAAGCCAATTCCAGAAAAAAACCACCAAAAGTAGGAAAGCCATTTTCAAAAACCGCAAAATCAAAACCGTCTCCGTCCCGAATAGCTTGTTCAAAAGTTAAAATGGCCACTCCACTATCCCCTAAACTAACTATCTGATTATCAGGAAAACCTAGCCCAAATTCAGGCTCTCCCACCTCGGCAAAATTAAGGGAGTCATCTGAAATATTTTGTTGCCCTCTAATAATTTCGATGCCTGTTGCCCAATTGATAAAACTAGGATCTTCTTTTGCCAAAGCAGTAGTGCCTTCTTGGTCAGCGGCAGGAGGAAACTGTGCGGGTAGTAAAAAAGGTAGGATTAGGAAAGATATAATGAATAAAAAACGAAGCATTCAATTAGTTTGGTAAACATAAGTTTTTTCGTAACTATTTAGCAATTAACTTTTTTTACCATAAAGTAGCCGTAGAATAGCGTGCCTTCATGAACTAAAAACTTTATGTTCTATGTGTACTTTATGGTTAAAAAATAATCTTGCTGAATAGTTACGTTTTTTCTAAAAAATGCAAAAATAAGGAATTAAGTAACGAGTAAAAAATAACTCAGTCATTTCCTAGCTATTCTTTTGCACAATAACGTCGTTATTTTTATCAGCCATAGCTAGTAAGCTTCCCGTCCGCATTGCGGTTCAGGAACTTATATTCCTTCATCTTCAAAAAATGCCTAGTTCTTGCACAAAACAATTAGCTCTAAACGACCGACTTATTATTTGCTCGTTACTAAGCATTACTCTTTCAATAAAGTATATCAAAAACAAATATCCATTTCAATCCTTTAGAAAAAGAAAAATACTTCATAACTTTAGACGACAAACGCTCAAGGTAACACAGCTCTGTGAGCTATGCTATGTCTAACCATCCAAACCTCTCTCAGTTTAAAAAACTGAGTTACCTAGAACTGCTACTATTGGACAAACCCAACCTCTACTCATAATTAATTGTTATTTTATTGCGTTAAGGAATCGACTAAAAATATTATTAGTCGTATAAGCGACTAATAATATGCAGGAATAGGCATTCAGGCTGAAATGTGACAGTTTGTAATCTTACTAAAAAGGTTATTGTGAAATAATGTAAAACTGCAAACTGCCTACTGTTGACTGCCTACTGAATTAAACCTCAAAATTTAAAACTAAAACCATGCAAAAAGCTACTGCTTCCTCCATCGGCAATTTAATCTTCATTCTAATTGTCCTCTTCTTATTTCAAGCTTGTAAGCAAAAAGTTGGTGAATCTGCTAAAGTAGCGGATGTTAGTTCCTATGTATATGCCTATACTTCAGGAGTAATATCCAAGACAACGCCTATTAGAGTACGATTGACAAAGGAGGCAGTTGCTTTAGACAAAGTTGGGGAAGTCGTGGAAAAGGGACTATATAGTTTAACGCCAAAAGTAGCAGGAAAAGCAATTTGGGAAGATGCCCAAACTATTTTATTTCAACCTGAAAACTATTTAACCTCTGGAACAAAATATGAATTTAAATTAGCCTTGAATAAAATATTTGACGATGTGCCAAGGGAAGCAAGTTCTTTTAGTACGCCTTTTAGAACTAGAGATTTGCGATACGATGTAAATATTGATGGATTGAGAGCCACTAATTCCAATAATCTAAAAGAACAGGAATTACACGGAAAGATATTAACGGGGGATATTGCTGATGAAGAAAAGGTAGAAAAAGGATTAACAGCAACACAAGGCGGAAAGGAACTAACGGTTAACTGGCAACATTTGGACGGCAACAAAAGACATCAATTTATAATAGAAGGCATTAGCCGAGGCAGTAATGCTTCTGAAGTAGCGATTAATTGGAATGGACAAGCAGTTGGAATTTCCAAAAAAGGGGTAAGAGAAGTGGTTGTTCCACCATTAGATGAATTTAAAGTAGCTCGTACCGAAGTAAAAAGTGGTAGTGATACGCATATCGCCTTGCAGTTTACCGACCCTTTACAAAAAAATCAGCAATTGGCAGGCTTGGTTAAGGTGTCCGATTATAATGGCAAACTTAAATTTGTGATAGATAGAAATATTTTAAAAATATATCTAACTGGAAGAATTACAGGAGAGCGAAAAGTAACCGTTCGATCTGGCGTAAAGAATATCAATGGCATAAAAATGCCAAAAAGTAGCGAATGGAATATTGCTATTGCTGATGCCAAACCACAATTGAGGTTAGTCGGACAGGGAACAATTATGCCTAATTCCAATGGCTTGATATTTCCCTTTGAAGCAGTTGGTTTGAAAGCGGTTGATATTGAAGTGGTCAAAATTTTTGATAATAATATCCTACAATTTTTACAAACAAATGCCATAGACCAAGGCTATGATTTAGAGCGAGTCGGTCGAATTATTTTACAAGAAAAAGTAAATTTAGCAGACTTAGACGAAAGTGCCAATCCTTATATCATGTCTAGATATGCCGTGGATTTAGCCCAATTAATTGAAAATGACCGAGACGCCATTCTTCAGATTAGAATGGGATTCAGACCTGCTTATGCCTTATATAATTGTGGCGTAGAAACTGAAACTGATGAGGACTTGACTTTGTTGAATAATAGCTTTGATGAAGCTGGAGAATTTGTTAGTATTTGGGGCAGTTATTACGGCATTGAGGGGTATTATGATGGATTTGAATATGGACATAGAGATAATCCTTGTTTCCCTGCCTATTATAATTATGACCGATTTGTGCGTAGGAATGTTTTGGCTTCGGATATTGGCATTATCGCTAAAGGAGGCAAAGATGGTTCAGTCATGGTAGTTGTTACAGATATAAAATCAACCAATCCTATGGTTGAAACAACGGTCGAATTTTACGATTATCAGCAGCAATTGATTAAGTCAATGATTACAGACGGAGATGGAATTGCAACTACCAAATTGGATAGGAAACCCTTTGCGGTTATTGCTATCAAAGGAGACCAAAAAGGATATTTGCGGATGTTAGATCCAAATTCATTATCCTTAAGTAGATTTGATGTGGCAGGTACGGAGGCGCAAAAAGGATTGAAGGGCTTTATTTATGGAGAACGAGGCGTTTGGCGTCCTGGAGATTCTATTTTTCTAAATTTTGTCCTAGAAGACAAACAAGGCAAACTACCTGCCAATCATCCGGTTAACTTTGAATTAATCGACCCAAAAGGACAAGTTCAACATCAATGGACGAGTAGCAATGCTATCAGTAATGTCTATCCTTTAGCAGTAGCGACCAATACGGCTGCACCTACAGGAAATTGGTTAGCAAAAGTGAAGGTAGGGGGTGCTATTTTTTCAAAAAGTATCCGAGTTGAAACCGTTAAGCCAAATCGACTAAAAATTAAAATGGATATTGGGCGGGAGCAAATTATGGCAAAAGATGGCAATTTAAGTACTGATTTACAAGTGAATTGGTTACATGGAGCGCCTGCGAAAAATGTGGCAGTAAAAATTGAAAAACAAGTTCGAGCAATTAATACCACCTTTAAAAATTATAAAGAATATGAGTTTGATGACCCTGCTCGAAAAATGGAAACAGAACCACAAGTTGTTTTTGATGGAAAAGTAAATCAGGATGGAAATACTAAGGTAACCATCAAACGAAATCAAGGAAAATTATTTCCAGGAATGTTAGCGACTAGTTTTAATATTCGAGCCTTTGAAAAAGGAGGTGATTTTAGTTCCGACCAATTTACCATTAAAGAAAGTCCTTATGAAACTTATACTGGAATTTATATCAAGAAGAATAAATATGGCGAAAAGCGACTAGATATTGGCAAAAACAATTCCTTGGAATTTATAGCCGTTGATGAAAATGGAAATCCAGCAGCAGGTAGAAATTTGAAAATTGGTTTGTATCGTGTGAATTGGCGATGGTGGTGGGACAGCGGTAATGACAATATTTCTCAGTATAATTCTGCGAAGCATTATGGTTCAGTTGAATCTGCTAGTTTGCGTACGAATGGAAAAGGGGAAGTAGATTGGAATGTGACTATTGATAATTGGGGACGTTATTTAGTGCGCGTTTGTGATAATGAAAGTGGACATTGTTCGGGAGATATTTTTTATGCGGGCTATCCTTGGAATGATGGCGAAAGTAATCAAAATAGAGATGCTGCTGCTATGTTGGCTTTTGCGGCAGACAAAGATAAGTATGAAGTAGGCGATGTAGTCGAATTAACCATTCCATCAAGTGGCGACGGACGGGCGTTAATTTCCATTGAAAATGGCTCTAAGATTGTAGAATCTCATTGGACTAACACGACCAATGGAGAAACTAAGTTTAGTTTCTATGCCACCAAAGAAATGACCCCAACCGTTTACGCCAATATTTCTCTGATTCAACCACATGCCCAAGTGAAGAATGATTTACCGATTCGATTGTATGGAGTGATTCCAATCAATATAGAAGATGAAGCAACTCGCCTAAATCCTGAATTGAAAATGCCAGAGGTTTTAGAACCAGAACAAAGGGTGACGGTTCAAGTGTCAGAAGAGAAAGGAAAATCAATGGCATACACAATTGCGATGGTCGATGAAGGTTTATTAGATTTAACTCGATTTGGTACGCCAAATCCTTGGAATAGTTTTTATGCAAGAGAAGCTTTAGGCGTAAAAACTTGGGATGTCTATGACCATGTTTTAGGGGCATATGGAGGAGAATTGGAAAGAGTATTGGCAATCGGTGGAGATGCGGAACTACGCAAAAGTAAGGACAATCAACAGGCCAATCGCTTTAAACCTGTGGTCAAACATTTAGGGCCATTTTTCTTAGAAAAAGGACGTACAGCTAAGCATCAAATTACTGTACCGAATTATGTTGGTTCTGTACGGACAATGGTGGTGGCATCGAATAATGGCGCTTATGGAAGTTCGGAAAAGACAACGGCAGTTCGGAAACCTTTAA
>CAZXYA010000122.1:0-18965 GCA_964644655.1 uncultured Saprospiraceae bacterium | reverse complement strand
TTTTAAACCCTCTAATTTCATTGGTTAAGTCGAATTGTTTGTTAATTCGCTCAGGTGTATAGGTGTCCCAAGCAGCGAATACCAACAAATGAGAACAATCCGTTATGACCGATTGATTCCAAGCGACAGGTTTAATTTTTTCTTTTACAGCCTGATTGGTAATGACCACTACTTCAAAAGGTTGCAATCCACTTGAAGTTGGCGCAAGCGATATTGCCTCGATAATAGTATCAATTTTTTCTTGTGGTACTTTTTTCCCATTCATGGCTTTGGCAGCATACCGCCACTTTAATTTGTCTAGTAATTCCATTTTTGTAATTTATTTTTGATTATATTTTACCTGTTCCTTAGCCCTAAACAGCCGCTAAAACCTTAATGTCAGGTGCACCAGCCATAAAAGCACCCAGTTGGGCCCCAAGTGATTTATAATAGTCTGTCTTACGATGGATATCTAAAGCTGCTTGGTCTTTATATTTTTCTAAGAAAAGGTAGGTGGTGTCGTCTTGCTTGTATAAATCATAATAGATGACCCCTTCTTCATTGGCATTGACTTTTTCAACTAATTGATTGGCAACTGCTTCAAAGTCAGCCCCCTTTCCTTCTTTAATTTTTAATGTAGCTACTACTCCTATCATTTTAAGAATTTCTAAGTGAAAAATTACAAATTAACAATAAATAATTTTATAATGCTTTATATACTCTCAAGAATCGTATGGAAAGGGGGTTGGCTGAATGTGGTGCAACCGTAGTGATTAGCAGTTTTTCTGGCTTCCGATGCCAGTGCCTTTATGACCGAATCCACTATTGTTAATGATGGTGGATTATTGCTTTCTCCTCTTTTTTAATATAAAATCGTTTATCATGAAATACCCACTCCTTTTTATCGTTACCAGAATAAAGAATAAGTAACTACTCAGGTGACAGGAACGAGGAGTCAGGGGTCACCTAAAATGGCTAAAATTATAGTAAATGAAGCATTAAATATTAGCATTCGTTAAATTTAAAGAACAAATAATTCTAATTAGCAGGGATTTCTGACACCTGAGTAGGTTACTAATAAACTAAGTATATTTAGTAGATGGAGTATGGAAAGGCATCTTACTAATTGGTTATCTTTGGAATCGCAGTTTCAACAACGCCCTAAAATTGTATCTGGCTCTTTTGGCTTGGCTTGGTCTTTTTAATGGGAAGTAATCAACGCTTAATAGGCTATTCTCCTACTATCTCCTTCATACCATTCATTGAAAGAATTCCACCCCTCATTGAAAATATTTTCAAAAAAAGCTAAATCATCCGTTGATTACTTTTTTTATCCCTAACTTAAAGCGATGTTTCAAAACGAAAAAATCGCTTATAATGAAATACTTTCTTCGCTTTTTACTATTCCTTTTTTGTGCAGCATTACTAGGCTATATTTGGTTCTTTTTTATACGAGATAGTGAGCAATCCTACATTGAAGCCCCTCCATTAACTACTAAAATTCATACGGGTCAAACGGCTAATTTTAACGAAAATAGGAATGCCTATTTTGGTGATTTACATGTACATACTAGTTGGTCTTTTGATGCTTTTATTTTTAATGTTCGGACAAGCCCAGATGATGCCTATAATTTTGGAAAAGGACAAACTATACCTCATGTTGGCGGCAAACCCATTCAAATGGACCGTCCACTCGATTTTATGGCGGTTACTGACCATGCTGAATATATGGGTATTATGATGCAAATGCAGGATGCCGAAAATCCATTAGCACAATTAGAGATGGCCAAACAGATTAATAATCCAGATAGAGTAGTTTCTATAAAGGCTTTTGGTAAAATAGGATTTAGTTTAGCGACTAGTTGGCCCTATGAAGAACTCCTTAAAACAGACATTATTCAAACTACTTGGCAACGTATTGTATCAGCTGCTGATCGCCACTATGAACCTGGTAAGTTTACGACTTTTCCTGCCTATGAATGGACTTCAGCTCCACCAGGATTGTTTACGATTGAGCAATATGCACAAAACTTACACCGAAACGTTGTTTTTAAAGGTGGAAAAGTGTCAGGCATTCCCTTCTCTGCTTTTAATTCTCAAGACCCCGAAGATTTATGGGCTTGGATGGATAAAGAACGGGCTAAGGGCATTGAGGTACTAGCGATTCCGCATAATGCCAATATGAGTAACGGGCTGATGTATAATTCTGAAACGAGAAGTGGAAAAGCATTGACCGCCGCCTATGCACAAAGCCGTTCTAGGAATGAACCCATCAATGAAGTAGTACAGATTAAAGGGCAATCCATGGCCCACCCTGCCTTATCCCCAAATGATGAGTTCGCTGATTATGAAATTTATGGATATACTTTTGCTACTACCTTTCCTGCGCCTCCTAGTCAAGCAAAAAATAGCTATGTGCGAGCGGCCTTAAAAGATGGATTAGCTTTTGAAAAATCGCTAGGGGTGAACCCCTTTAAATTTGGATTTATTGGTAGCTCAGATGGACATAA
The DNA here is from genome assembly GCA_964644655.1 of uncultured Saprospiraceae bacterium. GTDB lineage: Bacteria > Bacteroidota > Bacteroidia > Chitinophagales > Saprospiraceae > JAFMDF01. The sequence goes on along the minus strand of CAZXYA010000122.1, from coordinate 16,476 downwards.
TGGGGCAAGTGCAGTAGAAGAGGACAATTATTTTGGTAAACTTGGCAATTCTGATGCTACACCAGAAATCCGTTTGGACAATAATAATCTAAGACCTGCAAAATATTGGAGTGCTGCTGGTTTAGCAGGTGTCTGGGCAAAAGAAAATACAAGAGAAGCGATTTTTGAAGCTATAGAGCGAAAGGAAACCTTTGCGACTTCTGGACCTAGGATAAAATTACGATTTTTTGCTGGTTGGAACTTAGAAGTAGATTCCTTGTCAGGTAACGCTTGGCTAGATAAGGCATACACCAACGGTGTTCCGATGGGGAGTGATTTAGTGGGCAGTAGGCAATCAACAGTTGGCAGTTCACCATCCTTTATCATCCAAGCTGTAAAAGATTCCGAAGGGGCGAATTTAGACCGAGTACAAGTAATTAAAGGCTATTTGGATAAAGAAGGTAATCCTCAAGAATCCATTTTTGAGGTAAGTTGGGCGGGCGATAGAAGGGTCGATGAAAATGGAAAATTGCCAGCTATCGGCTCTACGGTGGATGTTGCAACCGCTACTTATACAAATGACATTGGTGCGGTCCGTTTAGAAACAACTTGGAAAGACCCTACCTTTGATGCAAGTCAATCAGCCGTTTATTATGTGCGAGTATTGGAAATTCCGACGCCTAGATGGACGACTTATGATGCAGCAACTCTTGGTCTTGCTCCACTTTCTGATGTGCCGAGTAGTACCCAAGAACGGGCTTGGTCTTCTCCGATTTGGTATAATGGTGGTTCCGAATAAAATTTACTCGCTACTTATAGCGTTTTCAAATATTCAATCACCGCCATCCGTTGGTCGTGTGTAAATTCATCGCCAAAATCATGACCTGAATTACTATAACCGGGTAAGGTCGTATCATATGTTTTCTTATTGCCTCCTTTACTCATTATTTGGTATCGCCAACCCATTTTTTCATAATCTAATTCAGCTATTCTTCGCCAATAAGTAGGTCTTACTTTACTATTTAAAACGCCTTCTAAAGTAGGCACCGCTGCATTATGAAAATAAGGGGCAGTTGCCCAAACACCATCTAAAGGTGGGGCAATATAACCATCCATTGGTTTTACATAAGATTTAGGTTCAGATTGCCCATACCAGCTTTCGTTATACCAATCAGCTAAGTGCATTTTAGCGCTAAAATTTTGGGCATAATAAGGATCTGTTTTTACGGTTTCTAAGGCAACTAATTTATTGGGATAGGCTTCAATTTCGCCATAAGTACCATGACATTTACTACATTTTTTATTAAATAATTTTTCGCCTTGCCAAATAATTTTTTCGTTAACTGGTTTAGGATATTTGGGTGCTTCGATGGTTTCAAGGTATGCCAAAACATCAATGAAATTTTGCTGAATAGCTCTGGCTTCTGTACTGTCTTTTATGCCTTGCGTAGACGCTTGCATTAATAACTTCGTGAAATCGCCTCTACCCATGCCATTATAATATAAAGCATTTTTCTTTTTAAGATGCCACCAAGGTGGTACATCAGAGGCTAGTGTATATCGTTTATCTAGTTTATAGTTGCTATCTTCTTGGAGGGTCAAATCAACCTTATCTCGTTTCATAATATAGGCTTCCTCTAAACGAAAAGCAGGATTAACACCTTCAAAAGGGGTAACGATGTAAGACAAAGCTTCTTTATTAATCTTACCAAAAATCTCGTAAGCTTCCCTTTCTTTGGAGTCCTTTTTATACTTGATTTTAACTAAAGTATTTAAGGCTTTAAAAGTAGGGGCATTATTCTTAGAAAAATTATTAAAACCAAATCCACCCAAACCAGCAATAAATTCGCCATTTAAATAGCCTCCATGACAAGTCAGGCAATTCCCTGTCATTACAGTTGTACCATTGCTATGCTGAAAAGCAGTTAAACCAAAAGGTAAGTTTTCATTAGCCCCTGTTCGATTTAAGACCGTATCTTTTTGGGTCGCAATTTTCTTTTTAACTAAATCAAAAGGAACGCCCGAACCAATGTAATTCCCTTCGACTAGAAATTTCCAACCTGCTGCTGCATCTCCACTTTTTAGTTGAGGCGTTGCTTCAATTGCCAAAGTTTCCCAATCATTATTATAGACTAAGTCTGGCAAACTTCGATAAGTATTGCAGGCAAAAAAGAAAGACAAACACAAGCAGATTAAAAAGTGCTTTTTCATGATACGGTATTTACTAAAACTATATAATTAGCTAAACGAATAATATTGGCTTTGGTTGTTAAGACTGTTTTATTGTGAACAGCAAAGTGTCTGAAAAAAATAGAATAATTGATAGTTAAGTGCTAAAAAATTATTTTTTTAGCAAATTTTTCTTAATTTAGTAGCTATATAATCTTACACACCTTTACTAATTTCTTAATAATACACCCTACTTAATTTGTATTAATTTTTAACAATACATTTTTACCTGATAAACAATTAACTATAAATTTTTTAAAAAATTATTTTTAAACACCTCTTTTATTAATTATTATAAGAGGCTTTCTTGTCTTAAAAATTTATAACTCTTTGTTTTTACAAACACGCTACACGCTATTATATACTACGAGAATTACTTTACCATTACACCTCAATTTACTTGAAGAGAAAACGCATAACATATTACCTATTAGGGATAGTATTATTTTTTTCTATAACAATTCAAAGTCAGACTTTAGTCATAGACAAAGAACAGGAAAATTATACCTTAGACAATTACTTATCAATAGCTATTGATGAGACGAATGCTTTATCCTTTAGTTCGCAAAACAAGATTGATAGTCTTTTAGATTTTAAACCTTTAGCCGCTTGGTCAGCGGAAACATTTCAACCAGAGCAAATTTATTGGGGAAAAATTCAGCTTCAAAATAACTTAGCTAAAGATTTTCCTACAACAGAATGGGTGTTAAAATTTTCTATCTCTTTAACAGATTTAGAAGTATATGCTATTGATAACTTAGGAAATATTCAAACAGCTAAAAGTGGGTATTTTACAGCTATATCTGATAGGACTTTTGCACCAATTATAAAAGGTAATCTGATAAAGTTAATTTTTCTTCCTGATAGAAACTATACCATTTATTATAAAACAGCGAGTAATCGTACCGCACTTGCTCCCGAATTTGACTTGACACTCTTACCTGTTGATAAATACCTCATTGCTTTTAATAAGGAAAAAGAAAGAGACTATATTTATTGTGGATTTGTGTTAATGATGCTAATCTATAATTTGATTTTATACTTTTTTGCAAGGGATAAAGCATTTATTGCTTACTCCGCTTATTTAATTGGTATTCTATTTTTTACTGCCTACAATTCAGGAAGTTTAGCAAATTGGATGACGGCTCCGTTTTTTCCTAACGAACCTCAATTGATTCATTTTTTTAAACTCTCTTTCTATATAGCTATTATTGGTTACTTGGCTTTTATACGTACTTTTTTGGATTTATCGAAGTTACTACCTACCTGGGATACCCTTTTTAAATGGTTGTCTATATTGACTATTCCTGCACTACTGCTTGATGGATACTTAATGGCATCCACTAACTTTAGTTACAATATATCTGATGGCGTTTCTTTGTCTTTTTCTGCGCTATTTGTGGTTTGTCTTTTTGCTATTATTTTTCCACTCCTTCAATCTAAAGACAAAAAAGCTTACTTTATTATCGTTGGGAATGTAGCGTTTGGTATTGGCAGTTTAATAGTGATATATTCTCGTTTACAAGCTATTGATTTTTCTACCTTATCTCTAAAAATTGGGACTACTATAGAGATTATTGCTTTTTCCTTGGGATTGGCTTATCGACGATTATTAGTTGAAAAAGAGCGACAAGCAGCAAATTTTCAATTGATAAAAAGTAAATTAATTCAAGAACAGGAACAAAAAGAAGCAAAACGATTAAAGGAATTAGATAGTCTTAAGAGTAGATTATACACCAATATTACCCATGAGTTTAGAACACCACTTACCGTTATCATGGGTATAAATAATCAGATAAAAGGAAATGGCGTAGAGAAAGAATTAATTAATCGGAATAGTAATAACCTCCTTCAACTAATCAATCAACTGTTAGATTTAGCTAAGGCTGAAGAAGGAAAATTACAATTAGATTTAGTTCAAAAAGATATTATTAAATATCTTCAATATCTAGTAGAATCTTTTTTGTCTGCGGCAGAATCAAAAGACATTAAGTTAACTTTTTATACAGAAACGCCTCAGTTGTTAATGAACTATGATGAAAACAAAATTCGCCATATTGTCCAGAATCTATTATCAAATGCCATTAAATTTACGCCTCAATATGGCAAAATCATTTTTCACACCAAATTGATGGAACTTGACGAAGCTGCTATTTTACAAATTAAAGTAAACGATACAGGAATTGGTATTGCTTCAGCAGATTTACCTTTTATATTTGACCGTTTTTATCAGTCCGATAATACATTAACTAGAAAGGAAGGTGGAACAGGCATAGGTCTAGCACTTACGAAAGAATTAGTGCATCTAATGAAAGGAACGATTAATATTAATAGCGAATTGGATAATGGTAGCGAATTTATTATTCAGTTGCCTTGTGAAGCAACGGAGTTATTAAACAAGGAACACATAGTTGACAATGAGGAGTTATCAACTCCTCCCCTTTCTTTAGTGAATACTTATGCTTTATTAGAAAAAGCATCTTTATCGACTGTAGGAATTGTTTCCAATACAATTAATAGGGAACTTGAATTTGGAAAAAAAGAACGACCACTCTTATTAATTATAGAAGACAATCTTGATGTATTAACTTACATAGAATATTGCTTAAAAGATCAGTATTTGATTGAGACTGCTAAAAATGGAGCAGAAGGAATTGAAAAAGCCTTGGAAATTGTTCCAGACATTATTATTAGTGATGTAATGATGCCCAAAAAGGATGGCTTTGAAGTGACACAAGCATTAAAGCAAAATACAAAAACTAGCCATGTTCCCATTATTCTCTTAACCGCTAAAGCAACTCAACAAAATAAGCTAAAAGGCTTAAAACATGGAGCAGATGCTTATCTAATGAAACCCTTTGATAAAGAAGAATTAACGATCCGTTTAGAAAAATTAATAGCACTTAGAAAACAATTACAAGCTTATTATTCAAAGGAAGATTTTTTAGTGAAAAAACAACCTACTAAAGTACGAGGGACAGAAACTGCTTTTTTACAACAAGTGCAAGAAATAGTCAATGAGCATCTAACAACCTCTGATTTTTCTGTGCCACAGATTGCTCAGATTCTGGAAATGAGCCAAGTACAAGTATATCGAAAATTGAAAGCTTTGATTGGTAAAACCCCAACGCAATATATCCGAATATTGCGTATGAAAAAAGCTATGGAATTATTGAATACGACTGAACTCAATATTTCTGAAATAGCATATGATTTAGGTTTCTCTGATCCTAATTATTTTTCTAGAACCTTTCAACAAGTATATGGTAAAACCCCTAGCTCGATTCGCAAAACACAAAAACGTTCGCATCAATAGCTATTATAGTGTAACATTAATTTCTTGTAACTGTTCCGCTTGTCTAACAATGTAGTTTATTTTTACCATTTAAGACATATAAGTTCATTTAAGGTGCTTAATAAAACGAACTATATGAACTTAAATAACTATTCCGATTAAAACTCCGATTGAAAATACGGAGCAGGTTACGGAACAAGTTATGGTAGAAAAAATGCCTAGTATTAATTTTCTTGGTGAATAGTTACAATTTCTTTATATTTTGCTCGGCGGCTTCGCAGCCTCGCAAAAGGGATATCAATAAGCTTTTGTTACACTATAGTACTATAATGAAAAGAATATTTTTTAAAATTAAGGAGTAGGAAATATAAGGATAGAGCAGAATAGAAATATTTACAAAAAAGTGTATCTATTTAAAGTTATCACTTTTTTACTTACAAAAAAATAATTAATGTCAAAAAAGTGAAGATATTTGAACAAATAATGCTAGTATAGTAGCTTAATTTGTCGGAAATTGTCCTTGTGTTAAAATATTAACTCAGCCTCAAAAAACCAAGATTTTAGATTAGGCGAGTTATAGAAAAAAAAATTTATTGGTTTGGAGAATCGTATTTGTATGGATTAAAGGCCTTAAACGATTCTACCAAACCAACTCGAAAAAACTATGTTCTCTGATAAGTTCTGTGTCGATTTGATTTCCCAACGCCTGCCTGCGGCAGGCAGGGATTCTAGGTGTTCAATTTATTATTTCGTGATTACTAAAAGAAGGGAATAAAAGTAGAATTGGAACGACTATTACGGAACCTTTCAGGTAAAAAAACTATAAACTATGAGTTCACAAACACTTGCATTAAATTGTCTTGCTTGTCATATTATGGCAAAGCATTCGCATCTTACCAAAAATAATACCCCGACTTCTATGAAGTATAAGGTTATTAAAACAAACCCATTAACTGCTTTAGCTAATAATGAATCCCCTCTCACCATAAAACCTACTAGCAAAAATCACACAGAAAAATAACTTAAACCTCAATAAAACTTTGGAAAGAGTAGCCGTTCCATATTAAGAATGGCTACCTCACTTTCCATGTTTTCTTATTACTACTACACATAAAACATAATTATGAGAAAACTATTACTATTAGCAGGCATTTGTTTTGCCTTAAATCTTACTGCTCAAAAAAACTGGAATCAATACGATCGCAATCGGTCCATCATGGATGAATATGATTGGATAGATGAAATGCGCTATGATGATGAATTTTCTTACTCTATGGATTATAAACCTGATATGTCCATTAGAGAATCTAGAAAAACTAGAAAAAAATTGAGAAGGGCTCGAAGAGGTCAAAAGCGCTTGGTCAAGACGAACTTTAGCGTTATACCAGACCGAGAAAATTTAACCGTAACTGCTCATTTAGATGCAGAAACCAAGACTTCTTATCATTTGAAATTAACGACTAAGAAAGGTAAGAAAGTGGTTAAATCTTTTCTACACTTATCACCACAAACCGTACAAGAAATTCAGTTAATGCAATTATTACCCGGCAAATATCAATTGAGTTTGTATGCGGGTGTAGAACGCAGATTGGTTCGTCGATTTGATGTGAATCGGTATTAAATCAGTTATCGGTTGTCGGTTGTCCGATTCGTCAAACTGACAACCGACAACCGACAACTGATTCACTCCAAAAACGATGTAGCCTCAAATAGTTCAGTTTCATCTTCCTGATTTAGTACATAACTAAAGCCGGGTTGGATGCTATATCCTCCATGCATTCCTGCCTTATTGACGGCACAATAACCAACTTGAATATCTTTATACTGTTGATTTTTTGCAATTCGGTTAACTGCTTCTTCGCAAGCTGCTTGAGGTGTCCGACCCTGCCGCATTAATTCGACAACTAAGAAAGAACCGAGTGTTTTCAAAACCGCTTCTCCTACACCTGTAGCAACGGCGCCACCTACTTCATTATCGACAAACATACCTGCACCAATTATTGGGGAATCACCGACTCGACCATGAACTTTATAAGCCATGCCGCTGGTGGTACAAGCACCTGAAATATCTCCCTTTTGGTCGATGGTAATCATCCCGATAGTATCATGGTTTTCAATATTGATAACTGGTTTATATTCCGAATTGAGTAACCATGTTTCATATTCTTTTTTGGATTTTTCCGTTAACATTTCTTCTACTTCAAATCCTTGTTCTTGTGCAAATTTTAACGCACCCGCACCTGCTAAGATGACATGAGGGGTTTCTTCCATTACTTTTCTAGCAACGGAGATTGGATGTTTGATGCCTTGTAAAAAACAAACAGACCCACAATCCCCTTTTTCATCCATAATACAAGCATCTAGCGTTACTTTTCCATCCCTATCTGGGCGACCACCGTAGCCAACAGATTGATCATTTTCATCTGCTTCAGGAATTTTAACCCCTGCCTCTACAGCGTCTAAAGCACGACCTCCATTTTTAATAACGGTCCAAGCCGTTTGGTTAGCTAGTTTATTATTCCAAGTAGCAATAACAGTTGCTTTGGTTGGTGCATCGCCAGCAGCAGTTGTTTTTTCTTCAGAAGCACAAGCAGCATTACCTAAACCAATGGCTGCTAATAAAGAACTGAGGGCTGAACGGTGAATAAATTTTCGTCGATTTAACATTGTTTTTAAATTTTGATTAGGAGCATAGTGAGTGAATGAGGTTATAAGATAAGGAGTTGATGAGGTAATGAGTGACACACTTCTCAACTCATTACCTTATAGGGGTTTCTAATAAAAAATTATAACCCTCAAAACTCCAGGTAGTAAGTACTTGTACAAAATTAATCGACACTTTAGAAAGAGGGTAATGAGTTGATGAGTTCATAAGATAAATGAGGTAAACAAAGCATTTTAGACCAAATACTAGGCTCATTAGCTCATAAATCTCATTAACTCAGTATCCTCAAAAAGTGTCGAATATTTCTGCTCAGGTACTTATAACCAATATTGCCTTCTAATTTTCCGTAATATCTGTATATATTTATCGTTTTCGTCATTTGTACATCATAATTCATCGAATATATCAAAATAAATTAAAAATAATATGCAATTTCGCAACTTGCAGTTGTCACATTACATTTTTAAAACACAAATTCTCAACTCAACTAAATCCTTATTTTTATGAAACAAAAAGGACTCACTTGTTTGTTTTTCTTCTTTGGGTTATTTATGCTTAACGCCCAAATGAATAAAATTGATTTTGTAGAATATGACTTGGATAATGGCTTACATGTCATTTTACACCAAGATAACTCTACACCAATCGTTGCAGTTTCTATCATGTACCATGTCGGTTCAAAGAATGAAAAACCAGATAGAACTGGTTTTGCGCACTTTTTTGAACATTTACTATTTGAAGGTTCTGAAAATATTCCAAGAGGTCAATTTGATAAATATGTTCAAAATGCAGGAGGTATATTAAATGCAAACACTTCCGCTGATCGAACTTTTTATTTTGAATTATTGCCATCCAATCAATTAGAATTAGGCCTTTGGTTAGAATCTGAACGATTATTACATGCACGAGTAGATGAAAAAGGGATAGAAACACAGCGAGAAGTGGTGAAGGAAGAAAGAAGACAGCGATATGAAAATTCTCCTTACGGAAGTTTTTATCCAGAATCTATGGCAAGAGCCTTTACCAAGCATCCGTACCGATGGACACCCATTGGATCGATGGAGCATTTGGATGCTGCCGAAGAAGCAGATTATAAGAATTTTTACAAAGATTTTTATGTACCCAATAATGCCGTATTATCTATTGCTGGGGACTTGGATATAGCAACGACAAAAATGTTAATTGATAAATATTTTAGTGGTATTCCAAAAGGGAAGAAGCCTATTTATCGTCCAGATATAGTAGATGATCCAATTGCAGGAGAAGTAAGAGATACGGTCTACGATAATATTCAATTACCTGGTGTTATTCAGTCTTATCGAGCGCCTGCACAGGGAACAGACGATCATTACGCAGTAAGTATGCTCGCTCAATTATTGTCTAAAGGGCAAAGTTCTAGATTGTATCGTGCTTTAGTAGATGAAAAACAAAAGGCGGTTTCAGCAGGTAGTTTTCCAGTTCAGGGAGAAGACCCTGGTGTTAACATAGTTTTTGCCATTGCCAATATGGGCGTTGATGCAGAAGATTTGGTAAATGCGATAGATGAAGAAATTGCAAAAGCACAAAACGGGCTTATTTCTGACCAAGAATTTCAGAAATTAAAAAATCAAATTGAGAATGACATCATTTCTTCAAATGGTCGAATATTTGGTATAGCAGAAAGTTTAGCGGATTACTATACTTTTTATGGCGATACAAATTTGATTAACACAGAAATCGACCGTTATTTGGCAGTAACCAAAAAAGATATTCAACGAGTGGCTAATGAGTATTTTAAGAAGGATAGTCGAGTTAACTTGATTTATTTACCGAAGCAGGCACAGCCTTAAGGAATGATGCAGGATAAACGATGCCTGTCTGCCGACAGGTAGAAACGATGAATTCGTAAAGTATTGAAAGTTCGTTTCTCTCAAATAGAATCGAAAAATATAAATTTAAAACGTAACTATTCACCATCAAAATCAGAAATAGGTATTTTTTCTACCATAGCTTGTTCCGTAACCTGCTCCGTATTTTCAATCGGAGTTTTAATCGGAATAGTTATTTAAGTTCATATAGTTTGTTTTATTGGGAATCTTAAATGAACTTTTATGCCTTAAATGGTAAGAAAATAAGTTAGATTGTTAAACATGCTGAACAGTTACTTTAAAACTTAAAAGTAAGTGTAAAATTTTCACTTATTATTTAACATATAACACGATGAAAAAAATATTATTTTTAGTACTAATGGCTGGACTGTTTTTCGCCCAATGTACACCCAAAGTAGCAGAGACGGTTACAAAGAGTGAAGATAAGGTGGAGGAAGCAATGGATCAGGCAACTGAAATAACAGATGCCAATGATTTTCGAAAAACAGCACCTAAAGCAGGAGCTGCTCCAAAAATAGAAATTGGCTCTGCGGATAATTTTAATTTATCAAATGGGCTAAAAGTTTTTGTGGTAGAAAATCACAAATTGCCTAGAGTCTCTTTCCAAATATTTGTAGACGTGCCACCATTAATGGAAAAAGAATTTGCTGGTGCTTCAAGTATTGCAGGGCAATTATTAAAAGGAGGAACAATTACTAAGTCAAAATCAGAAATTGATGAAGCTATTGATTTTATGGGCGCTTCTTTAAATTCGACTAGTAGTGGTATTTCGGGCGCTTCTTTAAAAAAACATACAGAAGCGTTAATGAAGATTGCTGCTGATGTTTTATTAAAACCATCTTTTCCAGAAGCGGAATTTGACAAAATCAAAACGAGAACTTTATCAGGATTATCACAGGTAAAAGAAGATCCAAATAGTATCGCTAGAAATGTATCAAATGTATTGACCTATGGTAAAAATCATCCTTATGGAGAGATTGAAACAGAAGAGACAGTTGGTAAAATTACTTTAGCAGAAGCAAAAAACTACTATAACAATTACCTTAAGCCTAACTTAGGTTATATGGTTGTAGTAGGAGATATTACGGCTGCGGAGGCAAAGCCAATGGTAGAAAAATATTTTGGTAATTGGATGAATCAACCAGTTCAAAAAGCAGATTTTACCATGCCACAAAAGCCAAGCGAGTCAACGGTTAATTTTGTGAGTAAAAGTGGAGCAGCTCAATCTGTGATTACTGTTACTTATCCTATAGATCTTAAACCGGGTGCGGATGATTGGATTGCTGCTAGAGTGATGAATGCGATTTTAGGAGGTAGTGGTTTGAGTAGTAGAATCAACCAAAATCTTCGAGAAGATAAAGCCTATACCTATGGTGGAGGTTCTACTTTAGAAAATGATCCTTATGTTGGTTCTTTTTCTGCTAATGTGAGTGTGAGAAATGAGGTGACCGCACCTGCTGTGAAGGAATTATTAAAGGAACTGAATCGTATGCGTACTGAAAAGGTAGCAGCTAAAGAATTAACACAAATTAAAAATTATTTAACAGGCATTTTTGCTATACAATTGGAAAGCCCACAAACAGTAGCTCGATTTGCTTTAAGTTCTGCTAGACATAACTTACCAGCAGATTATTATGCGACCTATTTAGAAAAATTGAATGCCGTAACAGCTGATGATATTCTAGCAATGGCACAGAAATACATTACGCCAGCCAATGCACATATTGTAGTGGTTGGTAATAAGAGTGAAGTTGCAGAAAGCCTTAAAGAATTTGCTGCGAATGGTACAATCAATTATTTTGATGCTTTTGGAACGCCATTAGTAATAGAAGAAAGTGCTGCTACTGCAAATGCGACCGTAGCGCAAGTATTGGATAAATATATTGCTGCCATTGGTGGTAAAGAAAAATTAATGGCGGTGAAAGATTTGACGATGAACATGACTGCCAATGCAATGGGACAAGTCATTGAAATGAAGATTATTCAAAAAGCACCTGGTAAAACTTACCAAGCCTTCGTCATGGGGGGAGTCACTCAGCAAGAAACGATTTTGAATGGAGATAAAGGGAAAGTTTCCGCAGGAGGTCAATCTCAGCCTATGCCAGCAGAACAAGTAGCTAGTTCTAAAGAACAAGCCGTCTTATTTAAAGAATTACAATTCAAAGAATTAGGTTACGAAGTTAAATTGGTAGGCACCGAAAATCTGGATGGCAAAAATGTTTTTGTAGTAGAAACAACTTCTCCATTAGGTAAAAAAGAAACCTTGTTTTTTGATACAACAACTTATTTAAAAGTCAAAGAATCTAGTAATGTGCCCGGTCCTACTGGTCAGTTACAAACCGTTTCTACAGACTTAACAGATTACCAAGAAGTGGATGGTATTTTATTTCCTTTTGGTCGAAAATTAGTGGGGGCAGCACCAATTCCATTAGACTTAAAAATTACGGAAATTAAAGTGAATAGTGGGGTGAGTGATGATTTGTTTACCGTAGAATAGATTTGGTTGTCGGTTATCGGTTATCAGTTGTCGGTTTAACTGATAACTGATAACTGACAACAGTTTATAACTTCCGATAAAAAATATATGCATCCACATACCCTTCCTCAACGTGATAAAACCCATCTGGCACCGTTCCAATAATTTCAAACCCATTATCTAGCCAAGTTTTAATTGCTCCTTTATTTGTGCTAACCACTAGATTAAACTGCATCCCTCGATAACCTGCTTCTTTTGCCATTTTTATAGAATGCGCACATAGTAGATGTCCAATACCTTGTCCTCTATTTGCTGTTTTCACCATGTAGGCGGCATTCGCAATATGCCCACCATAACCAGGTTGATTTGCCTTAAAAATATAAGCGCCAACTACTTCTTTTCCTTGTTCTGCTACATAAGTATGATTGCTTAGATTTACCCAACTTTTTTCAATGTCTACTCTAGTAAAACTATCATCGTAAGGATAATAAATTTTTTGTTCCATAATGGTTTTCCATATCTGCCAAATGATTGCTAAATCTTTTGTTTTGGCAGCACGAATAACTATGTTCATTTTTAGTAGTTTATTGATGTAAAATCACAAAAAATCAAAATAATATTTTGAAGCATTTAAATTTTAATAATCAAAAGTATAGCTTTTAAAATCGTCTTTGTATTTACATAAATTGAATTTTCTTCGCTTATTAAATATTTTTTTATATGAAAATAAAAAAAATTGAACAGATTCACTATCTTTATCAGTCTATTAATTTTTAACCTTAGTGAATTTAATTGAAAAATAATACTTTACAACAACAAACTGCTAAAGTAATCGAAAACCAACACTTGGATTTCGAACGATTTTTCACAACCCATTATAAAGGATTATTTGGTCTTGGATATCGGCTTTCTGGTGATAAGGAATTAACTAAAGATTTATTACAAAGTTTTTTTTTAGAATTATGGGAAAATCGATTTCAATCGCAAAATATACAATATTTAGATGCCTACCTTAAAAAGGCCTTTCATCGAAAGGTTATTAAAGCACTTCAAAAAAATAAAACAACTCAAGAAAGAATAAAAAATCAACTAGAAACGAGATATACTCCTTCTTACGAACAATTATTAATTAATTTTCAAACGGAAGCAGTTCAAAAAGAACAATTACAAATAGCAATTGATAGCTTGCCTGAGCAACAAAAAGAAACACTAAGTTTACGTTTTAAAGAAGGGTTAGATTATGCCGAAATTGCGTCTTCTACAGGTAAAAGTCAGCAAACCATTTATAATCAAATCCATTCCGCTATTCAGAAATTACGCAAATCCTTCCGTCCTATTTTTTAATTTTTAAATTTTTTTAAAAAAAATCACTCTCGGATAGTAAAACTCAAAATTTCCTTCCTCTTAGTTATAAAAGAAGTATTTACTTCCATACTCGTAATACAATTCCCATTTGGACAAACTGCATTTACACTAAAAAATAATGAATCTAAACAAGATGACCGTAGCGTCCTTAGTGGCTTCTGAGCGTTTTCAAAACCATTGCTTGCATCCAACTGCACAGTCGATGCAGTATTGGGAACAACAATTACTGCAATATCCAACAAAACGAGTGGTTTTTGAGGAAGCAAAAACCTTAGTTTTATCATTGGCAGTACAGCCTAGTACCCTGGAAGTAGCAGCAGCATTCTCAGATTTTAAAAAAGCTATTAAAAAAAGACAAACAGAAGAACCTACCAAATTAGTAGTACTTCCAAAGAAACAAGCACCTAAAAGAAAGAAAAGAACGGCTATAGCTGTAGCAGCTATGATATTATTTATTGTATCAATGAGTGTATGGCAATTCTTCTTAGCTCCTACAAATGTAATGATGCAATTGACAACGAATTATGGAGAAATAAAAACACATCTGTTACCAGACGGAAGTAAAGTGATTTTAAATGCTAATTCAAGTCTTACCTTCAAAGAACATTGGACGAATAATACAACAAGAGAAGTTCAACTACAGGGAGAAGCTTTTTTTGAAGTAAAAAAGAAATCTGTCCGGGAGCAATTTATTGTACAAACCAATAAAGGGACGATTCAAGTATTGGGCACCTCTTTCAATGTAAAGCAAAGAACTACTGCTTTTGAAGTAGCACTTTTAGAAGGATCGATAGAATTGTTTGTACCTAAATATCCTAGAATAAAAATGGAACCGGGGGAATTAATCAGAATAGAAGGTACTGATTTTTATGACAGAAGTATTGCAGATGTAGACGCACTTAGTGCTTGGCGCTTTCAACGAATGGTCTTTAAAGAAATGTCCGTTGCAAAAGTGATTCAACGACTACAGGAGGAATTTGATTGGAAGGTGACGGTAGCAGATCGAGCCTTACTAAAACGGAAAATTACGGCGACGATCCCTAAAAATGACCCAGAACTATTATTAAAAGCCTTGTCAGAAATATATGACTTGCAAATTGAAAAACTGGCTAATAAAATTTATTTAATAAAATAATTCAATTGATTTCCGAAATACTGGATGGTCAACTTTAGTCAACCATCTGATTAGACTTAAAGAAATTGAAAATTAAATATATGAAAATACCTCAACGTTTTATTATTTGTTTATGCTTTTTGAGTAGTTTATGTTGTTTCCCTGTTCTAGGAAATACGACTATCAAAGCACAAAATAATTTACAGAAAAAGACAATTGCACTCTCTAAAGCAATTGACGAAGTAGCTAATGTCTACCAAGTAAATATTGTCTACGATGTAGAACAGGTTGCTGGCAAAAAAATTAATGACTGGTCTATCCAGCATCAATCGGTAGAAGCAGAACTAAAAGAGTTACAACGCAAATCTACCTTTAATTTTAAGAAATTAGGGGAAGAAACATATATCATTAAAGTTGAAACGACCACTACTAGCAAGAAGGGAATAGTAAAAAAGGAAGACCCAAAACAAGCTATAGCTACCATCCAAAAAGCTATTATTACCGTTTCAGGAACAGTCTACGACATAGATAATAATGAGCCATTAATTGGGGTAAATATTCTAGTTAAGGGAGAAGATGTTGGTACCGCAACTGATTTTGATGGCAAATTTTCTTTGGAAGTAGAAGAAGATGCCACACTAGTTTTTAGTTATATCGGCTATAATGAAAAAGAAGTTAAAGTCCGAGATGCCCGTGGGGATATTTATTTGGAAACAGATGCCAAGCAATTAGAAGAAGTTGTTGTAGTTGGTTATGGGACGCAGAAAAGAAGTGATTTAACAGGTGCTTTATCTTCTGTAAGTGCTGAAGAAATTAAAGCCTTACCTGCTACAGGTTTAGACCAAGCACTACAAGGGCGAGCTGCTGGTGTACAAGTAACCCAAAACTCTGGTGCGCCAGGAGGAGGGGTTTCTATTCGGATTAGAGGGATCGGTTCTACCCTTTCTGCCGAACCCTTATATGTCATAGATGGTATTCCGGTTGTCAATGATAACCAAGGATCTTCTTCCAATTTTAGTGAATTAGATGGGGGAGGACAGAATTCCAATGCCTTGAATACGATTAATCCTAGTGATATTGAGTCGATTGAAATTTTAAAAGATGCCTCTGCTACGGCTATTTACGGTGCTAGGGCAGCGAATGGTGTTGTGCTGATTACCACAAAAAGGGGGAAAGCAGGAAAATCAAGTATTAATTTAGAAACGTATTTTGGCGTACAAGAATTAGCAAAAAGAGTCCCTGTTCTAAATTTACAAGAATATGCGGCTTATTATGCAGATGTTGGTTTTGAACCCATCGAAGAATTTCTAAGGCCAGAATTGTTAGGCGAAGGTACCGATTGGCAAGAGGCGGTTTTCCGTCAAGCAACTACTCAAAACTATCAATTAACCATTTCTGGTGGGTCAGAAAAAACAAAATTTGCCTTATCAGGTGGATATAATTTTAAAGAGGGAATCGTCGTAGGGTCAGACTTTTCTCGCTTAT
>CAZXYA010000121.1:0-19016 GCA_964644655.1 uncultured Saprospiraceae bacterium | reverse complement strand
CAGCACCGACCATGTTGCACATAATCGGTGCTGACGCACCTTTAAGTATCGAAATTATTGTCAAAAACTTTGTTTCCATAGCACTAGTGGTCTAGGAATTAAATAAATACCAGTTTAATTAGAAGAGTTGTCAGTTATCGGTTGTCCGTTCCCTAGTTGCGAATCTAACTGATAACCGACAACTGACAACCCCTCTAAACTGTCAGCAATTTAATTCCAGAACCACTAGTTTATCCTCTAATTCCGTAAAATGTCCAATAGCTCTTAAAGCTAAACCTGCTGTTTTTGTAATATCTAAAAAGTTAGTTGTTTCCGCAGATTCTACGGCTACTAAAAGACCTCCACTCGTTTGTGGATCACATAAGATGTTTTTCTGATAATTGGACAATGGTCCAATTTTATGCCCGTAACTTGCCCAATTTCGCTTAGTTCCACCTGGCACACAGCCTTCTGTTAGATAATGATCAATAACTGCTTTGTCCAGCAAAGGTACTTTATCAAAATCAATTTTGGCAGATAAATTACTGGCAGCACACATTTCTGATAAATGACCAAGTAAACCAAAGCCCGTCACGTCCGTCATGGCTTTGACATAAGGTAATCCTGCAAAAATCGTCCCTATTTTATTTAATTGCACCATACTATCTCTAGCTATAAATTGGTCGGCAACTCGTAATTTTTTTTGCTTTTGGGCAGTTGATAAAATACCTACGCCTAAGGGTTTGGTTAAAAACAATTGGCACGTTTTGGTGGCACCACCGTTTTTCTTTAGATTTTTTAAAGGCACTCTGCCCGTAACCGCCAAGCCAAAAATGGGTTCTGGGCTGTCAATACTATGTCCTCCTGCTAAGGCGATTCCTGCTTCCAAACAGGCTTTTCGCCCTCCTTCAATTACTTTATTGGCTACTTCTGCGGGAATTTCATTAATTGGCCAACCTAAAATGGCAATCGCCACCAAAGGTTTTCCACCCATTGCATAAATATCACTAATTGCATTCACCGAAGCAATCCGACCAAAATCTTCGGGATCATCAACTATGGGCATAAAAAAGTCCGTTGTACTCACAATGCCTGTTCCATCTCCTAAATCAACAACTGCCGCATCGTCTCTGTCTTCATTGCCAACTATTAAATTTGGGAAATTAAAGGTAGTCGCCTGTTTTTTTAGAATGGTGTCTAATACTTTAGGGGCAATCTTACAGCCACAACCCGCTCCATGAGAATATTGGGTTAACTTATATGTTTTTGGCAATGCTTATTTTTTTGGTGATAAATTCTCTATCTGCATAATTCACTAAATATTGAGCGGTTTTTTCGGGTTCATCCTGCTCAAAATTGATATGTTTTATAACGGTCGTTTCATTTTTTTCCAGCATATACTGGTATTGTTTGTCATAATATTTCAAAGCAATACTTCCTGCTGATGTTAAGTCATTTGCGCCCAAATAGGCCAAAGCTGCTTGGAAATTTTGTCCCCCTAAGCGTTTTCTGATATTGTAAAAAGCGGTTTCTAAATCCGCTTTTTCTTGGGTAGTATAGTTATCTACGGACACTTTTAATCTAACCTCAAAGGGCAATTCTATATTAATTAAAGGCGCCGCCTTCATCTGTTCCCAAAATCCATCAGGGATTAATATTTTTCCAATCCGCTTGCTTTCATTCTCAACCCAAATCCGACGATTGGCATCTAATTTTGAAATGGCTTCAAAAAGATTATTCTCAAATTGTTCGACTGTTGGTGCAGTTGCTTCCCCTATAAATCCAAAAGCGGATCCTTTATGATGTGCTAATTTTTCTAAATCAATAATTTGTTCGCCTTTTGCTTTTAAGGCTTGTAATATCTTCGTTTTTCCACAACCTGTTTTCCCCCCTAAAACCAATAAATCCAGTTTTTTTTCATGGAATTGATTCAACACAAAATTGCGGTAAGCTTTATATCCACCAATAATCGTTTTTACCTCAAATCCTGCCATCCCTAATAACCAACCAACACTTCCACTCCGTTTTCCACCTCGCCAACAATGTACAGCAACTGTTTTGTTAGTGGTCTTTTTTTCCACTTCTTCTATTAGCAATCGCATCTTTGGTCCTACAAATTCTAATCCTTTAAGCATCGCTTGTCTAGGACTTTCTTTTTTATAAATCGTCCCTACTACAGCTCTTTCTTCATTAGAAAACAAGGCTAAATTAAGGGCATTGGGAATATGTCCTTTTTGGAATTCCCCAGGAGTTCGGACATCAAAAAGTGGATACCTTTTGGCAGGTGCAAAAAAAGAAGCTATGTCTATTTTTTCAAGCAAATGTGTGTTTTCTTTATATAAAAGGGGTTTTCAATTCCCTGTATTTTTCGAGGAACTAAAGTTTCACTATACTAGCAAACTGCAAAAATACACAACTGTTTAGCTAACTAAGGTGTTTTTACTTACAAAATTTAAAAATCTTGGGGCTGTATCAAAACATAAAATTCAAAATGAACCACAAAATTTATTTACCATTTAGTCATTTAAGACCATATAGTATTCTCTTAAATGAACTTAAATGTCTATATGGTAAAAGAAAATATGGTTGCATTTTCTGAAAGGTGGCTTTTGAGACAGTCTCTTACAGTCGGTTGAAAATCTACAACTCACAGCGTTGTGTTACCAATTAATACAAAATAAAATCACCGCTTCGTTTCCACATCTAATATTTTTAATAAGGTTGGAATCCGAAAATCGCCATCCATTGCTTGCACTTTGGTAGCCATTTCTCTTAAATCTGCCCCTTGACAGGTAATAAATAATGGATTTTTGCTTTCCCCTCTTTTGATAGGAATGACTAGTTTATCAATTGAATGAAAACTTCTTTTGGCAACGCCTACTATAGGGGCCTTACCGCCTAAAGCGTCAAATAAATAGCCACCTAGTCCTCTTTTACCTACATCATCTAAGAAAACATAACCATCCACTATAATCAAGGTTACCTTGGTTAAATCACTCAATTTTAGGACTTCTAAAATGCAAGGCAATTCTCTTTTATAAAATTGGCCAGGAACATATTCCGCTGTTTCTGGAATTTCTATAATATGGGTTTGACTTGGTTTAATTGCCGACCAATTATCAAATTCAATGCTTACCGTTTTGGCAATGCCTGCTCTGTAATGCACATCTATGGCTATGATCATTTGTTTTATTTTTATAACTATTCACTAGCAAATATAAACACTACTTTTCTCTACCATGTAGTCATTTCAGAACACATAGTTTTCATTATGATGTACTTTAATGGTTAAAAAATAATGCAGCTTATTCGTTATGCTAAATTGCTACCTTTAATTTTAATAAAAAAATATTTGTTCTAAATTACATTTTTTTTCAAAAATTGATAGGCTTTCTTTAAATTTGCGCCCACACGAACTAACCTATCAATTATAAAACAATGAAAAATACCGTCTCCGTTTTATTAATTATTGGGATTCTGGTGTTAGTCAACCTGCTTTCCCGTCGCTTCTTTTTTCGTTTAGATTTAACCGAAGATAAAGAATTTACCTTAAGTGATGCTACTAAGGATATTATTGGCGATTTAGAAGAACCACTAACGGTCTCTGCTTACTTTTCAGAGGATATGCCACAGCAAATGAAGAAAATCAAGAATGATTTTCAAGATATGTTGTTTGAATATTCCACCCTTTCTAATGGAATGATAGATTTTGAATTTATTGACCCTAAGGAGGAGGAAGAAAAACAAGCGGCTATCCAAAATGGTATTCAGCCTTTAATGGTTCGAGTGGAGGAAAAAGATCAGGTCAAACAACAACAAGTTTTTTCTGGGGCGGTCTTGCAAGTGGGCGAACAGAAAGAAGTGCTACCTGTTTTGGTCGCAGGGGCAGGAATGGAATATTCGCTAACAACTGCCATTAAAAAATTAGCCGTTTTAGAAAAACCATCTATTGGTTTAGTTCAAGGGCATGGAGAACCTTCTTTGTCTGATTTACAACAAGTGTATCAATCTTTATCCATTCTTTATGCGGTAGAAAATATTGACTTAACCACGGAAACAGAAATTGCCAGTCGATTTAAAGCGATTGCTATTGTTGCACCAAAAGATTCTATTCCACCTAGTCATTTTGCAAAATTGGATGCCTATTACAACCAAGGGGGTAAAATTATGATCAGTATCAATCGGGTCAATGGGGATTTGCAAACGGCACAGGGAACTGATTTGACCACAGGCCTAGAAACTTGGTTGCGAGGAAAAGGAGTGGAAGTAGAAGGAAGTTTTTTGATTGATGCCGCTTGTGGAAGTGTAACCGTCCAACAACGACAGGGGCCTTTTATGATGAATACGCCTGTTAGTTTCCCTTTTTTGCCACTCATTTCTAATTTTGCAGACCATCCAATTACCAAGGGCTTGGAGCAAATCATTATGCCTTTTGCCAGTCCTATTCGATATTTAGGAGACAGTCTATCCACTTTTACGCCTATAGCTTTTTCGTCTAGTCAATCTGGTACTATCCGACCACCTCATTATTTTGATGTGCAAAGACAATGGACGGCAGCCGACTTACCAACTGGCAATCTAGTCGTTGGCGGCGTGTTAGAAAATAATACCACAGGTGGAAAATTGGTTGTTTTTGGAGATGGCGATTATGCAACTGCTGGACAACAAGGAGGGCAACGTTCGGATAATTCCAGCTTAATGGTCAATAGTATTGATTGGTTATCCGATGATACGGGCTTGATTGAATTGAGAACCAAAGGGGTGGCTTCTCGCCCTATTGATAGTGTTTATTTAGGGGATGAAAATGCGGGTAAACGAGATATGATTAAATATTTAAATTTTGGTTTACCGCTCCTTTTAGTTTTATTTTATGCGCTTTACCGCAATTTTAAAGCCAGAAACTTGCGGATAAAGCGGATGGAGGAACGATATGTTTGATTTTAAAAAGAGGTAACTATTTAAGGGGTGTAAAGGTACATAGGTTTAAAGGTACATAGGACAAATGGGTTACCTAACCACTTGGTTTTCCTTTTTTAGACACCTTTGTACCTCTGCACCTTTTAACCTTTATACCCCTAAATGAATAAATATTGCTGATATGAAAAATAAAACCCTATTACTAATATTTGTGTCTTTGCTAGTCGTATTTCTAGCAACACAGTTTGCTTTTGAGAAAAAAACGAGAACTTTTAAAACGGAGTTGATTCAGTTAGATACTGCTACGATTACTTCTATCCTACTCTATCCAAAAGGAGATAATCAAGAAGAAACCTTATTAAAAAAAGAAGCCAATTTTTGGGTCGTTTCTAAAGGAAATATTACCACCAAAGCCAATCAAGGGGCCGTTCAGTCCATTCTTAGGAATTTAGCTTTGATTAAAACTAAAAGAGTTGCTTCTAAAAGTGCCGAAAAATGGACCGATTATGAAGTGGAAGAATCAAGTGGCAGTCGAGTAAAAGCTTTTGCAGGAGATCAGTTATTGGAAGATTTTATCGTTGGTCGCTTTAGTTTTAACCAACAAGCTAGAACAGGGATCTCTTATGTCCGTCTAACCAAAGGCAATGAAGTCTATGCCGTAGATGGCTTTTTAAGTATGACGATGGGACAGGGCTTTGATGCTTATCGCAATAAAGAAATTTTGTCTGTTGTCAAAGATAATATCACCCAAGTTGCCATCAATACTTTGGGTACTACAACTGTTTTGCAAAGAGGTATTGCTGATTGGACACAAGATGGTACAACGATAGATTCTACGACTATTTCAACCTATTTAACAGGCTTACAGTCCATTGCAGGCGTTACTTTTGTGAATGATTTTGATGAGATACAAAGTCAGTCGCTTTTATATAAAACGCTTTCCGTAGCAGGTAATAATATGGGTAGTCCCATTTTGATTAAGGCTTTTAGAGATACTACTCGCACCGAACCTTATATTATTCAGTCTTCTTTGAATGAAGGGAGTTATTTTGCTAGTGGGGATGATGGGATTTTTGGGAAGTTGTTTGGGGGTTGGTAGGACTAATACCCATACTTCTCCTTCCACAAACTCCGCATTTTTATCCGAATTTTCTCCTCGGTAGGATTATTACTTGGCTCAAACAAAGCCGTTCCTTTAATCGCCTCAGGCAAAAATTCCATATCCGCAAAATTCCCTTTTTCGGCATGCGCATATTTATAGCCTTTGCCATAGTTTAAATTTTTCATCAAGCGAGTAGGTGCATTTCTGATTTCTAAAGGGACTGGCAAACTTCCCGTTTCTCGCACCAATTTTTGCGCCTTATTGATCGCCATATAAGTCGAATTACTTTTGGGCGAAGTTGCCAAATAAACCGTTGCTTGGGATAAGATAATTCTAGCTTCGGGCAAACCAACGGCAGTAGCTGCCTGAAAAGCAGTCGTTGCCATTAGTAAGGCATTCGGGTTGGCTAAACCAATATCTTCGGAGGCGGAAATGATCATTCGTCTAGCAATAAATTTAATGTCTTCTCCGCCTTCTATCATGCGCGCTAAATAATAGACTGCCGCATTGGGGTCACTTCCTCTAATGGACTTGATAAATGCCGAAGCAATGTCATAATGCTGATCGCCCGCTTTATCATAGACGGCTATATTTTGCTGTACTTTTTCTTTGACTAAGTCATTGGTAATAACCAATTTTTTTTTGCCTTCTTGAAAATTGGTCACTAATTCTAAGACATTCATTAATTTTCGTGCATCGCCTCCTGAGTATAAAAGCAAAGCCTCATACTCTTTTACTTCTACGGATTTCTTTTGCAAATATTCATCTTCCGCTAATGCTCGATCTACTAAATTAATTAACTGTTCTTTCGTCAAATGTTTTAAGACATAGACTTGGCAACGGCTCAATAAGGCAGAAATAACTTCAAAAGAGGGGTTTTCAGTCGTTGCACCAATTAGCGTAATTGTCCCTTTCTCTACCGCCCCTAATAAAGAATCTTGTTGGGCTTTGTTAAACCGATGAATTTCATCAATGAATAAAATAGGATTGGGTCGATTAAAAAATTGTTGTTTTTTAGCTTTGGCAATGGTTTCCCTAACATCTTTTACGCCAGAACTTACCGCACTCAAGGTATGAAAAGGTCGATCTAATTGATTGGCGATAATGGTAGCTAAGGTAGTTTTTCCAACACCTGGTGGTCCCCATAAAATAAAGGAAGGAATTTTGCCTGATTCGATGGATTGTCGCAATACTGCCCCCTGCCCTGTCAGGTGTTCTTGTCCAACATAGGCATCTAAGGTTTTGGGCCGCATTCTTTCTGCTAGTGGTTGCAACATGCTTGGAAATTTTCATTTTATAATTTCAATTTTCAATTGGAGGTTAAAGGTACAGAAAGTTTGAGGAACGGATAAAAAATAAAAGGAGCAATTTTAATTTCAAACTCAAATTCAAACTCAATCTCAACTTCAAAAGCAAAATCCGTTCATATCCGTTAAATCCGTCTATATCCGTTTGCAATCCTCCTAACAATATAAATTTCAAAGCCCTTTAAAAACAGTTATTTTGAGATAAGACAAAAAAATAGCGATTCCCGCTTACTTGAGAATCGCTATTTTTTAATTCCAATGAATTACAAATTTCTGCCTGTCTTTAGGCAAGCATCGTTCATTATTTACAAAATGCCCTTACTTCACTTTCGTCAGCTCTACTCCATTATCCACGACTACATGTGCTTGGGGGAATCCAGCACCTTTTGCAGCAGATGCAGCTCTTTGTGCCTCTCCTAAATTGGAGTAACCCGCCAATAACATAATTGTCCAAGGCCCTTTAATTCTTTGCTCCACTAAGCCAATAGATTCGACTCTATTTCGCTGAAAAAATTGTGGTTTTTTATAAGCTGCTAATCTCACTTTATACCCCGTTGAAGTGCCTACATTTGTATTATTCCCTTTAGCAACATCTAAATTATCGGAAACCATTACTTCTTGGCCTAAACCATCTAATGATTCTGTCACGACAAAACAATCCTTAAAGCCTTTGCCCTTCGCTTGTTTGGCCGCTGCTGTTGCCTCGGCTTTAGTGGCAAAAACACCGACTCTCACTTTAGTGATGCCCTTTTCATTTCTATTATACACATTTCCAAGGGTGCCCAAAGTTTTAAAACGACTTAAGTCTGTTGTTCTTGAAGCGTTAAAGGCAGCTACTTGAATGGCATAGCCTGAGCCAATAGCTGGTTGAGTGGTCCCTCCATTATCCACAACTGGAGGGGTTGCCCCAGAAGTTCGGATAGGATAGCTGCCAAGAATATTTCTTTCTTGTCCATTTCCTGTGTTAATCGTTCGACTAACATCAAAATAACCTGGTTTTGAATAAGTAATCAAATAGGAGTTAAAGGGGTCTAAGGAAAGGGAATATCGACCAGTACCGTCCGTTCGGGTTTCTAGAATTCTACCCGTTTGTTGATTAGTCGCTGCCACAAAAACAGAAGGAACATCCGCTCCACTACTAATATCATATATTTGACCAATGTAGCCAACACCATTATTGGGGTTTGGGTTATTCCCACCACCACTAATCGCATCGGTACGTCTTAGTAAAACTTGTAAACTTTGAGCACCTCCGAGTTGATTTTGAGAAACATTCAGAGTACTAGCTAAATAACCATTCTTTCGAATAATTGCTTGGCAATTCAATCCTTGTGGAACTTGTAAAATATGACGCCCACTAATATCCGTAACAAAAGTAGGTTGTCCACAAGAAGAAAAGTCAATATCTGCTCCAACAACTGGTTGCATACTCAATTCATCCAAAACGGTAATTTCTAAATTGTCAGAGGATTTTGATACTCGGTAAATATCTTCTTGCCCCTTTCCTCCTGGACGGTTAGATACTAAGTAACCGAGATTCCTAGTATTATCATAAATAAATCCATAATCATCTCTAGAAGTATTGATATTGGTATCCAAATGATAAACTTGGTCCCAAGTACCGCCAGTCTTAACCGCTCTAAACACATCTAGGCCTCCCATTCCCTTATGCCAGTTAGACGCAAAATATAAATCTTTCCCATCAAAAAATGGGGTAATTTCATCTCCTTGAGTATTGACTGTTGGTCCTAGGTTTTCTGGTGTGGTCCATGTATTACCGACTCTGTAGGTGACAAAAATATCAAAACCGCCAAATCCATCAGGTCGATTAGATGCAAAATATAAGGTATTTCCGTCAGGAGAAAAAGAAGGATAAGCGGTAGAAAAATTAGATCCATTATAAGGGAAATATTTTTCATTTTGCCATTCTCCATTTGGTAATGCCTCTCCTATTTGAAGATTCAAATTGACCCCACTAGAAGGGATTTGTCTTTTGCCATTCACAAAATTATTTCTAGTCATAGCAACCCAACGGCCATCCTTAGAATAAGCAATTGGTCCTTCGTTAGCTGCTTTAATTCTTTGGTGTAATAAAGCTGGTTTTCTCAGATAATTATTCTGATCTCTACCTGTGATAAAAGGATAATTCACGTCTTTTCTTGCTTTGTTATTCCCACTATAATCTATTCTGGAAGAGGCAAATACCACCTGGTCTTTAAAAAAGGTAGGTGCAAAGTCCGCTGCTCCAGTATTCACAAATTCTGCATTAATCCGATAAGCTGCTGGATTGCCCAATTTGTCTAAAGCATGTTGAATACTACCTGCATAATGCAATCCTTTTTCAGGATTGCTTTCCGAATATTTCAAAAACCATTTCCGAGCCTCGACATATTTGCCTAAGCCTTTTAGGGTTTGCCCATATTGAAAATAAAAATCAGGATTAATTTTACTATTATTAATAACTTCTGCATACCATTTAGCCGCTTCTTCTAATTGATTGACATGTCGATAACTGTCTGCCAATCTAGCTTTTGGGGTAACATCATTTCTGTTTTTATTGATGTAACGTAGGTAGGTTTTTATCGCTTCCTCATAATCGTGAATCTGATAGTATTTATCCGCTTTTTTTCGAAGACTACTTTGGGCAGATAAGGCTAGTGGTATTAAACAAATAGCTAGCAAGATGACCCAAGTCTTTTGAAGGAATCTCATAGTTGTCCGATTGTATTAAAGAATAATGGAAAATGAATAAGTAGTCGTTAAAAATCGTTGAATTGTCTGCTTATGATCTTATTAATAAACCATTATCATGGCAACATCATCAGACTAACAATGAAACAATATTGTTCAGCTACTTGATAGCATAAAATATTGTGTGAATGTCTTATCCATCTAAATTTCTAAGACATTCACAACAATAGTTAAGCTTACTAACGATTGTGTTAGTAAAAAATTATTTTTATCGAATCTTTCCTTCAGGCAAGTGCTTTATAGTTTATAACTTCTAAAGCTTTTTTGAAGAGGTATATCTTGAGCATAAAAATAGGGGAAATTATAAGCAAATGAAAGTTTATGACAAAAAAAGAAGTATTCTGTTAGGAAAATTAATTTTTCGTCAATTTATTTTAGCCTTTAATCATAAATTCTTTCCTTTACCGTTGTTCCCGTTTTGATATTAATCCCAAATAAATCTACATGCTTTACATCTGGAAAAATACCAGACTCATCCGCATAGGCATAAATATGTGTCAAATAACTATCCTCTCCGTTGATCCGAATGACTGCTCGCCATCTACCTCCATCTTTTCGCAGTTCTATAGCCCTTTCCTTGTGCGCACGTAGCTTTATTTGCAAGGTATCTATAGTTCTCTTTTTCACCCGATAGCCATAGGCCAACCAAGATTCTAACCAACTCAATTCTCTTCGTTTACCCGTACTAGCATATTGTCGCCAATAGTTATCTATAGGTTCCGAAATGTTTAAAGTGCCATCTTCTTCAAGGTTTAAATCATAAATAATGGTATGCTTATTTAAATTTCGTTGAATGAAAAATAAACTACGCTCTGTTTGGTCTGGTCTAGGAAAATCATCTGGCCAGTCTTCTCGGTCAACCCATTCTTGCCCAAAAAGCCAAGTACTACATAAAAGAAAAAAAATAAAGGCAATACTTAAACGCTGCATTTTTATCATTAATTTCTAGATGTTGTTTAGTATATAGACCATCTTTTTCAAGAATGGTTGTTAACCAAACAACATTTATTTTAAAAAAGACACAAAAAAAAGATTTAATTTAAAATTATCAAAGCCTTTTGAATTACTTGAATTGAAAAGGAACTACTACCTTTGATTTTATTAAAATAAATAAAGATGCGATTTAGTTCTACATTCGCTTTAAATTAGTCCCATAAAATATGGAGTTTAACTTAATTTTAGCATTTGCTGCTGCTTTTCTTCTTGGTGTTGGCAAAGGAGGAATCAAAGGGATTAGCATTCTTACTGTTACCCTAATGGCTTTAGCTTATGGGGCTAAAAATTCCACAGGAATTATTTTACCTTTAATGATTGCAGGAGATATTATGGCGGTCATTTATTTTAAAAAATATACCAAATGGAAATATTTAGTCCATTTTTTACCTTGGATGTTGGTGGGCGTCGTTTTGGCTTCCTTTGTTGGAAAAGAATTGCCAGAAGCTACCTTTAAAAATTGGATGGCTGGCATTATTTTGTTTAGTGTGGTCTTTATGTGGTTTTCGGAATCTACGGCTAAAAGTGTCTTACCGGGAAATCGGCTCTTTGGCAGTTCTGTTGGCTTTGCGGCAGGTTTCACCACCATGATTGGTAATTTGGCTGGTCCATTTGCCAATCTATTCTTTTTAGCCACCCGTTTGCCAAAAAATGAAATTATCGGTACTTCTGCTTGGGTCTTTTTTATTGTGAATAATTTTAAAGTTCCCTTTCATGTATTTTCTTGGAAAACCATTACTTGGGATACCTTGCAAACCAATCTCACTTTATTACCATTTGTGGTAATTGGCTTTTTGGTGGGTGTCAAACTAATTAGCTATTTCACCGAAAAATTCTTTAGGCAGTTTCTCTTAGTCGTTACGGCAATTGGGGCTATCTTAATTTTTATAAAATAATCCCTAGGGCAAAAAGTTATCGAGAAGATGTAGGAACTATTAAAGAAAGTAGCCGACCTGCCAAACAAATATATAGTGATTTACGGGCGGCTTGTGAATCTGGTTGGGATTTTAGTAGTCGTTGGTTTAGCGATCCTCAAAAATTAGCAACCATCCATACAACAGATATTATTCCGATAGATTTAAATGCTTTATTATATAATTTAGAAATGGTTTTAGCCAATGGAAATGCCTTAAACGGTAATCAAGAAGCAGCCGATTTATATACCCAAAAGGCTGATTTGCGCAAAGCGGCTTTGCTAAAAGTTTGTTGGGACGCAGAAATGGACTATTTTCAAGATTATGATTTTATGGAACAAACCCTAACAGGGATTCCTTCTCTAGCGGGGATGTATCCATTAACTTTTAAGATGGCTACTCCCGAACAAGCAAGCCAAGCGGCAAAGGTGATTCAAAATAAATTTTTAATGCCCGGTGGCGTCGTTTCTACCTTAACGGATAATGGACAACAATGGGACTATCCTAATGGTTGGGCCCCTTTACAATGGATGACGATCGAAGGCTTGCGGAATTATAATAGCAATGAATTAGCCAATACAATTAAAGATAGGTGGATTAATTTAAACACTAAAGTTTATAAAAATACGGGCAAATTAGTAGAGAAATATAATGTAGTAGATTTGACCTTAGAAGCTGGTGGTGGAGAATACCCCGTCCAAGATGGATTTGGATGGACCAATGGGGTTTTGTTGAAGTTGGTTAGTGAGGAATAGCAGCTATTGTCATCGTCATCGAAGCATGATGAACTATTCTAAAGAGGGCAGTAATAAGTTAATTTTTATACACTACCCTTTTTCTAGGTAATCAGATAAAAAATTGATATTTATAATTATTTCAATTCGAGTTTAGTATGTGATAATCCGTTGGGAATCAAATCAGTTGGGTAGAAAAATTCCCCAATGGATTTATTTTCCCAACGGATTATAGCAGTTTCTTATCTGACGCTCTATTATTGTTCAGCTTTCGCCCAAGTCAATATTTCTTTGGTCGTTTTATCTACAATTGCTGGTGGTAAATATTTGTTTTTCATTGCTTTCATATCTACCAATAAAGGCTGATTTTTTATTTTATCTCGGAGTACAATATATGGATTATCCAATGCGCTTTTTTGTACAGCCGTATTCAAAGCAAGGGGCGTTTTAAAAATTGGATTAATCGAGAAGATTTCTTCTTCCCAATCAAAGCTGGGCAGTATTGCTTGGTATTTATCCGTTTCGGATGGTAATAAAAACAGGGAATTGAAATTTGTTTCTCCTACTTGGTATTCGGCAAAAGGTAATACAGGTTTTGGTATTTGTCCAGCTCCTAAATCAAAAACAAAAGTCCCTTTATCTTGTGCATAACCTACTAAAAAATTTTCCCATAATTCTAATCGGATAATGGTACCTGAGGAAGCGTCACTATCCTCTCTTTTTGTTTTGAAAGTAGGATTTAATAAAGGTAACATTCTTTTGGTGGTTAAGTCAAAACAGTAAACCGTTTTTGCTGCCTTAATCGCCACTATCTTACTATTATTATTATAATTAATATCTGCTAGGTAATACGGAAAGTCAGGGCTATCATTTACAGGTAAAGTGAGTTTGGTTTCCAATTCACAAGTGTAGGTATTAAACACTTCTAAAATACGGTGGCTCATCCCTAAGGTAGCGTCATAAGTACTTGAATCCGCCATAATGCAAATCAGCTTCCCTTGGTCTTTCAACCACAATTCATTGTCTTCCAGCACTTCCCCTTCAATTTTGCATTTCTGTTGTTGTTTTACTTTTTGATTAATATGCACCGCCTCTTTTGGTGTCTTTTGTTGCTCACCTACTTTACTAGGAGCTGTTTCCGTTCTTGGTTCAGCAGACCTGCTGCTAGATGCAGGTTCTGTACAGGCAAATAATAAACAGATTAAAAAAAAAGAAAAGTATCGCATGATGCTATTTTTAGCCTTTGTTCTATAAATAAAAGGGGCTCTGACAAACCTCTCCGACAAATCGGAGTAAACGGTGAATGAGAATGAAATAAAAAAGCAGCCATTTGACTCATCCTATCCAATCATGGTTATAATTTTTAGGAAAAGTTTAATGGCTGCTTTAGTCTCGTAGTGTTACTCAAACTTGTTGAGCATGGTAATATTTTTTCAAAATTGGAAAAAGTTACCATAGTGTAAATTTGCTATAAAGAATAATCACAGTAAATTCTCAATATACATAAATTTTGGACACAGAGAACTTGGAGAAGATATAGAGAATCACCTAAAATGCACTTTGTGTAATCCTGATCTCTTTTGTGTACTCTTTGCCCTTTTTAACGTTTTGAAAATTCACCAATCTCCTTTCTAAAGCACTAATAATCAGTACTTTAACATTCTATACATAAAATTTATTCCTCATTTCCCTTAGGTCGGATTACATTAATTTTGCCATCTTCCCCATAGAGTTCTCGAGATTTTTTGTTGTATGCTAATGCTGCTTCCTCAGGAGTATCGAACATTCCGATATGAACAGATTTTCGATCAACAGAAATGACTGCTCGGTATCTGTTATTTTCCTTGTAAACACCTGTGTAACCTACTTTGCTACTCGTCTTTCTTTGACGACTAGCTACAGAACGAGTTCTCCAACAGATATTCTCTAATCTGCAATCCAGTTTATTGCCATTTTTGGCACCGACTAAATTTTTCTTTTTAGTTCTAGTGTCTTCCAAAAATCTTTCTGCAATCAACCTGTGCAAATAAATAGTTTCTGTTTTATAACCCCCTTCTGCCTTCTTCCAAGTCTTTTGGAAAACTGCGCAGCCACTGGAATGTCTGCGGAGGTTATTGATGAAATCCACCTTGGCCAAATAAGGATCGGCAGTTAATGTTTCGTAGACATGATCGTCTAACAGAACATTTTCGTCAGCGTTTTTTAATTTTACCTTGTATAACACGCGCTCTCAACTTTAAAAGGTTTAAAAATAAGATTATTGAGGTTTAATATTGCCGTTAAAAAAATCACAACAACCACATTATTTTAAAAATAATGTGAAATTGGATATAACTAATGTTTTATTTAATAGTGTTCAATCGTGTAGGAATAAAAATCTATGCTAAACCACGATTAATGATTTAGTGATTTTATAGTTATGAATTTTAAAATGTCTAACAAATTTAAACAATTAATAACAATATACAACTGTTAGGCAAAAAAAAAATGATTAATATGGGGATATGTTAAGTGAAGTTATCTGTCAAGTTAAAAAGAAATTATATTATAGTTTACGCAAATATAAATAAAAGATTTACTTTTAGAAATATTATTTTTCACAATTTATTTTTATTCTTAATGGCGCATTCTCACCTCTTTATACAACGTTGTTTTGAATTAGCCAATCTAAGTGCTGGCAAAGTTTCCCCTAATCCTAGAGTTGGGGCAGTTATCACTTATAAAGACAAGATTATTGGAGAAGGTTTTCATCAAGCACCAGGAGGTCCGCATGCAGAAATAAATGCAATTAACTCCCTCAAAAACAAAGGGTTACTACCAAAATCCAAACTATATATTTCTTTAGAACCTTGTAATAATTTTGGAAAAACACCTCCTTGTGTCAATAGTATTCTAGCCTATAAAATACCTGAAGTTTTTATTAGTTTAGTTGATCCAAATCCACTAACTATGGGAAAAAGTGTTGAAAGATTAAAGGCTGCTGGTGTTAAAGTAAACATAAATATCTTACCAAAAAAAGGATTTAAAACGGCTGCAGGTTTTTTTTCTACTTATCAAAAAAGTCGTCCATACGTCATTTTAAAATTTGCGCAATCGTTAAACAAAAAAATTGGCGTACCAGATAAGCAAGTCTGGATAAGTAATCCATTCACTAAAAGATTGACCCATAAGTGGCGTAGTGAGACAACGGCTATTCTCATTGGTTCTGGTACATTAACTATAGACAACCCCAGATTAAATAACCGACTGTATTTTGGCAAATCTCCAGTCAAATTGTTATTAAAACGACAGGGTTATCTTGCACCTAATGTAGCTGCATTGAATTCAGAAGGTCAAACAATTATTATTTGTGAACCCAAGGCAAAAAAAATCAACTATCCAAACACTAAGCAATGGAGGCTTCCTTTTGATGAAAATTTATTACCTAATATCTTACAAAATTTAAAAAAAGAAGGGCTCAATTCACTCTTGGTGGAAGGAGGTGCTACGCTGTTAAATAGTTTTATTCAACATAATCTGTGGGACGAAGCAAGAATCTTTACTGGCAATAAAATAATCAACGCAGACAATAGCATTCCCGCACCTTCCATTACTCGCACCTTAACCAATACTTTCCAAATTGGAGATAATCGTTTAGACGTATTTGAAAATAGGGTTTAGGCTTAGTAGTTTTAGTAGCGTAATTGATAAACAATTGTTGTAGTTGCTTCTCAAGTATTTAAAGCAGCTTTGCGAAGTTTTTGTAGAAAAGGAGAAGCAAATATAAAATCTTGTAAAATTTCATTCTCACTCCCTAATACCTCATTTTTAGTTCCCTGCCAAGCCACTCTTCCTAAGTTTAATAAAACAATGGTATCCCCTATTTCCATCACCGAATTCATATCATGCGTATTGATAATTGTGGTGATGTTATTTTCTACTGTAATGTCGTGAATTAATTTATCTATAATAATAGAGGTCTTAGGATCTAAACCAGAATTGGGTTCGTCACAAAAAAGGTACTTAGGATTTAGGACAATAGATCGAGCAATGCCCACTCGTTTTTGCATGCCACCACTTATTTCGGAGGGATATTTATCATTAGAACCAGCCAAAGTCACTCTCTCTAAGCAGTAGTTCACTTGATCTAACTTCTCTTTTTTGGTCATTTTAGTGAACATATCCAAAGGAAATCTTACATTTTGCTCCACAGTCATTGAATCAAATAAAGCATTTCCTTGAAATAACATGCCTACTTCCATTCTCAAGGCACGTAATTCTTGTTTATTCAACTTATTAAAATTAATATCATCGTACCAGATATTACCCGCAGTTGGTTGAAAGAGGCCCACCAACAATTTTAGTAATACGGTTTTTCCTGCACCACTTTTTCCGATAATGACATTTGTCTTACCTTGCTCAAAGGTAGTACTAATGTCTTTTAAGACTTCTGTCGGACCAAAGGATTTAAATATATTTTCTGCTTTAATCATTGCTACAAAATGACAGGATTATTGATGATTAACAGGGTTTGATTAAATAACTTTTCAAGCTGCTTAACCAGTTAGTGCAATAGCCACTACTAAATCTGCTACGAGTATTAAAATATCGCTATAGACTACTGCCTGCGTACTTGCTTCGCCTAATTCTATACTGCCACCCGTTACATAATAGCCTTGGTAACAAGAAACGGTGGTTAAAATAAAAGCAAAAACCATAGCTTTCACATACATCATGAATACATAATTAGGCACAAAAAAGGAACGGACGCCTCGAACATACTCTGGATCTGTTAATTGACCAAATGGAACGGCTGCAATGTATCCTCCTACTATACTAATAATAGCTGCTAAACTTACCAATAATGGAATAATTACTACCGCTGCAATTAGTTTGGGTAAAATTAGATAAGCAGCAGTATTTACGCCCATCAATTCCATCGCATCAATATGCTCTTTTTGCCGCATTCCACCCAATTCGGAAGCCATATTGGAGCCTACTTTTCCTGCTAACACCAAACAAGTAATAGTGGGAGCTAACTCTATAATGGTAATATCTCGAACGATGTAACCTATATAATATCGTGGAATCAATCCTCCACTCAACTGATCAGAGAATTGAACGGCTGTTACGGCGCCAATAAAGATAGAAATTAAGCCTACTATTACTAGAGAGCCAATTCCAATATCATTCATTTGACGCATTGTTTCTTTCCAATACATGGAAAACTTTTCCTGTTTGGAAAAAGTCGTTTTCATCAACGCTAGGTAACGACCAAAATGGTATAAAAAATTTAAATTCATTATTAAGTACTGACAAGAAATTTAGAACGTCAAAAGTAGTTTATTTTTACCGAAACAACTATTTTATCCCTTCTGTTCATTCGTCTTTTTTAGACATACTCCTCTTAAGCTATAATTTAGCTGGTAATTCACTTCTTGCTTTTCTCCTTTTTTATCAATTCTAAGTACCAACTCATAATTAGTTTAAAATTGATTGAAAGTTCCCGATAAATTGGAAAATCGAAAAAATGCCTTAGGGGATTTAAGGATTTAGTCATTCAGTAATTACGATAAGCAGCAATCAAAGTTTAAATCTCCCTATCTTTGTTTAGATTTTACTACACCAAAAATTTAAAATCCAATCTGTGAAAGAATTATTTGTCCTCAATAAATATTTTGTAAAATATAAATGGCGTTTTTTATTTGGTATTCTCTTCGTTGCCTTGTCAAATTATTTTAGGGTTTTACAGCCACAAATGATTCGAGAAGCTCTAGATTTAGTAATGGAAAACATTGCCCTTTATAGACAATTAGATGGATTTGATTTACAAGCAGAACTTTTTGGCATATTAGGGAATACCCTATTAGTTTTTGGTGGCTTAGTATTGATTTTAGCTCTTGTCATGGGTTTTTTCATGTATTTCATGCGCCAGACCATTATTGTAATGTCTAGGTTGATTGAATATGATATGCGAAAGGAATTATTCAATCATTATGAACGATTGGATTTGGCTTTTTATAAAAGGAATAATACAGGGGACTTGATGTCTAGAATCACCGAGGACGTCAATAAAGTGAGGATGTATTTAGGCCCAGCTATTCTATATTTTATTAACCTAGCGACACTTTTTATTTTTGTAATTTATTCTATGTTACAAGTAAGTGTAGAGTTGAGTCTCTACGTTCTTGCACCGCTTCCATTCTTATCCATTTCTATCTATTATGTGTCGAGTTTAATTAATAAAAAAAGTACTATTATCCAACAGCAATTAGCAACCCTAAATAGTACTTCCCAAGAAGTCTATTCAGGCATTCGAGTGGTCAAATCCTATGTACAA
>CAZXYA010000120.1:0-19059 GCA_964644655.1 uncultured Saprospiraceae bacterium | reverse complement strand
GATAATTTTCAATGATGAATTATTTTCCTTTAGAAAAATTTGAATTATTCCGCTACGTAAAACCTTTCTGGTTATCGTTGTTAGCTGGTTTAATATTGTTGTCTGTTTCTTCTACTGTATTTGTTTTATTTCCTTTTTTAGCTGGAGATATGGCAGAAGCTGCGATAGGTGGTAAGGATAGATATTTTGATATTGAGTTACATCAGTATGGACCCGTTTTCTTTGGTGTGATATTTTTGCAGGGATTAGTTGGTTATATGATGAAAATGGTTTTTGCAAAAGTAGGGGAGAAGGCGACAGCAAATTTGAGAATAGATTTATATCGTAACATCTTAGGACAATCCCTGAGTTTTTTTGAAAGGGAATCAACGGACGAGCTGAGCAGTAGAATAGTTTCAGATGTGAACCAGGTCCAAGATCTGTTTTCGATTTCTTTAGCTGATTTTATACGTAGTCTTTTAATGCTTATTGGTGGATCAATTGCCGTTGTTTTTGTTTCTGCAAAATTATCATTTATGATGTTTATGGTGATTCCTATTATAGCAGCTGCGTCCATCATCCTTGCAGGATTCACGGAGCAATTGACTGTAATAGCTAGAAGCAAAATAGCCAGTTCTCAAATACATATTGGTCAGACTTTTAGAAATATCACAACTGTTAAGGCTTTTGGTGCAGAAGATAGAGAAGTAGGAGGATTTAAGATTATAG
Source organism: uncultured Saprospiraceae bacterium (assembly GCA_964644655.1). Classification (GTDB taxonomy): domain Bacteria; phylum Bacteroidota; class Bacteroidia; order Chitinophagales; family Saprospiraceae; genus JAFMDF01. The sequence goes on along the minus strand of CAZXYA010000120.1, from coordinate 18,351 downwards.
TAAATGATTTAGTTGCTATTTGGCTTAGATTAGAAAGGGTTGAGGGATTAATGAATGTATTCACTTCAACGGTTTTGTTTGGTGGTTTTTTCTTTGTCGTTTGGCAAGGTGCAATCATGGTGCAGTCTGGGCAAATGGTTATTGGAGATCTTCTTGGTTTTATACTTTTCATGGGGATTATTACCAGCTCAATACAATCGATAGGGAGTTTATATTCTGAATTTATAAACGGAATCGGAGCAACTGAAAGAATACGATTCCTACTGAATAAAGAGGTTGAATCCAGTAATTATGGTAATTTAGAATCTAAAGGTTTTAGCGGCTATGAATTTGAAGGAGCTTATTTCAAATACCCAGATACAGAAACTTACGTGCTTAATAGATTTGATTTTAAAGTAAGACCAGGACAAAAGATTGCTATTGTTGGTGGAAGTGGATCGGGAAAGTCTACAGTATTGAAATTGCTCATGAATTTATATCTTGACTCTGGTGGAACTTGGGAAAGGAATGGTAGGTATGTAAGAGGATTCGATCTTAAATCAATGAGGGAAAGCGTAGGATATGTAGAGCAGAAACCGAAGTTTTTCAATGATACTATTTGGAATAATCTTACCTATGGTGATCCTGATGCTAGTTTGGAATGGGTTCGAAATTGTTGTGATGTGGCTGGTTGCTTGGATATTATAGATAGTTGTTTAGATGGATTTGGATCTAAGCTTGGAGAAGACGGGGTATTGTTTTCAGGTGGCGAACTTCAACGTTTTGCCATCGCTAGAGCATTGATTCCAAAACCGGAATTATTGTTATTAGATGAAGCTACAAGCGCCTTGGATGCTATTACAGAACAGATGTTACAAGACAATATATTTAGGTATGTGAAATCTGCTATTGTGATTGTAGCGCATCGTTTATCTACTGTTAGAAATTCAGATTTGATCTATGTTATGGATCGTGGTAAGGTTATTGAAAGTGGTAATCATTACAAGCTGATGAATATTGAAAAAGGAAAATATCGGGAATTGGTAAATCTTCAATTCCAGACAGATCTATAAAAATCATAAAATGGTTATATGCTAGTAGTTCCCGATAATTGGGCTACTAGCTTTTTAAATCTTACAATTTTCATGTCATGCGAGTCCTCCTATTCCTTTTTTTTATTTCCAATTTCTATGGATCACTAGCCAGTGATTCAATTCCAGACATCAATTTATTATTCGAATCAATAGATTCTTTCTACGCTCAAAGTACCAGGGCGCAGGTGGCCGAGTTCGAAGCTCCTGAGGAGTTGGCTTGGATGAAGTACGTTCCGGCCGTAGGCGTCACTTATACGCTCGATGGCAAGCCTAGACCATCGGCCAGTTGGTCGACTAATATCATTTATAATGCCAGACAGGACAAGAATTTGAGATTAGCCCAGATTGATGGAGTAGGCAAGATCAATGAATTATTAGCGGCTGAGGATAAACGAAGAGTTCAGGAACTTGTCACAGAATTCAATTATTTGAAAGAAGATATCAGGTTTTCAGAAGAACTAATTTTGATCGATAAGGAGTTATTTGATTTGCTGAAAAGGAAATTTGATGATGGTGATTTAGATTCAAGTTCCTGGTTAAAAGCTAAGAAGGATCTGAAGCAGAAAGAATACAATTTGTTTACTAAGGATCGGGATGTTTTGAAATTGAGATCTGAAATTTTACTAGTTGCTAAATGGTCTAATCTTTAAAGTTTGCAAAACTTTATTATATTTGTCCTATTACTAAGATCAATATTTTACTTGCATGACTGCCATTAGAGCCAATTTAACAAAGGATATAGTTACTGATAGAAATGAGCTAAAAGCTATAATTTCAGAGGAAACAGGAGTTCCTTTTGGCCGTATTTCAGACCATATTTTTTTTAGAGTTGCAGTACGTTTTTTAGTAAGTAAATTCTCTCACAATCGTAGGATAATAATCGAACTATTTAAAGAAGAAATAGATTCGCATCAGTCAACCTTTGGGAGAAAAAAAAGATCATGAATGGAGTAAGCGTAGTTATTACAAATTCAATGAAAAAAATTATCTGGTGTAATCAGGAGTTTCTTGAAATGACTGGATTTAGAAGATCTGAATTGATTGGGAATTCTCCTGGTAAAATGTTGCAGGGACCTGATACTGAAATTGAGATTGTTGAAAGATTAAGAAAAGCTTTTCGTGATCAAGTTCCAGTTTCTGGAACGATTACGAACTATCATAAAAATGGAACTGCCTATCCTTGTTCTATTGCGATTCACCCTATTTTTGATCTTGAAAATACCAAGGAATTAACCGGATTTATTGCTTTTGAAGTTGATGCTAAAAAGAGTGATTTAAGTGAGTCAGATTTGCTCAAAATAAAGTACTCAAATACGAATATTCCAAGCCAAGTAAAAGCAGCTATTTTAGTCGGAATTGACGAGGAAATAAATAATAAATTTTACTTGAAAACAGCTACTTTAAAAGAGCTTTCTGATCGGATAGGAACCAATCCTAGATACTTGAGTCAGGTGATTCATGAAGAGTATGGAAAGCATTTTAGTAGTTGGGTAAATAAGTTCAGAGTGGAAGAGGCAAAGATTATGTTTGCAGATGGATCGCTCAAAAATTTGACTTTTGAAGGAGTCGCCACGGAAGTGGGATTCAAATCATATAGTAGTTTTTTTTCCGCTTTTAAGACCTTTGAAGGACGGTCTCCACAGCAATGGACAGCGGATGAAATTGATTGATTTATAAGAGAAGACACGAGCCTATCGCTCAATTTTAACCAAAAAAAAATAAGCTTCATCTGGTTGCACCCTCGATCGAAGCTTATTTATAGAAAATTCTATTGTGACTGTAAAGATAGTAAATCTTACGGTTAATAGCCAATTTTGAGCTATAACCGCCCACATATCACCTCTACGGCTGATTCTAGCCAAAGTTCTACTTTTCCACCCAAAAGTGAAGGTTCCTATGGTACCGCCGTCAGTCAGCTAGCAATGGAGTTAGATGGCAGTTTTGAGCGGTCGAATGCTTCGGTATTTAATACTAAAGAAACATTCTTACATTTTTCCGATTTCCTAGAGGGCTCAAAATCGCAGAAAAAAGCCTTCTTTTTGGGCTTCTATAGGTTAAGGAACTTAATCCTTGCTGATAAGCTAGATTCTATCAAAAATGAGCCGGAATTTGATCAAAACACTAAAAAAGTAGTTGGAGCGCTCCGCTGGTGCTATTCTCGTGCAATTATCTCCAGAGACCACAATTTGAGTGGGGAAGTGGTAGTTGGATCCAAAACCTGCAAATCTCCTCATTGTGCAATCTGCGCAAAACGTCGATCGGCGAAACTTGGTAAAAGATTCATGAAATGGTTAGGCCACGAACGAGGTCAGGAAGTTACTCGAGGTAAACACTGGTATTTTCTAACTTTTACTTTGAAGCATCAAAAGAAGGATGGAACTCGTCAGCACATTTATCTGAATGAGTTAAAAAAGCATATGGCGAAATTCGTCCGGCAGAAGGATTTTAAAAAATATTTTGGGAAAGAAGGAAAGAAATGGATCGGCGGATATATCAATTCTTACGAGATGACCATGGGCGAAGATGGTTACCACATTCATTGCCATATGTTGGTGTGTGGAAGGAAGCTAAAAGAGCGCTACAAAGACTATCAAAAAAAGCTGCAAAATAACTGGTTGAAATTGACCGGAGATTCATGGAATATTCGCTTCGATTCTATCAGTCCAAAAGCTGGTCCAGATGGTAAGAGTTCTTTGGAATCTGGCATCGAGGGAAAAGTGATAGAGCTTTTTAAATATTCTGTAAAAATGGAGCAACTGACCAGCGCCAAAAAACAGAACCTGGTTAGGTATGCTGAATGGATCACAGAAACGAAAGGAAAGAATTTCATAAATGCGAATGGAATATTTAGAGGCGAGAAATTGACAGCAGCAAAATCGATTTGGGACGATCCAGCTGGAGACATAGAACTCTACGAGGATATAGAATACTTCTTTACAAAAACCATAAATCTTAGATTCAATCACACGCTAAATAAAAACTATTCCAAGGAACAAAGAAAGGAGATTTTTAAAAATATTCACTTGGATCATATTGAAGGAAAAGAGGTTCTAGATATTAGTGATCAGATGGAAGCAGGAATGGAATATATCAAGATTCAACAGGATGATGGAAAAGGAAGTATCTATGGAAATAAAAATAGATTCGAAGATAATAAAATGTGGTTTGAATTAGACGCAGAAAATCCGATGCCATCGGGACCAGGATCTAAGAAAGGATATATCTGGTCACCGACACCTCATCCAACATCCGATAAAAAAGAATTTGATTTCAAAGAGGAGATTCAAAAGTATCGAACCGTGTCACCGCTAAATGTTATTGGTCCGGTGGCTGAAACTTCGGATCTAGTTTTGGTAGATAAGGAAGCTGATATCTGGATGCAAAGAGCCAAGCGGCAAATGATGCTGAATATTATTGAAGTTGGGAAAGAGGTTTCGGAATATGATCCGAAGAAAAAGGAAGCTTGGAATAGTGAGAATTTTTAAATAAAAAAAAAAGAGAATATGGCACATGATGTTTTATTTGTAAATGTAGATGACTCTAATGATACTTCTTGTTTTTTCGGTTATGCTGGTGGTGTTTTTTATAGAGAGTTTGGGGTTGAGCATTTTGATTATGGGCGTAGTGGATCAGGGGGTTCTATCGTTTTAGGTAGAGAGGAAGTGTTTGAAATTATTTACAGGATTGGGGAAATGAAAGAGATCAAGGAATATCCTGACCCGAGTAGATATCCGGAACTGGTTGAGAAATTAAAGAAGTCAGAAGCTAGTAGTTGGCGGATTTTTTTTGGTTGATATTGAAGTAAGAATTTTTAAACTTTATTTAAAATAGTTGAATTATGAATCCAGTAAATCAAAATCCAAGATTAACGAAAAAAAGAATCTTATCAGAATTGCGAAAGGAATTGGGAATGAGATTGAAAGTTTGGCCAATGGCAGATCGAGCGAATAAAAAGTTTCTGAAATTAGAACACCAGGTTAGATTTGAGCAAATGGTTTTTTTAGGTAAATTGATTTCAAAAATGAGCGATCACGAATTTTTGCATTATGCAGATCGAGTTGCGCTATCGGATAAAAAGAGAGAAGCAGCTGCGAAAGTAGTAGTAAGAGATCTATTCACAACAAACGAAAATAATGGAAGGCAAGAAGCAAGTTAAAACGAATTCCAGAGTCCGGCTAAAAAAAGTAAATAGACCAGATTCAAAATACTCGGTGATAATAAAAGTCGCGTGTGATGATAGTTGCAATGATTTAAAATGCACCGACTGCCGTTTCCGAAAATTTGAATACGTTCGAGATCTTCTGAAACTTACAACCTGGTTAGATGCCAACGAACCTCGCTGGCGATGGTTCAATGTCTTCAATCGAAAGACCAGGACAAAGCTGGGAAGCTTTACAAAAAAGAGAAGACCGAGAAGCAAAGAATTTCATTTGTAGTGGTGGAAAAATAGTATGTTGTTTTTTACAAGTGGGAAAATGTTGGATGAGTAATTGGTGGGTTTTTTACTTTTTTATTTCAATAGAATTTCTTATCTTGTAGACACGGAGGGCAGGTTGAATTACCTTCTCTCGAAAGCCCTTAATCATTGGATTGTTTAGGGGCTTTCGTATTTTTAATAATTAAATTTTTATTATGGTAATCGATGGTATTGAAATAGATCCTAGGATTTTGAAAAAGAAATTTGCTTGCAATGTTTCAGTTTGTAAAGGAGCATGTTGCTTGATACCTGGTGACGGAGCTCCTGTTTTGGAAAGTGAAGTTTCGGAGATAAAAAAAGACTACGATTCAATAGTTGAGTATCTGGAACCGGAAGGAATTGAATTCATAGAAGAAAATGGATTTGCTCAAAAGTTTCAGGATGGTGATAGTGGTTATTTAGGAACTCCGATAATGGAGAATGGAAGATGTGCATATCTCGTCACCAATGAAATAGGTATAAGTTATTGCGGAATCGAATCCGCTCATTTCGATGGAGCCACAGAATTTAGAAAACCAATTTCTTGCCATCTGTATCCAGTTACCGAAGACGGGAATAAACTGCTATTCGGAGAAGATCACATTGAGTGCGCAAGTGCATGCGCGAAAGGAGAAGCCCAAGGAATTCGGTTAGTTGATTTTTTAAAGGAATCGATTACTAGAAGATTTGGCGAAGAATTTTGGAGAAAGTTGAGCGAAGCATAGATATGCTGATTCACGAATCAGGAAACAGATAATTTGATTTATGTAGGATTACTACTTAGATTTACAAAAGGAAAAGGAAGTGTCACCAGTAGGTGCACTTCCTTTTTTGTTTTCTAAAATAATTGTATGACAAAAGTAACTAATATTCTGATTTAATATTTGACTAATAGATTCGGATAGTTGTCTACTTCCTTTTCCAACGGCACTATCTGAATCTAGTTTTTTTTAAAATAATTGTATGAAAGTCTTTACTACCATGGTAACCCGTTTCTGGGTACTGTTTCTCGTCGTGAGTTTTTTGGGTTGTTCTACTGTTGAGTTCATAGCTGAACCTAGGCACAATTGCAGTAAGGTGGAATTAGATTTTGAAAATTTAGATCATGAAAAAAATTATAATGATACTGGCGATCGCTTCGCTACTAGCTGCATGTGGTAGTGTTGTTGATTCTCCATCGAAGATAGAATTAAGTCAAACTGAAGTGATTCAGGATTGATTATTTTTTAACCTTAAATTTTAAATAGCAGATGGCTAAGAAGAAAGCAACTAGGCCTCCTGGTGGAGGAACAAAGTAGTAACCAAATCATTTTTAAATATGAATCAGATAAACTCTGAACCGTCATTAAGTCGAGTGAAAATATTTTTTCTTGGCGGCATTACTGTAATGTTATTTACGCTAATGTTTACTACTAGTGTCAGCGCGCATAATAATGCGATGGCTGAAATTGAAGCAGTTGAAATGGAAATTGATTCTTACTTGAAAGGAGAGATTGTAGAAAATCGTTTGAAACTTTTTTGCGATGAAATGAAATCGAAAGGAGTTGGTATAAATGAATCTGAAATCTTGTTAAAATGTTCAAGGGTGAAAGACCGGAATCTTGTTTCTAATTTGACGGGTATTACTGAAGAAAGAATTTTGTATCATGCTCAATTAGCGGATTTAGTCCGGGTTGGGATAAGTGAAGTAGATGCTCAGTTATTGTTATTGTCTCACACTAATTTGATCGATGAATTTACAGGCGAGAATTTGAGTGTAGGATTGATAAGCAAGTCTGATGTCTACAAGATGAAAATGGAAGTAGACGAGTACGCAAGTACTCACGGTATTCAAACAATTCCGTTTCCTGTTATTATGGATTATCGGGATAACTGTAATTTAGTTCCAGGACTAATGGAATACGGAAGTTTGGATGCCAACTTCATTAGAAAGTGATTTTTTTGAAACCTTATTTTTAATTTTTTTTAAAACCATGATTCGTATGGGCAAGAAGACGACTGCCAAAAAGATTATCAAGAATAATCAAGGTAACTAACAATCCTATCAAAGGGAGGTAGGGAATTATTCCTGTCTTCCTTTGATTTTTTATAATGTGAATTTGTTAATATGGCTAAGAAGAAAAAAAGTGTTGTAGTCCAGAAATCATTGTTTCAGAAAATAATGGATGCGCTGATTTGGTGCTAAAAAGAAGGGTATGGAAAAGATAAAAAAAATTGATCAAAATATCAGGATTCGTCCACCGCATAAACATCAAAAATGAAAGTAAGTTTTAAATTTCGAATTGCTATTCTTGTAATCATAATCTTCATTCTGTTACCAGCTTGTAAGGATGAATTATTTGAGGACCTTGGAATGATCGAGGAATCGGAGGAAATGGAAATTGAGATCGAGATCGAAGACAAAGATAATCTTGAAATTGAGATTGAAGAAACAGGAATGGAAAATCTGAAAATAAAAGTGGTTAGAGTTTTAGGAGATCCGGTAATAAATCAGGATAGGATTATAAAAAATGATCAACTAAATTTTGATCCGTCAAATCCTGATGATGTCAAAATTTACCAAGGTTTTCATTATCTGAATTTCTAACAATCTGCCATCCGAACGATCCTTCAATAACGATAGAACGATCGGCGATATTTTTCCAATAAAATTTTTATATTTGTAGTCCTTATCACGGCTTACTAATGATTTCATCGCGCGATGGACTCTAGTAGTTTATCTACCCGATTCGGTTGCCGTGATAAGTGCCGCGTCGGGTTTTTTGTAACCGCCAATTGGCATTAAAACTTATCACATGTCTAGAAGAAAAACAAACCTTCTTTTTGCAAAACTAATTTTGCAATCTCCAACCTTTTTGCTCGTATCGATGGGACTATCATTTCTCATTATTTTCTCAGTAGAATTTCTTTATTATTCAGAGTATATTTTTGCTCGAAAAATGGCGCATCCGTTTAATTGGATTCTTGGCGGCTCAATCGGTCTCATGTTTCAATTAGCTAGATTTGCTTTTGGGATTGCTGGTGCTTCTGATTTCTCAAACGGGAATACTAGATCAGGAATCTTGGGAATGATTTTCTCAGTTGCTTTGGCGATTGTCGGAGCAATCGAGGTTCACTTGATTACATCGAATTGGGCAGATGGAGATACTTACTTTTATTTCTCCTCGATGCTTGGACTTCAATCAATTGTCTGGTTGGGTTTAATCATTGAAATTCGAATAGCGATGACCGTTGCAAATTCTGTCAAAGAATTAGTAGCTGAGGAAGCAGAGATCGAGAAACAAAGATTAGATGAAGCAGAAAAAGAGAAACGAGAATTAGAAGCAGAGAAGCGAGAAATTGAAGCAGCTAAAAAACGAGCTGCAGAAATAGAGAAACGAAAACGAGAAGCTGAACAAAGATCAAGAAGTCGAAACGGATCTTTTGCAAATGCTTGAAGTTCAAAAGTAGCTGAGCGGATTTGTCTGAACTGTAAGCGAAATATAGAATATCGTCGCATAAACGCGAAGCACTGCTCTCCCAGTTGCCGGAAGCAGTTTTCTCGATCGACGTCAAAGATTCAGGCAGCCTGATTGTCAGGTATTTACCGGAATCGTCTAATCTGAATTTGTAATCAAAATGATTAATCAAAAACTTTAGAACGGACGGATAACTATCTAGTTATCAATTAATTTCATAACTTCGCCTTGCACTCTCGATTCCACTTTTGGTGAATCAAATCTGGGGATTGGAGTCACAACCGGCTTTCGATCCTCAGATATTTCCAAGTTTCGGAGTGCAAAACATAATTGATTGATTTTTAAGAGAGTCAAGCAAAAAACGAATAGAGTGGGGTAGTTTAGGTTCTCCATTTAAAGCGTTCTAACAGAGCCTAGCCCTTTTTGGGGCTGGGCTTTGCCAATTCAGGAATAATGGACTACGGCCTGAATTTGGCCTATTCTCGTCTCTTTTTAGGGGGTTCCCCTTAGTGACTCAATCATAATTGTGTCCCCCCCCCGGACCCCCCGGATCAAAAAAAAATGTGAAATGGTAATAATGGAATTAATTCTGATTCTTGAATCGGAAAGTAGTTTTTCTGTAGATGGAATGAAGAATTTGTATTTTTGGTTAAAGTAATAGTTTAGATGGATTGGAAGATTCTAGACTGTTTTTTTAAGTCAAGTATATCAGAATAAGGAAAATATTGAGGTTGATTTGGATGGTGGAGATTTCTTTATTTTAAATTTTTGATATGCGCTTTTTTATCTTTTTGTCTATTCTTTTAGTTGGCCTTTCTTCTTGTTCTAAAGATGATGATGGTATTAGTTTAAATGAAGTTAGTTGTTACGAAAATTGCCATTATAATGGCTATGGTGACAAGTTGAATAATCCTATCGATCCGTGTGGTTTGAATCCTTCTATTTTTATTGTTAATGCTCAGTCTGATGATTTTACTATCTGTTTTGATCGTGAAATAGTCGAAGTAAGTGATTTGTACCATGAAGATCCGGAAGCTCAATATTATTATGAAGTTGTTTCTAAGATAGTGGATATAGAGAATGATTGTGTGACTTTTAGTTTGAAAGATGTTCCGTTTGATTGGGTTCAAGAAAATGGATTTATGATAAATGTAAAAATTAAAACAGATTGTGACTCACCTCAGGAAGGTGATCCCGGAGGAGGAGGAATATAAGGGGATTTTTTAAGTCTAATTTCAAAGGATTTTAGATTGTTTTTTTTTAAGTCAAGTATATCAGAATAGAGAAAAGTTTGAGGTGGTTGGGATGGTGGAGATTTCTTTATTTAATAATTTTTGATATGCGTTTTTTTATTTTTTTGATGTGTGTTTTTAGTCTTGTTTCTTGTTCCAAAGATGTAGTAAATGATTTAGAAACTAGGAACGATTATTCTATGAATATTGATGGTCTTGAAACTGTTGAGATTCAATGTGAAATAGAATGTATTTATGATGGTTATCCGTTGAGTGAGCCAGCAAATGATGATTGTAATTTGAATCCAGTTGTAGGAGAATTGGACTTTGATAATAATCGATTTGAGATTTGTTTTGATGCCGAAATAATTAGTACTGGTGATCCATTTGTAATACTTGGTGAAACTGTTCATTATTGGGATATTGCCGGAAAGAAAATTAGTGAAGATCGTAGATGTATGCGCTATGATTTAGGACCCGGTAAGAATCTTGGATATACTGATTTATTGAATTTTGGATTTATGATTAATGTGAATATTCTAGGACCTTGTCCTCCTGTAATAAGTGATCCCGGTGGAAATTTGAATAGTGTAGTTTGTATAGAAGATTGTCATTACGATAGTTATTTAAGTCAGTATACTGGTGTGATTTTGAATGATTGTAATTTGAATCCTATTGTTAAAACTTTCGATGAATTATCCGCTGAATTTAGTATTTGTTTTGATAGCCAGATTAAAGATGCTAGTTACCCATATTACGACGAAGGAGATCAGGAACCAGGATTAGATGAAGCTTTGTACTGGGAATATTATTCTAAGGAATTGAGCCAAAATGGAAGATGTATGATTTACCGAATGAATCCTGAGCACTATGAAATAATGATCGATACCGGATATTTGATTGATGTAAAAAAAGTTATTGATTGTGGTAGCGATAATCCAATAGGATCTAATCCCGGTGATGTTATTGTTTTGAATTGATGAATAATGGATGATCGACACTAGAGTCGATATTCGTTTTTGTAAAATGTAAATTGTTTCTAAAATAATTGTTTATGAATATCGAGTCTAGTGGTGATCACATTAAAGTAGTAAGTAAAAAACAACAAGATTCTATACTCAAAGATTGTAAAAGTCCGAAGTATAAAGTAATAATTTTGTTAATGCTAGATTGTGGTTTACGAGTTACTGAAGTCGTTACCTTGAAACTTGGAGATTTTGATTTTATGAGGAATGAAGTCAGAGTTAGAAGTTTGAAAAAAAGAGGTAATGATACTTTTAGAGTTATTCCAATTTCGACCAGGTTACTTGAAGCTATTTCTTTTTACTGCAGATCCTTGAAAGCAGATAAAGAGATCTATTTATTTCCATCCGTAAACAAGAAATCAAAGTTCCCACATTTATCCAGGAAGCAAGTTTGGAGGAAGTTGAATAAACTTTCTGATGGAGTAGTGTACCCGCATATGTTTCGTCATACCTTCGCGTCCAGAGTCGTGAATGAAGGGAATGATTTGCTAGTTGCTCAGAAGCTTCTCGGTCATAATGATATCAGAACTACACAAGTTTATACGCATGTTAATGAGAAAGATTTGAGGGCAGCGATCGACAGTATCGAGGAGAAAGGAATAGTAGTTTGGTTTAAGAATAAATTTGGTAAAAAGACTCAAATTCCGATTCTACCATTTGATAAAGGCATGACTAGTTTCCACGTTGGTCGAAAAGATGTTTTGAAAAAGTTAGCAATAAATGGAGAAAAGAAAATCAATACTTTAATAAAAGGTCCTCAGGGGATTGGTAAAACCCATCTGTTAGATAACTATCAAAATGGGAATATAATTAGAATAGATGAAGTCAATAAGTTTAAGGCTACTTTAATCGCTATGATCGATAGAATCTTAAGTGATAAGCCGCATTTGGAAGCTTTGTATATTAAATTGGAGTCCGAAGAAGGAAGGGAAAAGATTGATAAAATGCTTAAGAAATTAAGCGTAAAACAATTGTCCGAGCGGTTAATAAAATTGACAGAGAAACATGAGTATACTTTGATATTAGATGATGTTACGAAAATTACACCGACAGGAGTTTCTATAATTGAGAAGCTTAAAAACCATTTTCATATTATTTGTGCCGCGAGACAAGTGAAGATTTCTCATATCAGTTTCCTTACGAATTTTGATGTAGTTGAAGTTAAGAATTTGAATAGAAAAGAGTCGGTTGAAATGATTGGAAGATTAGTTCATAATGCTCAAATGTTTGATAGGATAGAGGACTATGAAAGTTTCAAAAATCATGTATTTGAGCAGACAGATGGGAACCCACTTTTTATAATTGAAATGGTAGAAAGGTATAATAAAGAAATGGTAATCGACCTCGATACAACTAGGGAAGTGAGACACACAACAGCGATTAAGGAAGTTGATTTTAGTATTCCGCTAATGATATTCTTAGGCGGTTTAATGGTGCTCAGGTATGTAGGTAAAGAGATGAATGACGATAAAGGTGCATTTATGTTGTTTGGAGGAATATTCATGGTGTTTGCGTTATTTGCTAGATTTTTTTTCAATTCAACTAAAAGAAAATTTGTATAATTGCATAGATTTGATTTGCCGTCCGAACGATCCTTCAAAATACGTTAGATGGTTTTCAATCGATGTTTTCTAAATAAGTAATTGTATGACGGCACCGAATCACGTAGCTGGTGGAATTGTAATCACTGGTATCTGTGGAAGCTTTATTGGTATCAATTTATTGTCAAGTCCTTGGTACTTGGCGACTGTGGTTTTTGCGTCAATACTTCCTGATATAGATCACACCAAAAGTATAATAGGTAAGATCTTTTTTCCCATTTCAAAATATATTAATCGAAAGTACGGCCACCGTACTTTAACTCATTCGTTGATGTTTACCGTGATGGTTACTATGATTGCGAATCTTGTATTTATGGATTCAGATTTGGTAACATTATTTGCTATTGGTTATGTAAGTCATTTATTTCTGGATATGATTACGATTCAGGGAGTTCCATTATTTTATCCATTTATGAAGAATAATTTTGTCTTGCCGGGAGATAGATCGTTTAGGTTGAGTACTGGTAATTTGAGACAGGAAGGAATGTTCTTTTCAGTAATGATGTTATCAGGAATGTGGTTACAACCATTAATGGAAACAGGATTTTGGACACAGTATAATAGAACCTTTGCAACGACTACCCATTTGGTTTCTGAGTTTCATAAGACAGATGATTTACTAAGGGTAGACTGGATTATAAAAGATGGGATAGAAGAAAAGAAAGGATGGGGCTGGTGTGTAGAAGCTACAGAAAATAGAGTAGTATTATTAGATTCAATTACAAGGTTTAAGATTTTAGATGCAAGTGAAGTTTTTATAAAAGAAGTGATTCCAAGTCATACTAAATTAGATCTAGTTTTTAGAGCAAAGCGATTTGATAATATTACTGCAGATAGTTTGAATAGAATGATTAACGGTAAATTGATCAAGGAGATCCTGGTTAATTGTAATAATGAATTTTTGTTGTTCAATGAGCGAGTTAAGAAAGTGAATTTGAATTATACTCAGGGACTTGATTTTGAAGATTTGGATATCGATTTCGTTACGGCGAAATTTGAGTTTAGGCCATCACCTAGAATTGAAAGCTTGAAAAAGAAAATAGTTTCATTGGAGAGCAAGGCTAGAATTGAAGAAAGAAGATTTGATAGAGAAAGCGAGAAGTTAAGAGAATTAGAATTTGAGTTGAAAGGAGAAACTGATTTGTATAATAGAGATCGAATAAGGTCAGAGATTAAGAGAATTGGAGTTGTGAAAGAGGTTAGAGATTATAGTAATGAGATTATAGATTTGAAAAACGAAATAAATGAATTGCGAAGTTTGGATGCTGCTGAAAAAGCACAGAAGAAATTCGATTTTGAGGCTAAGATGCTAGAGTCAAGACCTGCGGAATCTCGTTTCTCGGGAACCGTAGAATACATCTTTATCTCTTAGTGAATTAGTCTCCGAGGGCCACACAAGCCGGTTGGTGTGTGCCCTCGATTTTTGTCCATTATTTAAATTTGTATATTTACATTATTATTTATTGATTATTTCATTATTAAATTTTTGTAAAATGGCTAGATTGTCAAAAGTAGAGATGAAGGTAAAAGAGGGTTTGATATCGAGAATTAAAGAACTTGAAGATTTTAAGAAAAGAGGATTTGGGAAATTGTTAAAAGTAGAATTGGAGAAAGTGGATCTTCATTTTACACAAAGAAATATTCTTGCTTATATTGGATTAGAAACTTACAATAGGGAAGTGTATGTCCAGATTATTAAGTTATTGGAGAAGTTGAAACGAGAAGCAGATAATAAGAAACCTGATGAAGTTATAGCAGCTGAAATGCTTAAGAGGAAAGAGAAGGAGAGTCAAAGGAAAGCAGATTCTATATTGAAAGATTTGGGTTTGAGTTCCTAAAGATTAGCCTTTGTACAAGTGTACAGTATTAGTGAGTTTTCAATTAATTTTGAAAGCTCATTATTTATTTGAAAACCTAAACCTTTCGGCCAGTTCTTCTATCTCGATCGCACGCTTCTCGATTCCATCACTAGCCTTTGTTTATCGATGCCAGTTCATTCCACTGCGTTGCATTCCACTAGCATCCTTTGTCCTGGTTGTTACCTTTTTCTAAACCTAATTTATCGGCCACTTCCATCAGCTGCCAGAGATACGGAATCGCTCAATCTGCCCGCTGAACGTTGCTTCACTCTTCCTTATCTCGCAGCTGTTTCCAGTCGCCTTCGTTGTTGCTGAGCAGGTTCTTAGAAGCTTGCAAATTCTCCAGGCTTTTCAAAGCTTCCAATCACCAGCTCCCTATTTAAATGGATACCTTTTTTACTGGTTTACTCAGTCAATGTTTTCCCGTTGGGAGAATCTCAAATCTTTTTATTTGCGTCAAATTACTGATGAATCTCTGAAATAGCCAGCGCAGAAAAGTGGCTTTCATCGCTTCGCGCATGACCTTAAATTGTCGGTACTGCCAACGCTGAAACCGTGGCCGCTGCATTCGCCGTTCCTGCCACAATGCTAAACACGAATCTTCAGCAGTCTCTAGGCGAGCCAGCAGCGGCCACGGTTGCTAGAACATCAAAAAGGAGTTGGTTAGTTTTTTATTGCCCGGTCGGGTGGTGCCGTCTTTTTCATTTTTTTAGAGTAGCGGTAGTTGCATGCTTTCGTTTAGTTTTCCGGCTCTATATTCTGCTAGCATCTTCCTTTTTCTAGTTGCCATTTTCACCGTGTATGCGGTTCCTCTGCTGGTCTTTTTTTCTGCGTGCCATGCTATTACTTTATCAGCTTTTTCTATCAGTTGGTTATTTCTGATTAGTGGCGCAGGTCTCCCGTATCTCTTGTAGTCGGGTTTTATTTCAGTCTCTTTCAGTCCATTCAGCGTGGCGTATTTCTTGGCCAGCTGGTCGGCTCCTATCGCTCCTCCGTGGAGTATTTCCGTTGCTTCTGGTGCGTGGCGTTTTATCGCTTCGGCTAGTTTTTGGTAGTCCGTTTCTGGTGTGTTCCGGCTTCCTGTTATCATTATTTTCATTCTACTAAGTTACTCTTTTTATTCCATTATTCCTATTTTTTTATTCCATTTATTTTATTCTTATACTCCATTATTTTATATGTTAAAGTCCATTATTATTGTGTTTTTATTCCATTATTAATGTATCTTTGTAGCGTCGGGAGGTCTTCCGATTTGATAGTATTTTTTATTTCTCTCACAAGGCTTTTGCCTTATAAAATTTATTGTTATGAGTTATGATTTTTCAGGCGCTTTGATGCGTGGTATTGATGATTACTGGGAGCAGCGGAGTAGGGAGGAGGAGCCGGAGCCAGTTTCGGATGATGGTCCATTTTCGGAGGATTTTCAGCGTGATTGGATTGATCCAGATCGAGAGCGGGTAGATATTCTTTTTCCCGTATTACCATTTTAATTTTTTCATTTTTCCATCGTGGTGGGTGCCTTTAGTGCCTGCCATTTCAAAACTTATTTATATGTATACACAGCCAGAAAAAGAAAAGAGAACCATTTATGAAATTACCAGCGAGTTGCTCGCTAGGGTAGGGAAGGAAGCGACGAGGAGAGAAGTTAAGAATGCTTATCAAGCTATCACGAGGCGGACGGGTAGCGGAGGGCATAAGCTTTTTTTGTCGATAGGGATTCGTAACTATTTGGTGCGGAATTCTATTTGCAGGGATCAGACGGTTTAGGTTTCCTCATTATATTTTTTGTGTTTCGTGGCGGGTGCCTTTTGCGCTCGCCATTTTTAAGAATTTGATTTTTTTTTTTAAATAATTTTCTCACTAAAATTTTATTGTTATGTCTAAGATTAAGAATTTATTACTGCCTTTGCTTTCAATGTTAAACCTGATAGATCCTGAAACGGGAGAGCTAAAAATACGCTACCGAGTCGGGCATCCTAGAAGCTACAAATTCGATGCGAGTCGTGGAACTTTTGGAATCGTGAACGGTGACACGTTGACGAAGAAAGGAGAGCCGTTTTCATTTGTGCCAGTAGCTTACCGGATTTTTCGGGATGATATTTTGGGTTACGGTTTGAAGAATTGGGCAGAGTTTTTTTTCGTGAATGAAGCAGGGCAAATGTCGTCTATTTTGTTTCATGGATACTCTGTTGAGAATTTGAATATGATTACCAGTGACTTGTATTATGATGACGTGAATTTGTCGGAAACACTTTTAACTGTTACGCCTACTGAACGAATGAATAAGAAGGAGAGTGCCAAATACTACATAGCTGAATTTAGTTACAAGGTTTTGGATGAAAAGGAAAAGGAAGCAGTTAGGGTTCTAGCTGATGGACTTAGTATCTATCGAGAGGGGACTGTTACCGGAGAAGTGAAAATTGAATTATCGGCTAATTACAAGCCACCTATTAACATGATAAATGGTTCTGGAAGCGTTGGTGCGAATTCACCAGCTGCGGAGACTGGAGAAGCTGGGAAAGCTGATTCGATCAAACAAACTGAAAGTGAGAAAACAGAAGCAGCGGGGTAAGAGCCAACCGGATCGGGCATTGATCGGCGTGAAATGTCAGATTTGTAAGGGGCTTAATCGCCGAGTACCGGAACTTTTAGTTTCGGTACTTTTTTTTTGTTAAAGTTTAATAGTAATCCTGTAATAGCTAAAATAGTCTTGTTTATTAAGTTGGAAATAAGTATCTTTATATCATGCTACAACCGGTAGCTTTAGAGTTGCTAGCTGTACAAAATAGGGGGTGGTGTTTGCTAGATTTTTTACAGAGAGTGGATCATCACCAGCCCCGTTTTTTTTATTTCTAAAGTAATTGGATTAACAATATTTTTTAATCTAAATTCTTATCATGAAATTTTTTTTGATGCTATTACTCGTTGTTGGATTTTTCAGCAAGAAGCCTGTCCCTCCTGATTCATTTAGTAAACACGAGGTTCATTATATTGTGACAGGACAAGAGGTTGAACGCGTTAATAGTCCGGCTTTTGAATATCCTAGCAAGGAGGTTTATAACTTGTCTAAGAATGGAGTAGAAACGGTGGTTTCTTTTTATTCAAATGATAATTTACCAAAATTGTTGTTGTCTCCTTTTTTAGCCTGCTTCTATAATTGTGTGTTTTATCAGACAGAAAATAGTGACGGGGAATTGTCAAACGAGGATCTAAACGGCATCGTTCATGATTGCGCTGATTCTTGTGTTGAGGGATGGACTGGGTTGACTCTGGTAGGTACTGATACAGATTGATTAAGATCTTTTTTATATAATAAGTTTTGTCGAAAGGGAATAGGGTGAGAGCTATTTCCTTTCTTTTTTTTTAATCTCAATTCTAAATTTTTTGATATGATAAATGAAGTTACGTTAGTTGGGAATCTTGGACAAGATCCTGAAATTAAAAATTTTGATAACGGTTCCAAAGTTGCTACTTTCTCGGTAGCTACTAGCGACGGTTACAAGGATAAGGATACAAACGAATGGATTAATACTACTGAATGGCATAGAATAGTTGTTTGGAATAAAATGGCTGAAAGTGTAGAGAAAAATTTGAGAAAAGGGAGAATGGTTTTTTTGAAAGGGAAAATTGTGACTCGCAAGTACCAG
>CAZXYA010000119.1:0-19123 GCA_964644655.1 uncultured Saprospiraceae bacterium | reverse complement strand
CCATTGGGAAACCAAGAATTTCTCTCCCCTTAAAATCCCTCGCCGAGCCGCCGCAGGCGGCGAGCCGAAATATCAATAAACTTTTGTTACACTGTACTACTAAGATTAATTAAGCCCTTTTCTATTTCTATCCCCACAAAGACTAAACTTTATTAGACAATACTTTATTAGACAAATTATGAATACGAATATTTACCGACGCATTGCAGATAGCAAATGGTTTCAAAATGCCATTATTCTTTCCATTCTTGCTGCAGGCGTAATTGTAGGAATCGAAACCTATGGAGAAGCTGTTAGAGAATGGTTGCCTTTATTGCATGGCTTGGATCATGCCATCCTATTGATTTTTACAGTAGAAGCTATTATTAAAATAGCCGCAGAAGGCAATCAACCTTTTAATTATTTTAAAGACCCTTGGAATGTTTTTGATTTTTTGATTGTTGTCGTTTGTTGGCTGTCTGTTTTCTTGCCAAATATAGATGCAGGATTTGTTGCGGTGTTTCGATTGGCTAGAATATTAAGAGTACTCCGATTAGTAACGGCATTACCGCAATTGAAAATGTTGGTAGATGCGATGTTGAAAAGTATTCCCTCTATGGGCTATGTGAGTATTCTCCTGTTTTTGCTCTTTTATATTTATGGGGTGCTGGGGGTGTTTATGTTTGGAGAAAATAATCCCGTACATTTTAAAGACTTACAAACTTCTCTAATTACCTTGTTTCAAATTACTACCTTAGAAGGATGGGCAGATATTATGTACATCAATGTTTTTGGTTGCGACCACCCTCAATGGGGAAGCGAATATTGTCCAAATCCTGTAGCAAGTGGAGTAGGAGCAGTTATCTATTTTATTTCTTTTGTTCTAATCGGTACCATGATTGTGCTCAATCTTTTTATAGGCGTGATTATGAACAGTATGGACGAAGTGGCTAACGAACAAAAAATGGAGGAACTAGCAGAAGCTAAGACTGTTGGTGGTGCGCCTAGCTTGAATCACGATATTAGTCGCTTGCAAATTCAACTAAAAGAAATGCAAGATCAACTACAATTTATCGGGCATAGAATAGAACGGGAGGAGGAAGATAGGAGAGGGTAGTCGGTTGACAGTTATCAGTTGTCGGTTATCAGTTTTATCGCTAAAACTGACAACCGACAACCCACAACCGATATCCAAATCAACTATACATCGCAGCAATTTCGTTTTCAAACTTCTCTCGAACCACTCGCCGTTTCAATTTCATGGTAGGCGTCAATTCTGGTTTAGAACCATCTTCTTTTACCGCATCCCAAGTTGTTGGTAGTAAAGTAAATTTTTTGATTTGTTCAATATGACTAAAGAGAGGATTGAATTGATCGACAATTTCTTGGTAACGAGCAATTACTTTTTCATTTTTACAAGCTGCTGCTAACGAACTAAAAGGAACACCATTTTGCTTGCACCAATCCTGTAAAGCCTCAGCGGAAGGCACTAATACAGCGGAAACAAATTTTCGTTTTTCTCCTACTACCATCATATGCTCAATTAAGAAATCTTCTTTAAATTTATTTTCGATAGGTGCTGGGGCCACATATTTTCCTCCCGATGTTTTTAATAATTCTTTTTTGCGATCGGTAATTTTTAAAAAATCGGATCCACCTGGTCCTTTGACCATCTTGCCTACATCCCCTGTTTTAAACCAAACTTTCCCATCTATATTTTTAAATACTTCTGCATTTTTGGCGGGCTTATTATAATAGCCTTGCATGATGTTAGGACCAAAAGCTAAGATTTCTCCTTCTCCATCCCTGTATGCTCCTTCTGAACGGTCAATTAAGATGTCTACTCCTTCTATTGGTTTGCCTACTGTACCCATCATAGCTCCTGCTGGTTCATAGCTATTTACGGTTAAAGAAGGGGATGTTTCCGTTAAGCCATACCCTTCTCGAATGGGAATGCCCGCAGCAGAAAATACCCGCATGATTTTGACGGGGCAAGGCGCTGCACCTGTAACAATTCCATTGACATTACCGCCTAATGCTGCTCGCCATTTACTATAGATTAATTTATCGGCTATACTTTGTTTGATACTAGATAGGCCTGAATATTTTTTGTCATAATTATAATCGTCCGTTAAACTTAATGCCCAGAAAAATAATTTTTTCTTGAAACCAGTCAAAGTCAAGCCTGTATTATAAATCTTTTCATAGACTTTTTCTAGTAGTCTTGGTACTGTCGTAAAAAAATAAGGTTTTACGGCTTGTAAATCGCCATTAGGCCCTCCTAGATTATCTGTTCCTGTAAAATATATTTTTGCCCCTTTTGCCATATAACTATAAGAGACGGTACGCTCAAAAATGTGACACATCGGCAGAAAACTAAGTACTTGATTACCTGCTTTAGTGGGTAATAAACCTATAGTACTTTTGATAACGTGAACTAAGTTATTATGTGTTAGGACTACCCCCTTTGGATTGCCTGTTGTTCCTGAAGTATAAATGAAAGTGACGATGTCCTCTGGTTGAATTGTATTGGCTATTTCAGCTACTTCAGCTACCCGATTTTCATCCATCAATATATCGTAATGCTTCCTATCTGTTTGATGGTCGAAAGTATAAATATCTACTAAGGTGGAAATATTAGCCTTGGCTTTAGCCACTTTGTCATAGAGGTCACCTGTGCCGACAAAAGCATACTTTACTTCTGCATCATTAAAAATATAATCATAGTCAGATGAACTAATAGTGGGGTAAACAGGTACTGTTATTATACCTAATTGTTGGGCAGCTAGATCCATAATCGTCCATTCTGGGCGATTTTTATAGCTGATTAAGGCTATTTTATCTCCTTTTTGTAAGCCAAGATTTAATAGACCGCCAGCCATTTTTTGACTGCGAGTAATTATTTCTGCGGTACTAAAAGAAGTCCATTCTTGACTGCCAGGAAGCCGATGACTAAAAGCTTCGGCTAAAGGAAAATTGTTTTGTTGATAGAAGATGGTGTCGAATGCTCTTGTTATATTTTGCATATGCTGCTTAATTTTATTTGTAACTGTTCAGCAGAGAATTTAGGGCGTGGAGCAAAGGGGGCTTAATATTTAAGATTAAAACAATCAAGCCTTTGAAAATAATGCTGTTTTTAACCCTCTGCCCTAGGCTCCCAGCACTCTGCTGAATAGTTAACTTTATTTTGGATAGGGATTATTATTGATGATTTTACAATATATTCCCTTAAAAATACATTAAAAAGAGGAGCTGTAAAGTTATTAGATTATTTGAGAATTCTTGAAAATGCGATCGTTTATTTGTGTTTTTCGTGCATTTATAAAAAAAAATCGCTTTTTTATAAAAGAAATTAAAATTATTTTTTCGTAAATTCGTCGTAGAAAGTGACGAGATAAATTGGCTTATTTTTGTCATAAATGAAAAAAAAATGATTTTATTTTGACGGATATTTTACATAGTTTAATTTTTTTTAATACTAATAATTTTAAACGATTTAATGTAATGTAAATATAAAAAGTATTGGTTTACAGTCGTCTAAGTCAAAATATTGATAATCAATAACTTATTGAGTTATTTTGTTATATATCAAAACAGAATAATTTATAAAAAAAAGCTTATTTTAACTACTAGAAAAGCGGTATACAGAAACTTTTTGGCAGGATTTTTTGTACTTAGTGTAAGAGAGCTGACGATATATATTTTTTTAACTTAAAAGTCAAGTACTTTACTAGGAGATTAAAAAAAAATAGTAACTTTTAGGTTTTCAAATCGTATTTTTACTCAACCAATACTAAAATAATCTTATAAACCAAAATTCCCATGCGTCAACTTAAGATTACCAATAAGATAACGACCAGAGAAAGTCTTGCGTTAGATAAGTATCTAAATGATATTGGTAAAATATCCATGCTCAATGCTGAAGAAGAAGCGGAAATGGCGCGCCGTATTCGAGGTGGCGATCAAGCTGCTTTGGAGCGCCTAACTAAAGCTAATTTACGTTTCGTTGTTTCTGTTGCTAAACAGTATCAAAACCAAGGACTTTCTTTGAGTGATTTAATCAACGAAGGAAATGTTGGTCTGATGAAGGCTGGCAGAAGATTTGATGAAACGAAAGGATTTAAATTTATTTCCTACGCCGTTTGGTGGATTCGACAGTCAATCTTACAAGCTATTGTAGAATATTCTAGAATTGTTCGTTTACCACTTAATAAGGTCGGATCATATAATAAAGTGAATGAGGCCTATTTATCCTTTGTGCAAAAATTTGAACGAGAGCCTACTAATGAAGAATTAGCAGAATTATTAGGAATGACTGCCAAAGAAGTTTCTAATATGCTAAAAGGCAATGGTCGCCATTTGTCCGTAGATGCACCACTTAGTGGTGAAGATGGAGATTCTACTATGCTAGATGTCATTTCTAGTGAACAAGATATGACGCCCGACGGTAGATTGATGGACCAATCCTTAAAGGAAGAAGTCCAAAATGGCTTGTCTATTTTGTCACCAAGAGAAGTAGAAGTGCTTTCTTCTTACTATGGGTTAAATAATCATAAGTCATTAACACTTGAAGAAATCGGTGAATTATATGGACTGACTAGAGAAAGAGTTCGACAAATTAAAGAACGAGCGATTCGTCGCTTGCGAAAATCTTATAACCGAAATGCTTTGAAATCTTATTTAGGGTAAGGTATATACATATTTTGTTTGAGTAATAAAAAAGCCGAAAGAAGCACATGCTTCTTTCGGCTTTTTTGACTAAAGTCGATAAGTATACGAATGAAATAATGGGTTGATAAAAGAGGTCTTCCCCTAAACTCATCAATCTCATTAATTGATAACCTCGTTCATCTACCGATTAAAAGGATATTCATTAATCCAATGAAAGCCTCTCTCTACTAACAAAAATTGACTTAAATCTTCTTTTTGTAATAAAACATTAATGGTATCTTTAAATGCATAATTTCCTCTTGATAAGACACCTTCCAACTTTAATTGATTGTTTGACAATAGAGAATAATTGAGAAGGATAGCCGTATCCATTTGATTATAGATCTCAAATTCAATCGTTTGATTGGTTGTATCTGGTTTAAAATCACACCATAATGTTTGCCCAGTCATCGTTTTGATTGTTGCCCTATTTGGGTAGTCCACCGTCATTTTATGCCAGCGACTAGCATTTGTAATCAATGGTGGGATGGTATCTTTATTGATAATTACTTGATTGGCAGTATAGAGTCCATATAATGGCGGTTTGATTCTTTTATCTCCCCATTGCTCCACCCTTTCTAAACCACCGCTAATACTATTGTATAGAATTAATCCAATAAAGCCATATTTTGCGGCTAACCCTAGATAACGCAATTGTTGATTAGCTATTGGGGTAATTGGTGGAATTGGAACTGTTGCCTTATTTAATAATAAAAAATTGACTAACCTTTTTCTTTCTGGTATTAATAAAAGGATTAACATCAATAATAAATTACTAGAAAATAACTTAACAGGAATGTCATAACCAAAATTCATCACCACGATGGTACTCATTACAGATATGCCAATAAAAGCGCCTAGTATTTTGGTTCGTCTAAAAAATAATAAAAACCCTGCAATGGCTTCTCCGAAACCCGTGAAATAATTAAAGGGGGTAGAATATCCCATAAATGTCCATGCTAAGCCCATCGGAGAAGCTTCTCCAAATGGTTGGATTAATCGGTTTAGCGAAGGAAAAGGAAATTGAGTCTTAAATATTTTTGCTCCTCCATAACCAATTAAAGTAGCAGCGAGATAATACCGAACTAATACTTCTACCCAATATAATAGACGATCATAATTGGCTCGTTTTTTATCTATTATTGACCAAATGAAAGTGGTAAGGACGCTTAATAAAACGACTGATAAGTTGTTTAAATAGTCAATCGTTTTGTCGCCACTCCCATTCATTTTGGTCGAAATAGTTTTTTCTAACTTTAATAGGTCATCTCCTAACCAAAGACTTATGGTATTCCAGACTTCATTAATTGGTTGTAAAAGATTTCCTAATAAAGGTATATGGGTCAGCGGAAAAGGAAAAACATACCAAAATATATAGGCCGTAATAAATCGGAATAGCCATTTTTGAGAATTAGACCATTGGTTTTTTGCTAAGTTAATAATTGTCATATTAGTTGGTTTTGATGTGATCTTGAAGGTAAAGAATTATTCTTAGATGGATTTGATTTTTTAGAACCATTAACTTATTATTGGCTTTAGGGAAAACGAAAAAAATAACCTACGTAAATCTGTGGGGGATAAAATCCGTGGGGAAAATCTACAAATAATTCCCCACGGATTTTTATCCTCCACAGATTATTTAATTGAAATTTATTTAATTTTTTTGCGTAGGTTATTTTTTGCCAAATCCCTTAATTGAAGAGGCATAGAAGTTCCTTTATACAAAAAGCCTTGACATACTAGAATGCCAAGGCTTTTTACAGAGAATTGAGAACTCGTCAACTATATATTATCCAAACAAATTATCATATTGATTGCCACCACTACCAGAAGAGCGTTCTTCTCGTCGGATAGCAGGCCGATCGCTATTCAAATCTAATCCTTCTACATTATTACCTTCCATCAACATGAGGGTACTTTTCTTTTCCCATTCTTCTAACATATTCATGCCCTCTTCTTCAAAAATTCCATTTTGTAAATCAATGGAATTCATGAAATTAGAAGACATTTCCATAAAGGTTTCCATTTCCCCAACCTTGTTGGCTACATCGTCTGCAATATTTTCCATTGCTGCATCAAACATGGCTCTTTTATCAGGATCGCCCGACATGACACTCATTGCAGATTTCATCGCTGAATGAGAAGCTTTAATGGCCTTATGTTCTTGTTCTTTAATCATTACTTGGTCTTTGGTGTCTTCCAAGAGGATTTCAGAATTCTGATACATTTTGGTCAAAATACGGTACATTACTTCCATTTTTTTATGGAGTTTACCATATTTACCATTGCTTTCTTTTAGCCTTGCGGCTTTTCTAGTGGAGAGCAATAACTGTTTTTGATTGCCTTGGGTTTGTGCTCGATTGGCCAATTTTAAGTTCATCTCGATGTCCTTATTATTTTTGGTCATGATGTCCTTCATCTTTCGCATTTGCCCTTTTAATGCCCCAATCTGTTGACTCATCTTCCCTAAGTTATCTGTCAAATCGTCGATATAATTTTTTAGGATACCAATTGGATCAATAGTGACAAACCAACCCGTAATAGAACGCATTACGCTCTTATACATATAGCTAACTAGACCACGCATTTTAGGATCTAAGACCATATAGACGATAGCTGCCAAAACCATTAAGGTGGCACTTAAATAAAGGATATTTCCTAGGATAGTTGTTAAAATACCTGTTGTCAGTAAATAACCAACACCAGCAGCTACTCCTAATAAAAAGATAGCGCCAGTAACGCCTTCAGGACGCTGCCAAAAAGATTTTTTAGTGTCTTGTGGTTTGAATTCTGCAAAATCTGCCATGTGATTCGGTTGTCGGTTGTCAGTTATTGGTTGTCGATTGTCAACTTCTGTGAAACTGACAACCGACAACTGATAACAGCATTATAAATAAGTGTTAAAATTGTCGATGTCTGATTTTATCTGCTCGATAAAATTTTCATGGGTCCGTTCAAAATTATTTTGAGTGCCCAGGATCTTTTCTTTTTCTGCTTGAATTTGCTCATCGGCAGTATCAATAGTATGTTGATGCTTTTCGATTTGCGTTTTTAATTGTTCAATTTTTTCGGTGTATTTGATAATTTGTTCTTTTAATTTTTCTACCTCTTTTACTTTACCTCCTACCTTTTGATTGATGCGTTTTTTTAGGGCTGCATCAAAATGTTCTTTTTCTTGATTGATTACCTGCGCATAATACTTGGCAGATTCCATTAATTTCTTCTTCGTCAGCCCAACGGTAGAAGCAGTAGCAAAAGCGGAACGAATAGCCGTACTTTCTTCTATATTCATTTTGGACATGGCGCCCAAAGATTGTTTGAATTCTATATAATCGAAGCCTGGTTGGTTACTTTTCTCTAAGGCTTTAATAAAAAGAGAAACAAATTTTTGCTCTAGTTCAGGATTAGAACCAAATAATTGGGATAAATTCTTTTGCATAGTATTTCTATCTAATTTTGAGTGCAATTTAATATACCTAACCGATACTTCCAAAGGATTTATTGCCTTTGTTAGCTAGGAGTCCAGTTGACGATAACTAATTCATTATCAGTATATTTATTCTTGTTTACTAAACCGTGTTTTTTGTAAGACTTAAGAATGCTTTAAATAGTATAGGTAAAGAATGCTTATTTTGTTTCAATATAGGAGTCATCCTTGATCGCTCAAGGTTAAAAGTAAGGATTATTTGATGGATGAACTATCTTAATAGACAAAAGCTTAATTGTTACTGATAAAAGAGAAGATAGCTATTTTGCCCTAATAATAAACGTCGCTCAACAGGAGTAAGATTAATCGGAATTACTTAAAAAAATCCGCTATGTCTCCCATCGGTATTAAAACCCCTATCCGTGTTATAAAAATATCCGTGTTAAAAACCCTATCCATGTTATAAAAACATCTGTGTTATAAAATAAAGATACAACCAAAACATCCTTTACATTTTTCAACCACCAAAAATTGCTATTGTACCAAACATCCCCTATATTTATTTTTAATAGAAACAGGATAAACTAGCTACAACCTTTAGACTATTTTAGCAGTTATTAGACAAAAGGAAACATCCTTGTTCTTTACGTCTAATCTATAATTTGATAGCATGAGTAAAAAAATATCAACAGGCACTATTCTTTTAGCCGAACCTTTTATGGTCGATCCTAATTTTAAGCGTTCGGTTGTGCTGCTTTGTGACCACACAAAAGAAGAAGGAACCGTTGGTTTTGTTCTCAATAAAAACTTGGGCTTACAGATTAATGAATTAATTTTAGACTTTCCCAACTTTGATGCAGCCGTTTTTTATGGCGGCCCAGTTCAGACGGATAGTATTCACTACATTCATAATGTAGGAGATATATTAGACAATAGTACCAAAGTCGTAGACGGCGTTTGGTGGGGAGGAGACTTTGAAAAATTAAAATTTCTAATCACTTCTGATTTAATTAAACCACATAATATTCGCTTTTTTGTAGGCTATTCTGGTTGGTCGCCTGACCAATTGGATAAGGAAATGGAACATGGTTCTTGGGTAGTCACCGAAATGTTTGCCAATTACTTATTTAAAAGCAAAGCAGATTCGCTTTGGCAACAGGTAATGAAAAATAAAGGGGATCGCTATGAAGTGATTGCGGATATGTCTGATGGAGTGAATTGGAATTGAGTCGGTAGGCAGTTAGCAGTATTACAGTAGGCAGTTAGCAGTTATAGTGCTTATTTAAAGCTTTATTTTTTTTACACCAAATTTCTGAGGATTTCTCATCATGTTTCCTATTAGATTCCCTACTTCTAGTGAAAGCCTGTGCAAATGCAAATATTGATGCCTTTCCAAATATTTACAGGCATAAGCAAAAGCCAACCATACCTGAGTTTCCGAATTTTCGGCATCTCCATCACTTAATTTACTCAAATAATGTTTAGGATATTGTCGTTTTCTATAAGCCTCTGCAATTTGTGTGCAAGGAGAACGAGAAGACCGTCTAATCTGGTCAGTAAGTGAATATCTTTCCTCCTTTGGAAAGGCTTTAGTCACTTCAAATATTTCCATAGCTAACTGAAATGCTTTTTTATAAGCCAATAAGTCTGTAAAAGTCATTGATTTAAGGGTATGTAGTTCTCATAATACCTCAAAATAAGTATTATCCCAACAATAACAAAATTTGCCTACTACAAAACTGCAAACTGCCTACTGCAAACTGCCTACTGCACGATACTCCAAAATATCCCCAGGCTGGCAATCTAACTCCTTACAAATAGCCGCCAAAGTAGAAAACCGAACCGCCTTCGCCTTCCCTGTTTTTAGAATCGACAAATTAGCCACCGTAATCCCAATGGCATCTGCCAAATCTTTAGATTTCATCTTGCGTTTGGCGAGCATAACATCTACATTTACTATAATGGGCATGATGATTTTTTTTAGATGGTTAATTCGACTTCTTGTTTTAATTCATTGCCTGCTTTGAATACTTCAGCTAAAAGTAAGGTACTTAGTCCAATTACTAAATAAATCCAGTCAATGCCTAATAGGTCAATTTTATTGCCTGAATTTATGGTTAAACAGGTTGTGTCAACAGGTAAATGATAGGCATCAATCCAATGTGAAAACGGAGCTAGAAAAGACAAGATAACTAATGCTATCCCTATAAACCGTAAATGTTTTTGATTTTGTTGATGAAAAGGTTTTCTGTCGATAATGGATTGACTAATGCCTTTTAAATGGTAGAAGATAAAGACAAAAAATAAAGACACAAAAAACATTAACCCTACTTTAAAATAATATTCTTTAGGTAATACATCCTTTTTAAAACCTTCAAAAACGACTTTTCCTTTTAAACCTTTTAGCCTGATAATTTCTCCACTTTCAGCATTTGCTAAATTGAGTGCTTCTTTTAATTTAAGCGGTGTGGTAAAACTAAAAGTACTTGGTGAAAACTTAGCTATTGGAAATAATAATAAGGTGAAAACGATCCAAAAACCAAATAAAAATTTAAAAAAGGCATGGATGTTTTGAAATCGTTTGATGGATTTATATTGATTGGTCATTAGTAGTTATTTTTATATTAAATAGTTAATTCGGTTTCTTGTTTAAGAGAGAAGCCTTCTTTGAATAATTCTGCTAGGACCAAGAAGAATAAACCACCAAAAAAAGCATACCAATCAAAATTTCCGAAGATACTAAAACTGAGATGTACGTCAATTGCATCATGTTGAAGCAATTTAGCTAATTGTCGTTCGAGGGTGAAAAAATGGATTGTTTCTAATAAGATTATGGCAAAAAATGTAAAACCTATATATCGGAAACGCTTATAATTTTCCCATTCGAAGGCTGCCTTTTCAGTAACAGAGTTAATGATCTTTTTGAAATTATAGAAAAGAAAGAGTCCTATTAACATGACGATTAATAAAAAAATATTTTCAGAATAGATAGGTTGAAAATCATCTATAAAATATGCAACTCCTCTTAAATCCGTTACTTCTATTGGGTAACCTTCTCCATTTGATGCATTAAATACACCATTTTCTTTTAAGCAAAAATTAAACTCAAAAAACGGAGGGATAAATTGAATAAAAAGGGTCATAATAATAGTAATAGATATTTGTAACCACCAAAATATATTAACGATGCTATTTATTGTTTTTAATAAACTTGATTGAGCTTTCATATTTTAATCTTTATAAAAATTTCCTTTTTTTGTTTAATGAAGAGATGATTTCTGGATAGACAATACTGCCTATAATACCTAGCCAAGCAAACTGATAGTAAGTTTGTTTTAAATAGAGAACTACCCCTAGAAAACAAGCATAAACTAGTAAGACTAGGAAAAGATTGAACTTTTGTTGGGCAGTCTTTTTTTCTTTTAATTGGATGGTCATTATTTTGGATTTAGATGGTTAAAAAAGTGATTTATTTTTTGTTGAGTCATTGGTATCAATTTTAACAGGCTTTCAACATTTGACAATACAAAATTATAAAACTATTTCTAATAATCAATAAAAAATTATTGAAAAACGATAATAAAATATTTTAAAACAGTTATTTTTTATTGTTAATTAATTTGTTGTTTTTACAGGTGTTATTTATAATCAGTTGATTATCAGTTAATTATTTTTGGGTATCCAATAGGGTAGGAGACCTATTTTAAAGCATCAAAAAAAATAAAAAAAATAAAAAAAATTCAGTAATTAAATTGTTGAATGATTTTTTAAATGGTGCGTTTCCAGAATTTAAAGTAAATTGCTTGCTCAAGTAGCTAAGGCATTTTGCCTGTAAAAAAGGATTTGCTAAATTTTTAAAATTTAGTAAATTTCTACAATTTTGAGCTTCAACAGCATTAAGATTTACTAAATCTGTTAGATTTAGCAAATCGGGAATTTTTGCTACGAGAATATAAATAACTACACACAACATGTTAGAAAATTGGTTGAAAGCAGGAAAGATTGAAACAGACTATCAGTCTTGGCAATTTGGGGAACATATCGAATTATTTGATGGCACATTTCCTGATTTAAAAGAAACAAAAATTGCTTTAATTGGGACAGGAAAATCTATTGACAACATACGGAAGTATTTATATGAATTGGCTTTTCCATTTAAAAAAATGATCATTGCAGATATTGGTAATTTGCGCAAAGCCAACGATGAGTTTTTACTACCAGTTGTTCGGGAATTACTAGATAATAAGATTATTCCAATTATTTTAAGTGATAAAGCCCTACCATTTTCGGCACAATTTAAAGCTTATCAGAACATTAGAAAGAAGGTAAATGTAGCAGTCATTGATGATGATACCCCTTTTCATACCGAAGATACGCATTATCTTTCTACCATTCGAAATGCTAAATTACCCAAATTAGCTACTTTAGGATTAGTAGGCTACCAAAGCCATTTGACGCCATCTGATACCCTAAAATATTATCAGCGAAAAAATTATGATTTAGTTCGTTTAGGAATGGCTAAGTCTAATTTAGAAACCGTTGAACCTACCTTGCGCAATGCAGACACGATTTATTTTAATTTGTCAGCACTCAAACAAATAGAAGCACCTGGACTTTGGAAAAATACACCAAGCGGGTTTACTTCCGAAGAAGCTTGTCAATTATGTCATTATGCAGGGATGAGCGACAAATTAACCTCGCTTGGTTTTTATGGCTATCATCCTAAAAAAGATAAAGGTGGGCAGACTGCTCAGTTAATTGCACACCTAATCTGGTATTTTATACAAGGCATTTATAATAGAAAAAGAGATTTTCCTGCTTCAACGGATGGTATGATAGAATATATTATCTCTTTTAAAGAGTATGATCATAATGCGACTTTTTGGAAAAGCACTAAAAGCGGTCGTTGGTGGATACAAATGGATAGTGCTACTAAAGGTAAACATGAATTGATTCCTTGTACTTACGAAGATTATCAATTGGCTTGTAAGGATGAGTTGACGGAGCGGGTTTTGACTATTTTGGAAAGGTATATGTGATAAATTTAGAAAATATGGAAGCTGAAATTTATGGAATAAATAAAGAATATGCTCACAAACGAGCAATAGAATTATTTCCAGATGAATTCTTTTGGGATTGCACAGATGAATTAGCACCATTTGGCTCTGATGAAGGGGACATGGCACTTGCAGAGTTTAGAAGATGGAAAAAGGAAAATCCCAATAAACCTATTTCTGAATGCCTAAAATGGACTATAGAAGATGTGAGTGAATCTGGTATAGCAAATTATAATGAAGAAATTCTTGATAAGGCTTTAATTAAATCCCAAATTGAAGATGATTCATATGATGATGAGCAGTATATTTTTACAATTGATGTATCTGTCATAGCAACAGGTTTTGGGCAATTAGTAGATGAAGGAAAAATTGAAAAAAAGAATAAACCTTTTATTCAACTTGCAATTGACCGACAGAAAATTTGGGCTAATCTTCGTAATGATTGGAAATATAGTGGTAAATATGTCTCTAATTTAAACGTACTAGAAAGGGGATTGAAAAAAGCATAATTTTTTTGATATTTAATGCCGTGAAGCTAAAACCGTGTACTGCCCTACTTCACTAATCCAATCAACACCCCATAATCATCAAAAGGCGCATTGCCATCCTTCATTTCCAATAAATCCATCAATTCGCCTTCATAAACTTCTTCCAAATCCAGTTGGGTTTGTTTGGTGCGAATTTCGATATTTCCTTTATCTAATTGTGCTTTGCGCCACCTCATGGTCGCTTCCATTTTTCCCCAAATTCTTTCGTTGATTTCGATATGGTCACAATCGGGATTGACAGCCACACAGTTTTTAAAAGCTTGGTTATTCCGAGCGATCATTTCTCCTTTTT
The DNA here is from genome assembly GCA_964644655.1 of uncultured Saprospiraceae bacterium. GTDB lineage: Bacteria > Bacteroidota > Bacteroidia > Chitinophagales > Saprospiraceae > JAFMDF01. The sequence goes on along the minus strand of CAZXYA010000119.1, from coordinate 5,110 downwards.
CGAGAATAAAATAAGCTGTATGCGCCCAAGTGGCATCGGGTGTTAATAATTTGGCATACATGACTAATTGTAAATCTTCTTCATTTTTGATAACCGATTTTCGATAATTGCCCCCTCGCCATTTTAAATCAACTACGCATAATTCGCCATCTCTTTCCAAAACTAAATCTGCTTTTCCTTTCATCGGAATTCCAATAAAATGCCCCTTCAAGTCCATTTCTGTGCCTTTTACTTTCCAGCCATTTTGTTGAATACTGGAAACCAAACTCCAGGCAGCATATTTAATGGTATTTAAAAAAGCCAAGCGTTCTGGTTCTCGCCCATACATAAGTAGGGTAGCGGCTTCTCTGGCAAATAATCGAGGGGCTTTTTGGTCTATCCAATCTGCTACTTGGTCTTTTTGCCAAAGCAGGATGTCTTCTTTTAATAATAACTCTATGAAACGATGCGCCAAATTCCCTAATAGTGCATTATCGCTGACGACACTTAAAATAGAGGATTTGTGTAAGCGTACCTTATGCCGAAAAACCCATTGATAAGGATAATAAAACAACGAATCTAAACTTGTAAACGTCTCATGTTCTCGCTCATTGAATAATTCGTCCTGTTCTACCGCTAGAATAGGAATTGGTCGGCTAATAAATTGTTGGTTTAAATGAACCCAATTTGGTAAATCAAAAGTACCTTCTAAACAAGCGGCATTCTGTTGTTTGTCAATATCAAAAGTAAGTGCCTCTAAATTGCCAAAAGTTGCTTCTAAATCTCCTAATAGTGGATGCGATAAAACCTCTTTTCCTTCGACCCTTTCTGGAATAATCAAAATTAGGCGGTCGCTTGCTTGCAACATAGGGCGCTTTCGTTGCCAAATTAAGACATCATTCTCTTTTTTGGGGGTTTCTAATTCAATATCATTCGTTTGGAAGTATTCGATTTCTGGTTGATACCATTTAGAAAAAAAAGAGGGTTGTTCCTTCAGAGAAAAATTCCACCATAATAAATCTGGTGTTGGTTGAATAAATGCACTCGGATGATAAACAAAGGGTAAGTGACCTACTTCTACTTCTCTAAATAAAACAGGAGAAGGTTGATAAATCGTCCGAACAATTCGCTCTAAATCTAAATTATTCAAAAAATTGTAAGCATCTGGTAAAGCCTCCATCAATTCTTTAATTCGTTTGGATTGTTCGCTTAATACCAAAAGTGATTTGTTGACACTACCATCTGATTCGTACTTCTGAGACGCCCAATCAGCAATGTATTCAAAAACTTCAATGACTTCATCTTTTGGTAAAGATTTGGAAATATCGTAGCGTCTTCGTTCAAACCAAAACTGATATTCCTTCCGAATTTTATCAATTTTTATCAGCGGATCGGCTACTGCTTTCTTTTCTAATTCTTCAAAATATTGATTGATAGAAGCATACCAATTATCACTATTTAAACCGGGTCTTTGGGCTATCTGTCGAGCAATAATAACTGCCAAATCAGATTCTAGAGGTTTAATTGGCAGCGTTACAAACTCCAATACTTTATAAGGATCAATTGGTCGCCACAAAAAAGTAGTTACCAATTTGATGATTTGCAAAGTTGGTCGAGCCAAAGAAGCAGATAAAATACCCAAACTAGGCAGCCCTTCTTGGATTAAGGCATTGTCTAATGCTCGATTTTTTTCAGGAATCAAACAGACAGGATGATAATCTGGATTGAGTTGTATCTTTTTTGCCAGAAAAGCAGCGGCATCTGTTTCTCTTTTGGCTCGAATGACCAATAATGAACCATCTTGTTGTGCCTCCACTTTTCCTCGATCCCCGTTTAGTGCTTTTTGGAAAATCGCTAAATCGTGGTCGCCTTCTATAACAGGTTCTGGTAATTGGTTAATCGTTGTTCCTTGTTCTTCTAAACAAGTAAAGAGTTTTTGCCAATGGAAAGGAAATAAAGGACGAGGCTCATTGAGCAATAATTGTTGGATAGGAGTAGCACGTTCTTCACAAGCAGCTAAAACAGCAATAAAACGATCGGCAAAACCTGTGGCAAAGTCATAATCTGCGTTTTCTAAAGCTTCCTCCACGCCTGCTAAATCGGCTAATCTAGGTGGTAAATCATTCGCCAATTCAAAATCCCAACCTGCTAATTTTAGTTCATCTCTACGATTTAATAATTCTTCGGCTGCTGCCAATTGATCGGCGTCAAAGGATTGTTTATAAAAGGCTTTGGGCGTATTATCTAAATGTTGTTGTAGTGCGTGGCGATATTGAGCGATTCTTAGATAATCAATGGTATTAGTTGGACCAATTAACCCCAGATGTGCTTCTAATAAAAACAGAAAGCCTTGAGGACCAAAATAATGTACGCCTAATTCGGTCGTTGCGCCTCTAGGAAATATTTTATCATCAAGTTCTAAACCAAAATGGACGGTTAGGTACATAAGAGGGTATACAGTTTATGGTGAACGGTGCACGAAGCTAGGCTGTTCAGCATATAGGATAAAGTCCTCTTGATTTTTGAAGGGGCGAAAAAAATCTTAAATCTGAAATTATATCTGCCTACCGGCAGGCAGGTAAGATTTATGAACTATGATTTATGATTTTTTGGCCTAGAAAAATATGGAGCCGAAAAATTCCTATACCTGCATAATTCTGAACAGCCTAACACAAAGGTTTTAATTAAAACTAGTGTAGCATTCTCATTAATAAAGTTCGCAATATATAACTATTTTCGCTTTTACTAAGCAAATAAATGATATTTATTACAAATGTTCGCCAATTACTCGAATTAACTCTAATTCTGAAACTACGCCTGATTGTCGCCACTTTTTCTCCCCTCCTTTGTATAAAATTAAGGTAGGAACGCCTCGAATTTGTAATTTATTCGCTAATGCCTGATTTTTATCAATATCTATTTTGATAATTTTGGCTTTATCCCCTATCTTTTTTTTGACATTTTTGATAATAGGTGCTAGGGCTTTGCATGGACCACACCAAGTTGCATGAAAATCGATTAATACAGGCGTTTCGCCATTGATGATTTGTGAGAAGGATGCCATCTGTTTTTTTGATTTTGAAATCTAATGATAAGTTATTGGTACTTAATACACACAATGTTAAGTCTATTTTAATAGCGCTATTTCAAGAACCTTGAAATAATTATAAAGTTCGTTCTTTTTCTTTAAAATGTTGGACTCAGAACATTTGTCTTAAAAAAAGGTGGACTAAAATTGACATCAACTTTTTTTACCCTTAATTTTGTCCTCGAATTACAGATATTTTTTATTAACAAGTTGGACATTTTTAAAATGCCCCAACAACTATTAAAGTTCTAAGAGTAAGGGTACTTTTATTTTGTTTTTTAATCATTTTATCTGTCCTTGACCTTACTTGGTTTTGTCCATCTATCTGATGGAAAAACCCGTCTTGCCGAGTGTTGAAGCCACAACTTCACTCGGCAATCTTTTTTTACACGATGACAGGATTTTATTAGGATTTACAGGATGAGCGAGCGACCCCGAAGGGTAAATGTCCTGTGGACATTTAAGCGAGAGAACCGCGAAGCGGATGGGCGGCGATTTTTAATTTAGATTTAAGTAATAACCGAAAAGTAATACCAATAAACGAATTCATCATTCATCGTTCATCATTTTCAAAATCTTTTCTGTACAGCTTCCAAAAACGCCTGCTGTCCTTTTTCGCCAGACCGAAAATATAACTCTGGATCAATTAATTCTGCTTCCATTAATAAAAAATGGCCATCTCGAATAATGCCATCCATTCTGGCATAAAGTATTTCTTCTTCATAATCATCTAAAATAGCTTTGGCTTCTGCAATAATAGTTGCGGGTGGTTCTGGATAAGTAATCGTACCACCTAATTCACTTTGCACTCTAAAGTCTCCCTTTTTTGGTTTTTTCAAGGCAGTCATGCAATATTGTTTGTCAAAAAAGACCAGAGACCATTCTCCTTCGGTCGTAATTTCTTGAGCAAATTGTTGGACCATGACTTTAGTACCTCCATAGTAATTGACTAATTGTGTTTGTAATTTCTGGCAATTGTGCTGGTCAAAGGAATAAGTATGATAGGCAGACATAGAAATGACAGGTTTGATAACCCCTTTTTCCCATTGTTGTGTTTTTAAAATGTGTGCCAAATTGAGGGTAGCTACATTTTCAAAAAACAAAGTTGGAATAATTGGGAATCCCTTGTCCTGTAACTCTTTTAGGTAATACTTATCATAATTCTGTTCAATAATACTAATTGGATTATAGATGGGCGTTTTGATTTTTTTTAGCTGCTCTAACCACTTTTCAAAGGCAGCTGTCTTTTGATGATAATCCCATGCAGATCGAAAGAGCAATAGATCATAAGCAGCATAATCAATTGGTTGGTCCCATATCACAGGAATGATTGTTATTCCAGCAGCCTTGAAGGGAGCTATTATATGTTGTTCATCTGCATCTAATGAGGCATAGTTTTGACAGGTAATAAAACCAACTTTTTTCATTATTTTTTTATTTTGTTGCCGAGTAATTTTTTTGTTCTTAATTCTATACCGTACATTTTTTAAAAAACGCCGCCTACTGTGGCTAAAACATAAGGTTTAGGATGAATAATTTTCTCCGCACGAAGCATAGCATGAAGAAATGTAAGTTTCTGAACCCAAATGGATGGGCTGCTCATGACTCTGTAAAAAGTGTACGGTAGAGAAGTTCTTAACTTAATATATTTTTAATTTAATTAGAAAACGGTAGATAATGCTAGTATTTGTTTCTTTTTTGCGAGAAAAAGGCTAACTTGCCTTCCACTACTGGACTTATTTTTGCTATAGAAAACTATAACCTCCCTAATTTTCCATCCAAATATAAAAATTGTAGGATAAAACTATTCACTCCCATTTAGATAAATATGAGAAACTTAATTTAAGGTCGGATATAACTATATTCGCTCCTACTTTTTAATGCGTATAAACAGGTGCCGCTTTTTAGAGAAAACACATTATAACTTTAACTAAATCAACTGTTTAGAAGTTGGCATCTTTATTATTTTTTTTTCAAAAACTTAAACTTATTATGTTGAGGAATAATTTTTTACTTGCAATAGTAATTAGTTTATTTGGGGGA